>NZ_JBEYWW010000002.1:0-435524 GCF_040644635.1 Microbispora sp. NPDC046933 | reverse complement strand
GGCTGCACGGCGCACCGGAATCCCTCGCCTACATCCGCTCGCTCAACGCCATCACCCCACCGGCCGCCGCCTTCGACGCCGCCTTCTCCTCCGAGTGACCCACCGGGCGGCGGCCCCCACTGTGGGCCGCCGCCTCGGCGACTCATCCCGGCCCGAGCCCAGATCTCGCCGTCAGCCCGGGGCGTTCACTCCGTCCCCAGTTTCGCGCTGATCGTGCGCAGCGCTTCGAGGAGATCGCGGGCCGAAGGGGCCTGGTCCGGGTCGACGAGCCACTGGGCCGCCATCCCGCCGAGCAGTGCCTGGTAGAACGCGCCCACTGCCATCGCCTTGCGTTCGTCCCCGGCCGGATCCAGCTGTTCGAAGATCGCCGCCAGGCCCAGCTTCGCCTGCCGGTTGGCGGTCGCGAACGCCTCGCGCAGCTCCGGGAGCCGGTCCATCTGGGCGATGAGCTCGAACTGGATGGCCCACAGCGGTCTCATCCTGGCGAAGGACTCGATGATCCGCGTCCAGGTCGCCTCGAATCGCTGCGCGGGTGTGCCGTCGAGTGACGCGTCGGCGGCGAGAGTCTGCTCGATCTCCTTTCCCCATTCCTCCATCGCCTCGATGAGGGCCGCGTCGAGCAGGGCCTTCGTCGATCTGAAGTGGTAGCCGATGGCGGCGAGGCTCGTGCCGGCGGCCGCCGCGATGTCACGCGCGGTGGTGCCGGAGTATCCCTTCTCCATCAGGCACCGTTTGGCGCCCGCGAGCAGATCTTCCCGGTTTCCCATGCTCAGAGCCTAGCCCATGCCAGCACAAATGTCTTGGACATCCGTACTAGACAAGTGATTGAGACGCTTGTACAGTTCCCGGCATGGCGAACATCTTGATCTCCGGCGGAAGCGTCGCCGGGCTGACGCTGGCTTTCTGGCTCCGCGAGCACGGCTTCGCGGTGACCGTCGTGGAACGCGCGCCCTCACTGCGGGACGGCGGCTACAAGATCGACATTCGGGGGGCGGCCCTCGACGTCGTCGCCCGCATGGGGCTGCTGGACGAGGTGCGGCGGCACAGCACGGACATGCGGGTGGCACGCTTCGTCGACGCGCGCGGCAGGCAGATCGGCACGATGAGCGCGCAGCTGTTCGGCGGCCGAGAGGGTGACGACGTCGAGATCATGCGGGGTGACCTCACCCGGCTCCTGCACGCGGCGACCGGAGACGGCGTCGAGTACGTCTTCGACGACTCCATCACGGCCCTGCGGGAGACCCCCGAAGGGATGCACGTCACCTTCGCGAACGGCTCCCCGCGTACGTTCGACCTGGTGGTGGGCGCCGATGGCCTGCACTCCACCGTGCGCGCGCTGGTCTTCGGCGAGGAGTCCCGGTTCGTCCACCACCTCGGGCACCACATCGCGATCTTCACCGTGCCGAACCATCTCCACCTGGACCGCACGGAGATGATGCATCCGGCCCCGGGCAGAAGCGCCGGGATGTACAGCACCGGGCGCGGCGACGACGCCAAGGCGATGTTCCTCTTCTCCTCACCGCCGTCGGCCGGCGACCGGCGGGACGTCGCCGGGCAGAAGAAGCTGCTCGCCGACGTCTTCTCCGGCCAGGGCTGGGAGGTCCCGCGCCTGCTCGACGCCATGGAGGACGCGCCGGACTTCTACCTGGACTCGATCAGCCAGGTGCGCATGGACCGCTGGTCGTCGGGCCGGGTGGCACTCGTGGGCGACGCCGCCTACGCGGCCTCGCCCGCGTCCGGCCAGGGCACCAGCCTGGCCCTGGCCGGCGCCTACGTTCTCGCGGGCTGCCTCGCCGAGGCGGCGGGAGACCACGCCGCCGGGTTCGCCGCGTACGAGCGCGAGATGCGGCACTTCGCCGAGGAGAACCAGAAGCTCGCCGCGAACAACCTCAAGGGCATGGTGCTGAAGTCCGCGGCGCAGATCCGGTTCCAGATGCTGATGCTGCGGCTGATGCCGCATCTGCCGGGAAGGAACCGCATGATCGAGCGCGTCACCGAGCCGATCCGCAGGGCCGCGACCGCGATCACGATCAGGGATTACCGCACGCCGGCTTCGTAGCCGTGCACACCGTCATTCGTACGGCCGTCGCGACGGCCGGGCCCGCCACGCCGCGAACCGCTCACGCAACGGCCCCGCGGGGGTACGCCTCTCGTCGGAACCCGCAACATTTCACGGTTCTCCGGCATCTCACACGGCATGAGATTGCGTACGGTTCTCGCGACCCTTCTCCTGACCGCCGTACCGCTGAGCGGGCAGCCCGCGGCGGCTGCCACCGCACCGGTCACGATCGCGTACGCCCAGCGAACCCAGACCTGGGAACTGGTGCTGACCAACGGTGACGTGGTGAAGGTGCCCGAAGCCCTCGCCGTGGCGCCCCGCGACGCGGTCAACGCCGGGACGCGGGCGGCGTTCCTGATCAGCGGGGACGGCCGGCACTTCTTCTACTTCCGCAAGTCGGACGGGCTGTTCGTCGAGCGGACTCTGCACGGCAAGGAAAGAGCGATCCGGAACATCACGGCGTACACGATCGGCGAGGAGTGGCCGTCGGTGTCGTACGACGGCAGTTACGTGGTGACCGGGACCTCGGCGCCGGGGCTGGGAGTCCTGGTGGACCTGCGGAAAGGCAAGACGTTTCCGCCGCCAGGAGGGACGGACGCGTGGGGGCTCGCGGGATTCAGCCCGGACAGCAAGCGGCTGCTGCTGGAAGGGGAGCGGGTGACGGTGTTCGACCGGGGGCTGCGCGCCCGGTTGCGGCTGAAGACGCGGCTGTCGCCGATGGCGCTGGCGAACGACTACGTGACGGCGGCGGCGCCTGTCGGTTCGTGGCCCAAGTATCGGAAGATACGCCTGCTCGACCTGCGTACCGGCCGGGTGAGAGGCACCGTGACCGTGCGATTGCCCCGAGGGCAGCACATGGACGATCTCGACTTCGACGAGGCGGGACGCCTGATCGTCCGGTCGAAGACCAGGACAGGGGTGGCCGTCTACCGGATCTCGAAGACGACCGGCAAGGCGACACCGCTACGGACGATGACCAGGCCCGACGTGAAGGTCTGGGTGCTCCCCGGGGACGACGAATACGAGCCGTGGACGGAGAAGAAGTGAGTCCCGCCCTCACCCGCGTGAACGTATGACCTCTCCCGGACGTCGTACTCGTGAACGGGAGGGGAGCATCGTGCGTACCGTATTCGTCTCGGCCATGACGGCGCTCGGGCTGGCGTGCCTGCCGGCCACGGCGGCCTCGGGCGTGACCCACCAGGGCCGCCAGGCCGGGGAGGCCGCATCGGCGTGGCGGCTGACCAGGGTGAACACGCTGCCCGGGGACGACGTCCTCAACGACGTCACCGTCCTGGGCGACGGGTCGGTGTGGGCGGCCGGTCACCGGGTGGTGAACGGCAGGCAGCGGGGCCTGGTCCAGTGGTTCGACGGCGGATCGTGGAAGGTCGTCCCCGGCAGCCCGCCGTACGAGCTGAAGGCCGTCGCGGCCACCTCGAACAGGAACGTGTGGGTCTTCGGCCCGGGGAAGGCCGCTCGGTGGAACGGCCGCGGGTGGACCACCGTCTCGCTCGGCAGCGGCTTCTCCGCGACCGACGCCGACGGAACGGGCGCGAGGGACGTCTGGGCGGTCGCCGAGTCCACGGCCTCGGCCAGACACTGGAACGGGTCCTCGTGGACGAGCGTCCCGCTGCCGGCCCGCGCCGCCGCCGTCGACGCGTACAGGGCCGGTGACGTCTGGGCGGCGGGGACCAAGGGCGATCGTCCCGCGATCATGCGGTGGAACGGGAAGTCCTGGGCGCTGGCGCCCACACCCACGATCAAGCTTCCCGCCCCTGACGCCGCCGCTGTCCTCCACGACATCGCCGTCGTGGGCCCGGGCAACGTGTGGGCCGTCGGCGGCGTCACCTGGGAAGGCGCCGACGACGAGGGCGACGACGTGACCTACAGCCGCACCCTGGTCATGCGCTGGAACGGCAGCTCATGGACCACCTCGATCGGTGCCGCCAACGCGCAGCCGTACACGGAGGTGGAGCCCGACGGCGAGGGCGGCGTGTGGGTCGTGCAGAGCGACTGGAACTCGACCCTGTGGCACGTCACGGGTTCGGCGTGGCGGAGTGCCCCAATCCCCCGGAAGCCCGGCACCGACGCCGCCCTGTTCTCGATCGCGCACAGGCCCGGGACGGCGACACTGTGGGGTGCGGGGTTCACCGTGCCGCAGGGCGACCCCGACGACCCTTCGGCCAACGGCACCTTCTGGCGTACGCGGTGACAGGCCGACCTCGGGAACCGGTGGGGCGTTGTCGTCGTCGTACCGGCTGAGGCGTGGCCGGAGGCGGAGAGGTGAGCATGCGGCGGAGCGAGTCCCTCACTCCGCCCATGTCGGCGGCGAAACCCGCCACGGAGGTCACCACGCCGCCTGCGGCCTCGATCTGCCGCAGGGCGGCGTCCTCGGTGCGGGCGGCGATGCCCCCGCAGGCGTCCACCAGGACCTGCACGTCGAGGCCATGCGCGAGCGCATCGAGGGCGGTGCGCAGCACCACGACCTCCGTGGTGACCCCGCGGATCACCAGGGTGGGGCGGCCCGCCGACAGGACGGTCTCACGCCAGGCGGCGTCGTCCCAGCAGGACGGTCCGGTACGCACGTACGGCGCGCGATCCCGGGGACCGGCGCAGGCAGACACTGGCACTCACCACGGAGGGCCGGGAACTGCTGGCCGCGTGCACCGCGGCGGCGGCCGAACTCGACACGGAACTGACCGACGGCCTCAGCCCCCGACGAGACACGGGCGCTCCGAAGCGCTCTGGGCACGCTGGCCCGTCGCAACGGCCTGCCCGCCGACCAGGGCGCACCCGTGACGGCCAAAGCCCCCTCACCGCCCAGCGCGTACGACGTGCCGTCGCACATCTGACGCACGGCCACCGAAGCCCGAAGACGCCGGCCGCGCACCTCACGCCCCCGCGAGCCGTTCGCTGACCATGTGCGCCCGCCGTGGCGGCCCCGGAACCGCTCAACGAGTGTGACGAGCGCCACATTTGTTTATCCAATGATTGCCCTGACCTGCGGTTTTACGATTTTGATCCTTTTTATGTGATCCTTACCGTTTTGCACCCTTTGCGACAATATGGGGCTACTTGGTAGTTTCCTTGCCCTACGACGGGGTCCACGTGACGCCGCCGTTACGAACCCGGCCCGGCCGTGTTCGAAACGAACATCCACTGTCACCGTCGCCATGTCCTCTCCGCCCCCCTGGGCGCCGGTGATGCCGAATCCGTGCAGCAAGGAGGCCCGGAGCCGGGGAACCAGTCGACCTTCGACGAAGGTCTGGGGTGAATCGGCGCGCCAGCGCCGTAGGGCGACTTCCCCGCCCGAATCCGTCAGCTAACCCGGTAGGCGCAAGCGGAAGACCCTAGGGAGAGATCCCCTGTCTACCAACTCCACCACTCTGCTCCGCATTGCCTGCGTCACCATCGGTAGCGTCGCGCTCACCGCCTCAGCGGGAGCCCTGAGCGCACTCCCCGCGGCCGCCGCGCCGGGGACGGTGACAGCCCCGCCCCCGGCCCCCGGGGTCGTTTCACCCGAGCCCCCCACGCCACCCGTCACCGGGGTCGCGACCGGCGAGGCCCCCGCGTCCTCCGCGGCGGAGGATTCCGCGACCAAGAAGCTCACCAAATCCGCTCTCCAGCAGGAGAAGGCCGAGCATGCCATCAGGGTGGCGAAGAAGCACCTCGGCGATCCGTACGTATGGGGCGCCACAGGCCCCCGGGCGTTCGACTGTTCGGGGCTGGTCCAGTTCGCCTGGCGCAAGGCCGGCGTCAAGCTCCCGCGTACGACGTGGTCGATGCTCGACGCCGTCAAGAAGAAGGTCTCCCTGGCACATCTCAAGCCCGGCGACCTCATCTTCACCAACGGCGGCGGCCACGTGGGCATGTACATAGGGCACAAGAAGGTGATCAGCGCCCCTCACAGCGGCGCGGTGGTCAGCGTCGACAAGATCAACGGTTACTGGAGGAGCGGCTTCCTCACCGCCGTACGTCCCGGAGTCTGACCCCGAGCCGCCGTGGAGACCTCCTCGGCGGAGATGTCCCGACGCGGCCGCCACCTGCCGGGACATCTCCGCCGACGCGCGACTCACGCCGAGTCCGCAGTAGCCGTTCGGCGCCTTGACACCATAGTGCTCCGCCTCAGGCGACACCTGTGCCTGGCGCCGGCGGGACCTTGCGGGCGGAGGCCGCCAGCCGGTCCGCGAGCGCGACGACAAGGCCGCGGAGCTCGTCCGGCCGCTCGATGACGAACGGCCGGTCGAGCGACGCGAGCACCGGAGGCAACCAGTCGAGCCGCTCCGCTCGCAACTCGACGCGGAGCCAGCCCTCGGTCTCCGGATCCGCGCCTCCCGCGGACGGGGACTCCTCCACAGTCGCGACGCCGGCGGGAAGCCGGGCGCGGATCTGCTCGACCGTCCCCTGGATCCGCAGGACCACTTCATGCCGATACCGAGCCTTGGCGAACCCTGACAAGACGTGCTGCGCCGGATCGAGCCCGGCGGGCGGCTCGAACGAACCGGGCAGGGTCCTCGCATCCGCGATGCGATCCAGCCGGAAGGTCCGGTCCTCGCCGATCCCGGGATCCGCACCCGTCACGTACCACCGGCCCGCATGGGCGACGAGCCCGTACGGATGCAGCGTGCGTTCGCTGCGCCGGCCGTCGGCGGCGGTGTACCTGATGGAGATCGGCCGGTGGTGGCGCACCGCATCGGCGACGGAGAGCAGGACCGCGGTCTCCGGGGCGGCGAACCCGCCGGGCGAAGCCGTGAAAGCGAGGGATCCGAGCACGGTGTCGAGCCTGCGGGCGAGCCGCTCGGGCAGGACCCGCCGGATCTTGGCCGCCGCCGTCTCACTCGCCGTGCCCGTCGTCGTCGTCAACCCTGACCGGCGACCGGCGACCAGGCCGAGCAGCACGGCGAGCGCTTCGTCCTCGCTCAGCATGAGCGGAGGCATGCGGTATCCGGGGGCGAGCCGATACCCCCCGTAGCGGCCGCGCACCGACTCGACGGGCACGTCGAGGTCGATCAGGTGGTCCACGTACCGCCGCACGGTGCGCTCGTCGACGCCGAGCCGGTCGGCGAGCTCGGCCATCGTCCGAATGCCTCCCGACTGCAGGAGCTCCAACAGCGTGAGCACGCGGTGAGTAGGTCGAGCCACGTCACACAACCTAGTGAAAATACTGGGCGGTTCCTGTCCGGTATCCGTCCTAGTGTGCCCCGTGAGAACGACCCCACAAACCAGGGAGATCACCATGGACTTCGTATCGATCCGCATCATCACGGGCGACGTCGCGCGCCTCGTCGACTTCTACGAGCGGGCCACGGGAGTGCGGGCCAGTTGGTCCAGCGAGGACTTCGCCGAGCTCAGGACCGCCTCCGCCACCCTCGCGATCGGCAGCACCCGCACCGTCCCGCTCTTCGCCCCCGGCGCCGCCCGGCCGGCCGACAACCGCAGCGTGATCATCGAATTCCTCGTCGACGACGTGGACAGGGTGCATCAGAACCTGGTCGGCTTCGTCGAGGAGTTCGTCAAAGAGCCCACCACGATGCCCTGGGGCAACCGGTCGCTCCTGTTCCGCGACCCCGACGGCAACCTCGTCAACTTCTTCACCCCTGTCAGCCCGGCCGCCATCGAGAAGTTCGCCCGCTGACGTGCTCCGCCGGCCGCAAGGTCCGCCGAACACCCCGTGATCTGCTCGCGGGGGTGCCCGCAGTCCGCGAACCTGTACAAGCCGATACGGCCTCCATCGGGGCTGGGAAGCCATGGCGTTGGACTACATCGGCATACTGCGTGCCGCCGTCTCCACCGATCCCGATCACCCACGGGCGGTCGCGGTCGTGAGTGAACTGAGAATCAGCAGCCCGGAGTTCCATCGCCTGTGGGCACGGCACGACGTCAGGGAAGTCGTCCACGGTACAAAGACCATCCGGCACCCGCGCGTCGGTGACATCGCCGTTGAATGGGACGCCTATCCGCTGCAGCCCCCACCCGGACCGCTGTTGATCGTTCTCACCCCCAAGGCCGGGCATGAGGAGCGGCTACGCCGGAGGGGCCGTAGCGATGAGGCGTCGCAGTGCCGCCTGGGCGGGTGGGCCCCACGTGGCCTTGCCACCTGGGCGGCCGCGGACGCCGGCTTCACCGATGAGGATGCCGCTGAGGGCGCGTCCCACCGCCCATCCGCGGGCACGGCGCAGGGTCGCGGCGTCCGGGGCCGGCTGGTAGGCGGCATTGAAGCGGTCGGCGGCGCCGTCCGGCAGCAGAATCCAGGCGGCGGCGAGGTCACAGGCCGGGTCGCCGGCGCAGAGGTCGCCGAAGTCGATCACGCCGCAGATGGTGCCGTCCGCGGTGAGGACGTTGGCCGGATGCAGGTCGCCGTGGAGCCACAGCGCGGGGCCTGCCCAGTCGGGCGCGGCGGCGGCGTCGTCCCAGACCGCGCGGACGGCATCCGGGTCGGGAATCAGCCCCATCTCGGTGGCCGAGGCGAGCTGCTTGGCGAACCCCTCGGAGTAGCCGGTCAGCGGCCCTCCGCGGTCCCGGCCCGTGGGCGCCTGGTCGGGGGCGGGTTGGTGCAGAGCCGTCAGGAAGGCGGCCAGGGCGTCGGCCGCCTCCGCGGCGCGCGTGACAGGGGCGCGGTCGGCAGGCGCGCCCGGCACCCAGGTGGTGACGATCCAGGGTCGTGGAAACAGAGCGGAGGGCTCGCCGAGACGCTGCGGGACGGGAACCGGCAGCGGAAGGCGCGGGGCGAGGACGGGCAGCCAGGTGTGCTCTTTGCGCAGCAGCGCGTCCGCAGACTGCGTCGCCCAGGGCAACCGGACGGCGAGGTCGTCACCGAGCCGCCATAGCTGGTTGTCCCAGCCACGCGCGCCGAGCCGCAAAGGGCGGTCTGCCAGGTCGGGGTGCTGGTCGCGCAGCAGATCCCGCACCAACTCCGCGCTGATCTCGGTCTCGGTGTGAGTCATGCGAGGCAACAGTAGCCGGATGGTGAGCGGCCCGCCCGTTTTCCAGGCCGCCGTCGCGGCTGGTCGCTCCATCCTCACGATCATCCGGCACCTGCCGTCCGGCCCGACCCCCGTTTCATCGACCTCGGCGCCGACTTCTACGACAACCGAGCCGGGCCGCTGTCTGTAAAAGAAGCGCCGGCTCTCCACCGCCTGACCGCTTTGCCACCGTATGTCTGCGCGCAGGCAGTGAAACGGGCAGCCTCGCCGCCGGAGGCGCAAAGCCATCGACGCTGAAAATTTCATCGCCGCGTCAACGGCAGCCGCGGCTTCTTCCCTGGTCAAAACCGAAGGAATGGACGGTTGCAGACGAGGGGCTCTCGAGGAGAAGGCGAAATTCTTGACAGATCTCATGACGTCATATTTGCTCCGCTTCACCACCACCTCCAGTCGCCCGGCAGAGAGGAGCACTTAGCCGCCCCCGTCACTGTTAGCGCTAACATACATATGGGCTAGTCGCCAGGCGGAACCGATCGGGATCGGCAGATTCCGGCACGCGCCTCCTTCACCTGGTATTCACCAGATGGGAAGCCGCATTCCGAGATTCCGCCGCGTTCTCCCCCAACCGAGGAGAGAACACGGCAAGCGCCATGCCAACGCTAACGGGCATCTGAACTCGCCATTCTCTTCTGCGGCAGGGAAGGCGAGCACGCGCGCGCCGACGATGGTCGGTCGCCGCGCTCCTGCGGGTCGACTGACGGTGGGCTCACTGAGCGTTCGAATCCGTCCGGGGAGGCCGCTCGGTCGGCATGCGCATGCCGACCGCGGACGCTCCACCGGATGAGAAAAAACCAATGGCTTCCCTATCGACGCATGTCGATTCTTGAACGGCAAAGGGAGTTGCGTGAAGTTGAGACAGAGATCCATCTTTACCGCCGTCGCGGCCGCCGCGCTTCTCGTCCTGACCACGGGACGCATGGCACTGAGCGACAGCCTCGGCGCGACCACGCCGTCCTCGGCCGGCGCCGTCGCAGCGGCGACCGCCGGATGCGGCAAGACCCCGACGCTGAGAAGCGGTTCACAGACGATCACGACCAGCGGCAAGAATCGCACTTGGATCCTGAGGATTCCCGACAACTACGACAACAGCCGCCCCTACCGGTTGATCTTCGCGTACCACTGGTTGAACGGCACCGCCCAGATAGTCGACAGCGGCGGATCGGACGGAGCCGTCTGGTCCTACTACGGGCTCAAGCAACTTTCCAACAACAGCACGATCTTCGTCGCCCCCCAGGGCATCAACAATGGCTGGGGCAACACCAACGGTGAAGACCTGACCTTCACCGACGACGTGCTGAAGCGTGTCGAGGGCGATCTCTGTGTCGACACGACGCAGCGCTTCGCCATGGGGTGGAGCTACGGCGGCGCGATGAGCTTCGCGGTCGCGTGTGCCCGGCCGACGATCTTCCGTGCGGTCGCGGTCTACTCCGGCGCGCAGCTCAGCGGGTGCAACGGCGGCACGCAGCCCGTCGCGTACATGGGCATTCACGGCACCCATGACTCGGTGCTCAACATCTCCAATGGACGGTCGCTGCGTGACAGGTTCGTCACGAACAACGGCTGCACCCCCATGAACCCGCGAGAGCCCGCACAGGGCAGCCTGACGCACATCATCACCGCCTACTCGGGGTGCCGGGCCGGGTACCCGGTCGTCTGGGCCGCGTTCGACGGGGATCACACCCCCTCTCCGAACGACGGGTCCACCTCCACCAGCGGCGCCAGGACCTGGACTTCGGGAGAGGTGTGGAAGTTCTTCACACAGTTCCAGTCCGGTCCGTCGACGTCTCCTTCTCCCTCACCTTCGCCGTCCTCATCCCCGTCGTCGTCCCCGTCGTCGTCCCCGTCGTCATCTCCGTCGTCTTCTCCGTCGCCGTCGCCGTCGCCCAGTGACGGATCGGGCGCCTGCCGCATCAGCGCCACCGTCAACGCCTGGAACAACGGACTGACGGAGAACATCACCATCACCAACACCGGCTCCTCCACCATCAGTGGCTGGTCTCTGACCTTCACCCTCCCCGGCGGACAGACCATCACCAACGGGTGGAACGCCACCTACTCCCCCACCAGCGGACAGGTCACGGCGAAGAACGTCAGCTACAACGGCTCGCTGACGCCCGGAGCCTCCACCGAGATCGGATTCCAGGCCACCCACACCGGCAACGCCGCCAAGCCCACCGCGTTCACCCTCAACGGAAGCCCCTGCACCATCGCCTGATCGGCAAGGATCACCGGGGGTGGCGCCCGACCGGACTCCACCCCCGGGCCCTCCCCCGCGTATGGGGCGGTGGCGGAGCCGGTGAGGGCTCGGCGGTTGACCGAGCAGGGGGGTCGCAAGCTGCAGCGAATCGTGCGGCGGGGCAGGCACGAGTCGGTGCGGGTCCGGCGGGCGTCACCCGGGCATGCTGGCCGCGGTGCCGGGAACGTGGGCCGACGCCGGAGAGCCGCTCGATGAGCCGGGGCTGCCCGACGGGGCAGGAGACGCCGGTGCCGCCGAGGCCGCAGTAACCGTTGGGCACCTTGGAGCAGGTCTGACACAGGCCCCGGCCCACAGGGTTCTCGAAGGGCCAGCGGCTTGCGTTACGCAGCCGACGGCGCGCGTACGGGCAAGTAGGAGCTACCTCACGGCCTGATGCCTTCGGGGAATCCGGTCCATCGTAGGTTGGGCGGGAGGTGGCTCATGTCGTTGAACATCACGATCGTGGGCGGCAGGCCGTTGCGGTACTCGATGACCGTCAGTGCGGTGTTGGCGCTGTTCAACCCGAGCCACCGGGATGGCGGCGCGTCCAGCGCGTGCCGCACCAGCCACGCGATCGGGTAGGCGTGCGTCACCAGGACCTCGTGGGTGTCGGGCTGGACCCCTTTCCCGGTTGTGTCGGGGGCCTTCGCGAACCGGGCGACCAGGGCCTCGGCGAGCCTCTGGCCCGAGGCTGCCTCGGCGTCGTCATAGCCGTCGAAGAAGTCGGCCCAGGACGGGGGCGTTTCGGCCGCGCTGGGAACGTAGGGCACGTGGTCGACGAGTTCGGCGGCCTCGGTTACGAGCACGTTCTCCGGTAGATGACGCGCGAGTTCGTGCGCGCTTGCTTCCGCACGTGGTAGCGGAGAGTGCCACACCGCGTCGACCGGCACGCCGGCGAGCCGTTCGCCCAGCAGGCCTGCCTGCCGACGCCCGATATCGGTGAGTTCCCCAAACGCGTCGGCTGCGCCGTGGCGTGCAAGGTAGAGGCGTCGAGTTGCCATGCGTAGTCAGGGGCGGGAGTCCGCGCGGACCCCTTTCCCGTCTCCTTCCAGTCGGTACGTGTGGGTTCGACGGCGGGATGCTCGGAGGGAGCCGGCTTGGCGGTGCGCGTCCAGGCGGTGCGTTCATCGTCAGCGGACGAGGCGGGGGCCGTGCCGTTGTCGCTGCTGGCACTGTTGCTATGTCGGCGGCGTGCGATTCCGGCAATGGCACGCGGTCACAGAGGGCCGTGATCAACTACGCGTTTGCCGCCGTGACGGTGCCAGTGGTGCCGTCGATGGTGATGATGGTGTCGTCGCGGAGCCTGCTCGTCGCGTTCGGGATGCCGAGGACGGCGGGGATGCCGTGCTCTCGAGCGACGATCGCGGCGTGGGAGAGCACGCCTCCGGTTTCGGTGACGACGCCGGCGGCGATGCGTAGCAGTGGCGTCCAAGCAGGGTCGGTGAAGGGGCAGACGAGGATGTCGCCCGGGCGCACGCGCGCGAAGTCGCCGAAACCACGGACGATCCTCGCGGTGCCGGTCACGGTTCCGTGACTGCCTGGCATTCCGGTGAGTCCGGCGGCTGTGATGGCCGAGGCGCCGGAAGGAGGTGTCGGTGGTGGGGGTGCGGCGGTGACCGGCCGTGCCTGCAGAACCCAAGTGCGGCCGTCGGCGATCGCCCACTCGATGTCCTGCGGTCCACCGAGTGTGGCAGCAATCTGTTTGCCCAGCTCGGCCAGCTGCGTGGCGGTCGCGTCGTCGACCGTCGGCTGGTTCCGGACAGCGGTGGGCACGTCGCGGATGACGAGCTGCGTGCCGCGCCGGTCAAGGCGCTTCTGTTTGTCCGCGACGGTGCGGGTGACTGACCCGTCCTCCGAAACGCGGTAGGCGTCAGGGGTGACCTTGCCCTCGACGATGCTGGGGCCGAGGCCCCAGGACGCCTCGATCCGGGTCGCCTCGTTCGGGTCCGCAGGTGTGAACATGACCCCGGATACCTCGGCGTCCAGGTGGCGCTGGACGATGACGGCCATCAAAAGATCGTCGGACGGTTGATCGTTGCGGCCGGAGGCAGCCCGGTAGGCGATGGCACGCGGGGAGAACAGCGAGGCCCAGCAGGCCCGTACGGCCTTGGCGACCTCACTCACTCCGTGCACGGCGAGGAAGCTCTCGTGCTGACCTGCCGCCGATGCCTGGCCGGTGTCTTCCTTTGCTGCCGATGATCTTACTGCCACGGGCGGATCGCCGAGCTTGTCGAGCGCGCGTCCCAGCGCATCGATCAGGGCGGCGTCGACCGGGCGCGCCTCGATCGCCTGCCGCGCCGCATCAACTTCGTCCGATTCGCCGGCCAACCACCCGAGGTTCAGGTCATGGACAGCGGCGAGGTAGGCGGCGAAGGGGACGACGAAGCCGTCAGGAACCGGTAGACCCGCACGGCGCAACGCGCCGAGTGCGCCGGCCTTGCCACCGCAGGTGTCGACGACAGCCTCCACGAGAGGTACGACCACGTCGCTCCACCTTTCAATGAAATGTTGACAACTATTTGTTGATTGTGCAGTATGAGACCTATGCAACGCAAGGACGACATCGCTCACAGGCTGCACGCTGACCACGTCCAGGCTCAGCGTGAGCGGGACGCGCGTGAACGTCTTCTGGACCTGGGCGCAGATGAGCTCGACGCCCGTCCGTGGCGCCCCTCACCCGCCCCGCCATCGGCGGTCGACCTTGTGCAGTTCGCCGTCTGGCGCAACGCCGACCTGGACCCGGAGGACATCCTGAGCGCGCTCGCCCTCCTACCGTCCGCACGAGCCGAGGTCGAAGGACTCGAGTCCGCCCTGCTGTTCATCGCCCGGAGCGCAGGCCTGACCTGGGCGCAGATGGCGCGCGTGATGGGGTTCAACTCCGCTCAGGCGTGCCAGCAGCACTACACCCGCCTGGCGGCACGACAGGGCGCCGGCTCGTGACGCACGACTCTCCGCCCGGCCTCCTGGTCCTGCACGCCGTGCGCATCACCGGGTTCGCGGACACCCCGGTAATCGCTCGTCGGTACGGGCTCGATGCGGCTACGGCGAAAGAGGTGCTACACGACGCCGAGACACGTGGCTGGGTTGAGCACACCGCCTTCGCCGGCACCGGAGGCTGGTCGTTGACCGAACCGGGCCGGGCCGAGAACGAGCGCCAGCTCGCGGCCGAGCTCACACTCGTCGGCGCCGCCGACGAGGTCCGAGACGTCTACCGCAAGTTCCTTCCGCTGAACGCTCTCCTACTGCAAGCCTGCACCGACTGGCAACTCCGGCCCACCGCCCACGATCGGCTCGCCGTCAACGACCACTCCGATCCCGCCTGGGACGCCGGAGTGCTCCATGAGCTCGCCTGCATCGACCGGGCACTCACGCCACTCGCAGACCGGCTCGGTCGCGTCCTCACGCGGTTCCACGGATATGACACACGATTCACCACAGCCCTGGCGCACGCCCAAGCCGGGGAGGGTGCCTGGGTCGACCGCACCGACGTGGACTCCTGCCATCGTGTCTGGTTCGAGCTCCACGAAGACCTCATCGCCACGCTCGGCCTCGACCGGCGCGAGGAACCCTGACCCGCTCGCGTACAACGAAGGCGAACAACGCCACACCGCGCCTGGAAGGGTTGTAGATCCCCAACCGTGTACAGGCCGTGGTCACCGCCTGCGAAGCCAGACTCACCACGGCCGGGGGCGATGACGGCTCCAGGCCGTGTCGCCGCCCGGCTGCACCTGTCGGCGGGCGCCAGACGCGACTACCTCACCAGCGCGATCACCAAGACCGGCGCCCGCAACAAGATCGACGCCGGACAGGCCCCCTCGTCGCAGAGCGGGTCCGAACCGAAGGTTCGGGGCCGCAGGTCACCGAGACCGGTAGCCCTTCCTCTTACGGCTGGCTGGCACGGCCCGGCGACCGGAGCCGTTCTGCGCGGGTTTTTGTGCCTGCCGCCGTGCTGGTTTCTCCGCGGGGGAGGCAGGGGTACGGCCCCGCGAGCTATTCACTGTCCGGCCGCGGACGATGCCGATGAAATCTTCCACCAGGTCAGTGGTCGCGTCCGTGGGCCAGGTCAGCGCGACCTGAGACTGCGGCGCGTCGATCACCGGCCGATATGTGAGATCCCTACGGTGGTAGAGGCGTGCCAGCGACTGCGGAACCAGGAGAATCCCAGTGCCGGCCGCTACCAGCTTGACCGCGTCCGCCGTTGTGGCAGGGCAGGTGAACGCGGGCTGCCCGGGCCGGACCGTCCACTCGATGGTGTCGTCCAGGGCATGGAACACCTCGTCGTCGGCAAGGTCGGCGATGACCACCTCGTCGGCGGCGGCCACCGCGTGGTCCTTGGGCACCACGACCACCGTGGTCTCCACGTAGAGAGGAATCACGCTGAGCCCGTCCCGGTCGACCGGCAGCCTGGCGAATCCGGCGTCGGCGCCGCCGTTTCGCAGGAGTCCCACCACCTCGGCGGCGGGAACCGCGACCAGGGTGACCGGCACGTCGGGCATCCTCTCGGTCCAGATGTTGACCCATTTCGCGGGTGTCACCCCGGGCACGTACGCCAGCCGAAACACCCTGCCGGTCTCTCCATCAGTCACTTCCTCAGGCTACCGATGTCATGGGAACCCGTTCCGACTGACTACTCTTGACGTTTATGACCTCGCCCAAGCCGAAGACCATCCAGACGATGAAGCCCGCGACCGCGGCCAAGAAGCTGGGTGTCCTCCTCTCGGCCACTCCCGCCGAGTTCCAGGCGGGTGTCGTCTCCAGGGACGAGCTGAACGAGTTGCAGTCGACGCCACCCGCCTGGCTCGTTGACCTGCGCCGTAACGGCCCGCACCCCAAGCAGGTCATCGCCGCGAAGCTCAGAGTCTCCATTTCTGGCCTGATCAGAGGCGGGATCACCGGACCGCTCACCACCGCCGAGATCGAGGCGTTGAAAGCGGAGAACCCGGCGTGGCTGGAGCGCGAGCGGTCCATCCAGGCCGAGGTCCGCAAAGAAGCACTCCGTCTCAAGCAACGCTAGACAGCTGAGATCCTGCGCGTCTCCGACCCCGGACCCCGTCTCCAGGCTGCCGCCACCGCACATGGTGATGTGCTGGTAGTAGACCTTCGCTTCGGGCATCCGATCTATTGAGGCTCGGACCGGTGATCAAGAGCAGCGACTACCGCATGCTGCCTGCGCAGATACCGCCAGCCCAGGACCCCGTACCAGACCATGACGGGTATGTGGAGCGCATACCCGAGCTGTTCCAGTGCCCCCGTGGGGCCGTCGGTCCCGGTCGTCCACGGAAGCACGACCGCGGCCAGGCCGATAAGTGCGGCGGTCACACCGGTGACACGAAGCCCGGCGGGCATCGGGATCCCCACCGCGCTCGCGGCGGTGGCAGCGACCCACAGCAGGCCGGCCAGATTGACTGCCCATTTGGCCGTGAGCAGGACGGCCAAGGCCACTGTGGTGGCCGCCGGGGCGGTCGGGCGGGTGGCCAACTGGGTCAGTGCCAGGTTTCCGGCGTCATGAAGCAGGCCGGCCAGCCCTGCGCCGGCCAGCAGGCCACCGGCCAGCGTCACCAGGTAGGGCCTTGACGTCTCGGCGGGGCGAGCAGCCATCACAAGCCCGGCCGCGGTCAGTGCCAGCCAGCCCAGCACGTCGAAGACCAACTCGGTCAGGTGCAGCCTGACCTGCCCGCGTACCGCGTTCAGCGCGGCGCCGGGGTCGGACGGACTCAGGGTCAACCCCGATGGCACCACGATGGCCGTACCGGCGATCATGGCTACCAGCGAGGTCAACAGCAGCACACCGGTGAGCCGGCGCCGAGGGTTCGGATCAGTCATGGATCGTGACGGTAGAACCCTGACGCAGGGACAAGGTCAACATGCCAGGAGAGGGGACGCCATGTGGCGGATCGGGCAACTGGCGCGCATGGTCGGCGTATCCGAACGGACCCTGCGCCACTACGACAAGATCGGGCTGCTGGTTCCCACCGCGGTCGACCGCACCACCGGCTACCGCTGGTACGGCGTGGCCGAGTTGTCCCGGCTCGAACGTATCCGCGGGCTGCAGCACCTCGGCCTCTCGCTGCGCCAGATCGCCGATCTGCTGGACGCTCCCGAGACACAGTTGCGGCAGGCGCTGACCGAGATCGTGGCGAACATCAGGCGTGACATCGCCGCGCTGGCCGCGACCGCCGCTCACGCCGAGGACCACCTCGCCGTGCCTATGTCGATCCTGCCTCAGCAGACCGCAGTGAACTCCCGTCGCCTACGCGTCCGCCACATGCGCCTCAACCATCCCGACGAACTGGCCGCCGTCTGCCCGGCGCCACCGGCGGCCCTGCTGACCTGGCTTCGCGGGCAGCCGACGGGCGGCTTCGCCGCCGCGGTGACCACCGATGGCGCCGGCGAGCAGCTCTTCCTGCCTGCCCGCACCGTCGTACGAGCGGTCGTTCCACCCTCAGCAGGGGTGGTCCGCGCCGGGCAGGACCTG
Source organism: Microbispora sp. NPDC046933 (assembly GCF_040644635.1). NCBI lineage: Bacteria > Bacillati > Actinomycetota > Actinomycetes > Streptosporangiales > Streptosporangiaceae > Microbispora > Microbispora sp. NPDC046933. The sequence goes on along the minus strand of NZ_JBEYWW010000002.1, from coordinate 417,774 downwards.
TTCGGCTGGCTGCACCGCCGCCGCCTTGCTGTCACCGGTCCCACCGTGGAAGAGCACCTCATCGACGCCGACGGTGCTCGCGCCATCGTCCTTGAGGTATCCGTGAACCCACGGCGGTGCATCGACGCCGCTTGACCGTTCTTCGCTTTCACCGCACGCCTACGCCTCGCCGGACGTCAGACCGACAAGCCACGCCCGTGCCACCGAGGCCGCAGTAGCCGTTCGGCACCTTGCTGGTGGTAGCGGTTCTCTTCGGGCAATACTTCGCGGCTAGCGTGGCCTGGAGCGGAAATCAGCCCAGAGGTCAACCGTCTGTTGCAAGTCGAGGGCGGCGACGTCCTCGCGAGACATACCGACGGTGTAGAACTGGCCGGCGTCTGCAAGGACTTCGAGCATCGGGACGTGAAGACCCCCTCCGGGCGTCACTGGATCCCCACCACATTGCGCCGCCAGTGATGATCGCCTTGACGAAATCGCTGATCTGCTCGGCGGGGATCCACTGCCGCGAGCCGATCAGCGCAGCTTGTAACCGGGGCTCGACCCTGACGAAGTCCGACGCCAGTGCGCTCATCAGTTCCTCGAGGTTCCGCCGCACCCACGCTGCCTCGACGATGAGGGCAGTAGCCGCTCCCAATCGTGTAATTTTCACACACGTGATCACGAGTGGCTGCTCTCGTTGTACCGCATTCCCGTCACAAGATCGATCAAAGTGGGGCACATTGTCCCAGCTCACCCTGCAAATGGCGGCTGCCGTATTAGCCATGTACTCCGTCACGAGGACAACGGTCGCCAGATCTTTGTGGCCAACTGGCAATACCGCGCTGTATCGATCCGGGCTAAATCAATATTTATCGATCACCTGCCCGTCCCGCATAAGGAGAAGCATGCAAAAAGTCACTTGGCCCCGCCGGCTCGGCCTCGTCTCAGCAGTGGTGGCGGTCGGCCTGACCACCTCGCCCGTGACCGCGCACGCCGACGGCTATGACACTCCCCGCAGCGCCACCGCCGACGGAGCAGGCAACACCCAAGCAGCCGGGATCGCATCCGCCGAACAGCGGGCCCGGCAGGCCGTCCTCGCGGTCGGCCACGACTGCGACGCTGGGAGGTATTACACGCGTTCGATCTATATCTCCCCGGGTGGCGGCACGTGGGCGTACCGGTCCACCCACGAGGCGATGTGCGTCGACTGATCAAGGTTCAGCAGCTCGGCCCCCGCCGGGGTTGCCCGCCATCGGGGAGCCCACGGCCAGCAGGCCCAAAACGCTAAATCCACCCAGATTGAGCCCCAGGCTCAGCGCCATATTCATTTGCACCCTGCGAGTCATCCCGCCCATGTCACTTCCTCTCGCTGCAGGCTGGCGTACAAGACCCGACGAAGGAGCTTGCAGATCGCTTGGGGTGCCCCTCATGTCCGTCTACGCGCGGAACAGTCGCGGCGGTGACCCCCGCTTCATGAAGTTCGGCAAGCACGTCCGGTGCAAGGTCGCCGACGTGGAAGCGTGGGAGCACGAGCACTAGGTGGAGCAGGCGAACTGACGACAGCGCAGGCGCTATCGTCGTCCCCACCAGCACAGAAGTGCCCGGCACCGATCACGGTGCCGGGCCCTTCTTTCCGGTTGACGTTGCTCGGCAACTACAAACAACGACAACCAACCACAGGGTTTTTCCGGCTCAGCGCCCGTTTCCGGGAAGATCGCCACTTCGACGCCCGAGGTCCAAGGGTTTCTGACACGAGTACGCCAACAGGCACGCGTGCCCTTGGAGCGTGGGACCCAGATCGGGCAACCACGCTGGGAGTACTCCGCATGCGCTGGCAGATCAACTCCGAAGAGCCCCTCTACACCGACCCGTGACTCGACATCCGGGTCGCGGATGTCGAGCTGCCCGACGGCAGGCATCTGAACCACCGGCTGATCCGCACCGCGCCCGGAGCCGGAGCCGTGGTCGCCGACGAACGGCGCCGGGTGCTACTGATCTGGCGGCACCGCTTCATCACCGATTCCTGGGGATGGGAGATTCCCATTGGGAAAATCGAAGATGGAGAGGAGCCTGCGGGCGCCGCAGCGCGCTAAGTCGAGGAGGAGACCGGCTGGCGGCCCGGGCCGATGCGCCCATTGGTGAAAGTCCAGCCGACCAACGGCATCTCCGACTCCGTTCACCACATCTTCCACGCCGACAGCGCCACCTACATCGGCCCGCCCACAGAGGAGGGTTGGGAGGCCGAACGCGTCGAATAGGCGCCGCTGAGCGGCATCCCCCGGCTGGTCGGCAAGAGGTGAACTCGTGAGCGGCACCAGCATGGCCGCGCTGCTCTACTCCCTCGCCGAGATATAGAGGCCGGCCGAAGTCCGGAGAGAGCCGACACGGCAGGCGATCAACGGATCAGGGCCAGGCAGCAGGACGGGTCACGCCCAGGAGTCGAGCCCGAGCCTTACAGCGGGATCTGCGGAAACTACTCCTCGGCCGGAACCAGGCCCGTCTGGCAGGCAGCCCACTCGGACGGGTCACCTAGCTTGACGTTAGTACCGCCGAGGCCGCAGTAGCCGTTCGGCACCTTGAAGAGATATTGCTGGTGGTAGCGGTTCTCTTCGGGCAATAATTCGCCGCTAGCGTGGCTTGGACCGGAAGTCAGCCCAAAGGTCGACCGCCTGCTGCAAGTCGAGGGCGGCGACATCCTCACGAGACATGCCGACGGTGTGAATCAAGCGATCCGCGAGCCAATCCGGCACCGGCTCCCGAGGAGGCGGTTGATCGACGCGGATGTGATCGGCCAGCGCGCCCAGGCGTTCGATGATCTGGCCTAGCTGCACTACCTCGGGACGCCCCTTGCCAGCGGCACGAACCCTGGCTGTGGCTTCGGCGTAGACCTCGCTATCGGCCCTCTCGCCCACAGCCCACACTTCGCAGATCTCGATCGACTTGTCGTCCGTGATCCGATAGACGACCCGCCAGGTGTTGCGCCCGACCACGAGCTTGCGAAAGCCGGTCAGCTCCCCGCCCAGCGGATAGCCCGCCTCGGGATTGTCGAGCAAAAGAAGGATCTTCTTGAGCACCTTGGGCGCGGCGTCCGGACCGATTCGCCGCAGGTCATCGACCGCCGAAGCCGTGAAGACGACGTCAGACACGGTCTACTCGTCGTCCGGCAGCGCGGCCAGCGACTCCCGCGTGTGCCCGAAAGCGGAGAGCACGTCATCGAGCGATACACGCTCTCCAGAGTCGGTTACCGAGCGTGCGAGCACGAGCGCCAAGTCCCGGAGATCGGCGGCGGCCTCCTCCAGCTCATTCAGGCGACGGATGCTGACAACCGCCGCCACTGGCTGATGCCGACGGGTCACCACCAGATCGGTCCCACGTTCAGCATCAGCGACCAGACGGGCCACCCCACGCTGGGCTGCTTCTGTGACGCTCAACTCGGCAGCTTCATGCAGCACGGTCATGCGACTACTGTACAGCAACCTGTACAGAACAGGCGGGAGATGCCCGTCGTTCGGTGATGGCGATCACGGACGCCGGACCGCTTCATATGGGCGGCTTGCGCACCTGCCGGATGTTTCGCGTCATGGAACTGCCGCAGGTCGAGCACCTCCTCGATCTGAAGCGGCGTTGGTTTGCCGAACGACGTCGCGGCTTCCCGTGGTCGGACGAGGAGTATCCAGGCTTCGAACTCCTTGCCTACGTGGCTCTGGACGCCTATGAGCAGGTCACCGGCGAGAATATGGACGATCTCTACGCCGCCGTCGAAGCTCGAGGAGTCCGGAGCAGGTTTCCGCTTCTGGCGGCCGAGTTCGGCGAGCAAGACTGGGATATCGCCGATGAAGGGGAGGTCGCCCGCAGGCTCCCCCGGCTGGCCCGCTACCTGACCAGCCCTGGCTGACCTCCGTGCTCCCCGCCACTACTGATCGCAGATATGCCCGCCGAACGAGATGGATGCGGGCGCAGTGAGCGCTGCTTGCTCTCCGCGCGCACCGATACCGCAGAACCTTCGACCGCTGCGCGTCAGCCTGAATTCGATCCCGTCGTTGCCCCTCGCACCCTCCCAAGGGGCAACGACTCACGATCCTGCCGGGCGAGTGATCAGGCTTCGCCGGCCGTCAGGCCGACGGGGCAGGAGACGCCGGTGCCGCCGATGCCGCAGTAGCCGTTCGGCACCTTGAAGAGATATTGCTGGTGGTAGCGATTCACCTCAGGCAATAAGTTCTCCCTCACCGCGCTCTGTGACTTCTCACTGGTTGCGGGCAGGTCGGCGCCTACACTTGGCAGCATGGACTTGGACAACGAAGGCCGGGCCGACATCGAGGAGCCCCTCGACGCGCCCGCGCTTCCACGGCATCTCGCCGCGCTCGTCGGCGCGCTACAAGGGCCGGCAGACCTCGGCGTCCACCATGACCGGTACCTCACCTATCCTCACCACGAGGAGTCCGACGGAGCGATCACCGCGTGATCCTCTGCGACACGGGACCCCTCGTCGCGGCATTCAACAGGGCCGACAAGGACCACGCTCGCTGCGTCCGGTTTCTCGCGCAGAACTGGACCAAACTCGTCGTGCCGTCGCTCGCGGTGACAGAGATCTGTCACCTGCTCTCCGATCCGGTGCGTCGCGGCAGCTCCACTCTTGCAGCCGAGTTCTGCGCCGCCATCGCCGACGACGAGCTTCGCGTGATCGAGGTGACGCCTCACGACTACCGGCGGATGTCCGAACTGCTCTCGGCCTACGCCTCGCTCCGGCTTCAAGCCGTCGACGCCTGCGTGATAGCCCTGGCCGAACGCTTCGACCTTCGCGAAGTCGCCACGCTGGATCAGCGCGACTACCTCGTCGTTGCCCCTCGTCATCTTCCCAAGGGGCAACGACTCACGATCCTGCCGGGCGAGTGATCAGGCTTCGCCGGCCGTCAGGCCGACGGGGCAGGAGACTCCGGTGCCGCCGATGCCGCAGTAGCCGTTCGGCACCTTGAAGAGATATTGCTGGTGATAATCCTCGGCGAAGTAGAAATCGCCGGCGGGGGCGATCTCGGTGGTGATCTCGCCGTACCCGGCCTTGGTGAGCACCTCCTGGTACGCGTCCCGGGACGCCACGGCCGCCTTGGCCTGCTCCGGACCGTGGGTGTAGACGGCCGACCGGTACTGCGTGCCGACGTCGTTGCCCTGGCGCATGCCCTGGGTGGGGTCGTGGGCCTCCCAGAACACCTTGAGAAGCTCCTCGTACGACACCTCCGCCGGGTCGAAGACCACCCGGACGACCTCGGTGTGCCCGGTCAGGCCGGTGCAGACCTCCTCGTACGTAGGGTTCGGCGTGTAGCCGCCCGCGTAGCCCACGGCGGTCGACACGACCCCGGGGGTCTGCCAGAACTTGCGCTCGGCACCCCAGAAGCAACCCAGCCCGAACTCGGCGATCTCGGTGCCCTCGGGGTACGGCGGAGCCAGCGGTCCACCGAGGACCTGGTGGCGGGTGGCCACCGGCATGACCTCGGCACGGCCCGGCAGGGCGTCCGCGGGATCCACCATCGTCGTCTTGTCTGTGCCGAACAGCCAGCCCATCACGCACCTTCCTTCCGCTCTGCCTTCACCAACCAGGCGTCCCGCGGCCTTGTTCCTGACATAAGCGTCTCTAAACCCCAGACATAGAGACCCTTATTTGTGCTGAATCGAGGTAAGCAGCGAAGATGGGCTTCATGCCTGATACGCGCCGCGGTGTCCTGTACGGCGTCGCCGCCTACACGATGTGGGGTCTGTTCCCTCTCTACTGGCCTCTGCTCAAGCCGTCCGGCGCCGTGGAGATCCTCGCCCACCGGATGGTCTGGTCGCTGGTCGTGGTGGTCACGGTCCTCGCCGTACGCCGCCACTGGTCGTGGATCCGCACGATGACGCGCCGCCAGTTGGTCCTCCTCGTCCTCGCGGCCGTCACGGTCTCGGTCAACTGGGGCGTCTACATCTACGCCGTCAACGCCGGTCACGTGGTGGAAAGCGCGCTCGGCTACTTCATCAATCCGCTGGTCAGCGTGCTGTTCGGGGTGCTGATCTTCCGCGAGCGCCTGCGGCCGTGGCAGTGGATCGCCGTCGGGCTGGGCACGCTCGCGGTTCTCATCCTGACTCTCGGCTACGGGCGCCTCCCCTGGATCGCGCTCGTGCTCGCCGTCAGTTTCGGCACGTACGGCCTGATCAAGAAGGCGGCTGGGGTGGGCAGCGCGGAGAGCCTGACCATCGAGACGCTCGTGCTGCTGGTGCCGGCCCTGGGCTACCTGCTCGTCCTGCAGTCGAACGGCACCGGGACCTTCGCCAATCACGGGCTCGGCCACGCGCTGCTGCTGGTGGCGTCCGGCCTCATCACCGCGGTGCCGCTGATGCTCTTCACGGCCGCCGCGCTGCGGGTTCCGCTTACCGTGATCGGCCTGCTCCAGTACATCGCCCCGGTGCTGCAGTTCCTGTGCGGGGTGCTGATCGCTCACGAGACGATGCCCGCCAGCCGGTGGGCCGGCTTCGTGGTCGTCTGGCTCGCCCTCAGCGTCTTCACCTGGGACAGCATCCGCTCCGCGCGCACTGCCCGGCAGGAACGCGCGGCCGCGCTCGAGACCGTCTAGTACGCCCCCCGGCGTACGGCGTCCGCCTCCGGCGGGAGGACGACGGGAGCGGCCGGAACGGCGAGGATCGGCGGCATGAGCAAGGAATTCCGCTTCGGGATGGTCGCCGGCCTGGCCCCCGACGCCGCCGCGTGGACGGCGACGGCCCGCCGGACAGAGGACCTCGGCTATTCGACCCTGCTCGTCCCCGACACGCTGGGGACGCTGCCGCCGCTGCTCGCGATGACCGCCGCGGCCACCGTCACGACGACGCTGCGCGTGGGCACGTTCGTGCTGGCCGCGCCGTACCGCAATCCCCCGCAGCTCGCGCACGAGCTCGCAGGGCTCGACTTCCTGTCCGGCGGACGGCTGGAGGTCGGCGTGGGGGCCGGCCGTCCCGCCGCCGAGGAGGAGGCCCGCGCGCTGGGCATGCCGTACGGCACGGCGGGTGAGCGCGTCGCGCTGGTCCGTTCGGTGATCGGCGAGGTGCGGGCGGCCTTCGCCGGGAGCAGGACCACCGTGCAGCGTCAGGGGCCGCCCATCCTGGTCGCGGGGGCCGGTCCCCGCATGCTGGCGCTGGCCGCGGAGGAGGCGGACATCGTCGCGCTCGCCGTACCGGCCGACACACCGGATGAGGGCCTGCGCGGGCCCGTCGGCACGCTGCGGGAGCTGGCCGGGGCGAGGTTCGACGACATCGAGCTGAGCATGAACCTGCTCCAGATCGGTGACGAGCCGCCGCCGTGGGTGCCCGAAGGGTTGCGCACCACGTCGGCCGACGCCGCCGCCGTGCTGCGCGGCTCGCACCGCGAGATGGCCGACGTGCTGCTGCGGCGCCGCGACGAGCTGGGGATCTCGTACGTCACCGTCAACGGCTTCTACGCCGACGCCCTCGCCCCCGTCGTCGAACTCCTCGCCGGCCGCTGAAGTCAGCGGATGGCCGAGATGCGTGACCGAGTGCGGGCAGGCGCCGTTGGGGGCAGCTCGGCGAGGATGTCGGCGAGCGTGACCCCGGCGAGGCTGCTGCGCCACGCGGCGTGCGCCTCGGCCATCTTCTCGGCGAGGACGCAGATGCGCCGGCAGTCCTCGGGAGGCAGCGCGCCCCGTCCCTGCTGGCGGATCTCACGGCACTCGTACGGCGAGGAGGCACCGTCGACCGCCTCGACGATCTGCAGCAACGTGATGTCGGAAGCCGCCCGCGCGAGCCGGAAGCCGCCCCGCGGGCCCGTCATGGCGGCCAGCACACCGGCTCTGACGAGCGCCTGTAACTGCTTGGCCAGGTAGGGCGCCGGAACGTCGTAATACTCCGCGAGCTGCGCCGCCGACGCGGTCGCTCCCGGCTCGAGTTGCGCCAGCGTGGTGGCGCAGTGCAACACCCACTCGGTGCTCGCAGGCAGCTTCATGCCCTCCAGTCTATTGGAGACATTGCGGATCTATTTTGTCCGAGATAGCATCTGAGGCGTCTAGCGAAGGAGAAGTCATGCGCATCGCAGTCGCCGGCGCCACCGGGAACATCGGGAAGCTCACCGTCGCCGCCCTCGAACGGAACGGGCACGACGTCGTACGCGTCAGCCGGTCCCTCGGCGTGGACCTGATGACGGGCGAGGGGCTCGACAAGGCCCTGGACGGTGTCGAGGCGGTCGTCGACGCGATCAGCTCAGCCGCGACCGACCGGGACGAGTCGGTGGCGTACTTCGGCACGACCACCAGGAACCTGCTGGCCGCGGAGGAGCGGGCGGGCGTCCGCCACCATGTGCTGCTCTCGATCATCGGCATCCAGCGGGTGGAGGGCAACGCCCACTACGCCGGCAAGCGGGAGCAGGAGCGCCTGGTGTCCGCCGGTTCGGTGCCGTGGACGATCGTCCCGGTCGCGCAGTTCCACGACTTCGCCGAGATGGTGGCGGGGTGGACCGAGCAGGACGGCGTCGCCACGATCGCGCCGCTGCTGGTGCAGCCGATCGCGCCCGCGGACGTGGCCGACGTCCTCGCCGAGATCGCCGTGGGCGAGCCGCGGGGCCGCTACGCCGACGTGGCCGGTCCCGAGCCGCAGGACCTCGTCGACATGGCCCGGCGCACCTACGCGGCACGCGGCCGGACGGTCAAGCTCGTGCCGACCTGGTCGGGGCTCTTCGGTCCGGCGATGGCCGGCGACGTGCTGCTGCCCGGGGAAGGCGCCCGCATCGCGCCGACCACCTTCGACGAGTGGCTCGCCGACCAGAAGTAGACACCGGCGGCGCGAGCGGCGCGCCCTTTCGGACCTCGTGCTCGGCCGCCGGCCACTCCAGGGCGGCCACGGGTCACGGCGGCGTCAGGTCAGCGCCGCCTCCGCCCTGGCGTACGCGGCCTCGGCGATGCGCGGCAGCAGCACGGCAGGGTCGGTGCGCGGCTTCGGCGACTGGGTGGGAATCCGAATCTCCAGCACGTAACGCGGCGTCTGCACCACCTCGACCCACTGCGTCACCGACTCCTCCTCGAAGACCCGGAACGCCCAGGACCGGCTGCCGAGAGGCGGCACGGGGAATGGCTTCACGCTCATCGAGAGGCCCAGCACGCTGGAGAATTTCCGGCAGGAGGCCGTTGCGCCGGGATCGCCGAGACTGCTCACCATCTGGGCGGGCCCGGTGACGACGGTCTCGGAGAACTCCGCCGACCGTTTCCACGCCCCGTCGGCCATCGCGCTCAGCAGCGTCGCGGCGATCTGCACGCCATGCCGATTGAAGTCGCGCAGTGCGACGCGCCACGATCCCACGGTCCACCGCTCGCAGCCGGACAAGCTCTCGAACACCCCGACCGCCTGCCGAAGCGAGATGAACTCCGTCGCTCTGCCCTCGGCGGCGGGCAGGGCGACGACCACGCCCGGTGTGATCATCGACTCGTAGACCCCCTCGTAGCCGGTGAGCAACGCCTCCCTCAGCCGGAGGTCACCGGGGCCGCTCCCAGGGTTGGGGGCCGAGAGCGACCGCCCCTTCTTCATCGCTCTCGCCTCGAAGACCTGCTCGACGGACGGCGCCGGGGACGGGCGTCCCGACGCGCGCGCAGCCGGCTCGGGCGATGGCGATGCGGGCGGAGCCGACTCGGCCGTCCGCAGGCGTCCGAACAGGACCTCGGCGTCTGGCTGGGCAGTGGTCTGCCCCTCTTCCGCACGCGACGTCGCCGGGATCGGTGTCGCGGGCGTGCCGCCGTGTCCGGCGGCGCAGGACGTCGCCGCCAGAAGGCACAGGGCCGCCAGCCGGGTGATCTTCACCCGGCCAATGATCCCCTACAAGATGGTCAGCCCGTGCGCTCGACGACGTAGTCGCACAGGGCGATGAGAGCCGTACGGGCCGGGATGTCGGGCAGGCCTGCGAGGGCGGACTTGGCCCGGTCGGTCCAGCGGATGAGCTCTTCGCGGGCCTGGTCCATGGCCTTGTTGGCCCGCAGCAGCGTCAGCGCCTCCTCGACGTCCTCCTCGGCCACCGGCCCCGACAGCAGCGTACGCAGCCGGGCGTCGGCGGGGTCGTCGGAGGCCAGGGCGTACAGCACGGGAAGCGTGCGGACGCCCTCGCGCAGGTCGGTGCCGGGGGTCTTGCCCGAGTCGACCGTGGGCGCGGCCACGTCGATGAGGTCGTCACCGAGCTGCCAGGCCACGCCGATCGCCTCGCAGGCGTCGGTCAGGCGCTCGACCACGTCGGCGGGAGCGCCCGCGAGCATGGCCCCGAAGCGGCCCGAGGTGGCGATGAGGGAGCCGGTCTTGTCGGCAAGCACGCTGATGTAGTGGGCGACCGCGTCGCGGCCCTCGGCGGGCCCGATCGTCTCGCGGATCTGGCCGCGCACCAGGCGGGAGAACGTACGCGCCTGGATCCGGATGAGTTCGCTGCCGAGGTCGGCGAGGATCTCCGACGCCTGGGCGAACAGGTAGTCGCCGGTGAGGATGGCCACGGTGTTGTCCCACCGGGCGTTGGCGGACGGGGAACCCCGGCGCACCGGCGCCTCGTCCATCACGTCGTCGTGGTAGAGCGTGGCCAGGTGGGTCAGCTCGATGACGACGGCCCCGGGCACGACGCCCGGGGCGTCCGGGTTGCCGAACTGGGCGGCCAGCAGCACGAGCATCGCCCGGAACCGCTTGCCGCCCGCCTCGATGAGGTGCCTGGACGTCTGGGTGACGAAGGCGTCCTCGCTCTCGACCGACGAGCGCAGCAGCTTCTCCACCGCCGCGAGCCCGCCTGCGAGGTCGTCGGCCAGCCGCTCGTCGACGAGAGGAATGTCCACTACGGGCGGCGCGGCCATACGGAGATCTCCTATCGGACGAACAGGGACTGTGCAGCCGTGTGCGCGAGGTCCAGCACGGGCTGGGGGAACACCCCGAGAACTACCGTAGCCAATGCCGCGACGCCCACCACAGCCGCGGTCCCCCGCGAGGGCAGCACGACGGACGGGCCGTCGGCGGCCGGGTCGCTGAAGAACATCAGCACGATCACACGGACGTAGAAGAACGCGGCGACGGCCGAGGCGACCACACCGATGATGACCAACGGCGTGGCGCCGTTCGCGACGGCCGCCTGGAAGACCGCGTACTTCCCGAAGAACCCACTGGTGAGCGGGATGCCGGCGAAGGCCAGCAGGAAGAACGCGAAGACCCCCGCCAGCAGCGGCGAACGCTTGCCGAGCCCGGCCCAGCGGGACAGGTGCCATGCCTCGCCGCCCGCGTCGCGCACCATCGTGACGACGGCGAACGCGCCGACCGTGGTGAAGCCGTAGGCCACCAGGTAGAACAGCAGGCCGGTCAGGGCCGAGGTGTTCTGCGCCTGGGTGGTGCCGGTGGCGATCACACCGATGAGCAGGAAGCCGCCGTGCGCGATCGACGAGTAGGCGAGCATCCGCTTGATGTCGGTCTGCGTGATCGCGAGGATCGCGCCGGCCACCATCGTGAGAATCGCCACACCGTAGAGCACCGGGCGCCAGTCCCAGTCGAGACCGCCGAGGCCGACCCAGAACACGCGCAGCAGCGCGCCGAAGGCGGCCACCAGGGTGCCGGAGGCCATCAGCGCGGTGATGGGCGTGGGCGAGCCCTGGTAGACGTCCGGCTTCCACGCCTGGAACGGCGCCGCGCCGATCTTGAACAGCAGGCCGACGCCGAGCATGGCGGCGCCGATGTAGAGCAGCGTGTCCTGGCCGCCGACCGACCCCAGCGCCTGGTTGATCTTCACGAGGTCGATCGACCCGGCGTAGCCGTACAGCAGGGCCGTGCCGTACAGGAAGAAGGCCGAGGAGAACGCGCCGAGCAGGAAGTACTTGACCGCGGCCTCCTGCGACAGCAGGCGGCGCCGCCGGGCCAGGCCGCACAGCAGGTACAGCGGCAGCGACATGACCTCCAGGGCGACGAACGCCACCAGCAGGTCGTTGGCCGCCGGGAACAGCAGCATGCCGCCGACCGCGAACAGCAGCAGCGGGTAGACCTCGGTGTGCGCGGCGCGCTCGACCAGCGACTGCTCCTCCTCGGCCGAGCCGGGCACGGCCGCCGCGGAGCCGACGAAGTGCTCCTCGTCCTTGATGAGCAGCACGCTCACGAAGGCGAGGATGAGGATCGTGCCCCAGATGAACAGGGCCGGGCCGTCCACGGCCACCGCGCCCATCGCGGCGGGCTTGGTGGGCACGCCCTTGACCGCCTGCCAGACGGCCAGCGCGAACGCGCCGGCCAGCGACAGCAGCGTGAGCGGCAGGTGGATCGCCGAGCGCAGGTAGCGCGGGGCGAACGCCTCCACCAGCACGCCGACGATCGCCGCGCCGAAGACGACGAGCATCGGCGCCAGCAGGGCGTACTCGATACTCGGCGCCTGAATCGTGCCGTTCACTACTGGCCCTCCTGAGCAACGGGTACGGCCGGCTTCGGGTCCGTGACGGAGACGCTGGACAGCGTGTCCTTCACGGCGGGATTGATCACGTCGAGCAGCGGCTTGGGATAGAAGCCGAACACCAGCAGCAGCGCGACGAGCGGCGCCACCACCCACTTCTCCCTGGCGTTGAGGTCGGGCAGCGACTTGACCGACTCCGCCGTCGGGCCGTTCATCGTCCGCTGGTACATCCACAGGATGTAGATCGCGGCGAGGATGACGCCGACCGTCGCGATCACCGCCGGGACGACGTACCGCTGGTAGGTGCCGGTCAGCACCATGAACTCGCTGACGAACGTGCTGAGACCGGGCAGCGAGAGGCTGGACAGGCCGGCCACCAGGAACGTCCCGGCGAGGATCGGGGCGACCTTCTGCACGCCGCCGTAGTCGGCGATGAACTGCGAGCCCCTGCGGTAGATGAGGAAGCCCGCGATCAGGAACAGCGCGCCGGTCGAGAACCCGTGGTTGACCATGTAGAGCGTGGCGCCCGCGCCCGCGCTGGTGGTCATCGCGAACACGCCCATGGCGATGAAGCCGAAGTGCGACACCGAGGTGTAGGCGATGAGCCGCTTCATGTCGGTCTGCCCGATGGCCACGATCGCGCCGTACACGATGCCGATCACCGACAGCGTGATGACCAGCGGCGTGAAGAACTTCGCGGCGTCGGGGAAGAGCTCGAGGCAGAAGCGCAGCATGCCGTATGTGCCGACCTTGTCCAGCACGCCGACCAGCAGGACGGCCGCGCCGGCCGGGGCCTGGGCGGCGGCGTCCGGCAGCCAGGTGTGGAACGGCCACAGCGGCGCCTTGATCGCGAAGGCGATGAAGAAGCCGAGGAACAGCCACTTCTGCGTCGTCACGTCCTGGATGGTGCCGACCAGGTCGGTGAACATGAACGAGCCCTTGCCGGCGATCGAGTAGAGCGCGATCACCGCCACCAGCATCAGGAGCCCGCCGAACAGCGAGTACAGCAGGAACTTCACGGCCGCGTACGACCGCTGCGCCCCGCCGTACGACCCGATCATGAAGTACATCGGGATCAGCATGGCTTCGAAGAAGACGTAGAAGAGGAAGACGTCGGTCGCCGCGAAGACGCCGATCATCATGGCCTCGAGCACGAGCAGCAGCGAGAAGTACGTCCGGACCGAGCGCTTGCCGGCCTCGGCGTCGTGCCAGGAGGCGAGCACCACGATCGGCACGAGGATCACCGACAGCAGGATCAGCACCAGGGCGATGCCGTCCACGGCGACGCCGTAGTGGACGCCGAACGCGGGGATCCAGTCGTACTTCTCGGCGAACTGGAACTTGTCGCCGTTCGGGCTGAACTGGACCGCCATGGCGACGGTCAGCGCCAGCACGATCAGCGACACCACGAGGGTGAACTGCTTGGCGAGCTTGTCGTTGCGGACAAGGGTCACGCCCAGCGCGCCGAGCACGGACACGCCCATCAGGGTTGAAAGCCAGGGCATCACAGGTTCCCTACGACGAGCCAGGCACCGGCCAGGACGGCGGCGCCCAGGAATATCGACAGCGCGTACGAGCGGACGAACCCGGTCTGGACCCTGCGCAGACGCCCGGACGTGCCGCCGATGCCGGCCGCCAGGCCGTTCACGAGGCCGTCGACGCCGCGGTTGTCGAAGAACACCGCCAGGCGGGTCAGCCACTGGCCGGGACGCATGAACAGCGCCTCGTTCAGGGCGTCGCCGTACAGGTCACGACGGGCGAAGGTGGTGAGGAACGAGCCGCGCGGGGCCACCGCGGGCACCTCGGCCCTGCCGTACTTGACCCAGGCGAAGGCCGCGCCGACCGCGACGAGCGCGAGCGTGACCAGACCGGTGAGGCTGAACGGGTGGAACGACGGCATCTCCTCCGGCGCGCCGACGGCCGGCGACAGGAAGGTCATGAACCGGTTGCCCAGCACCAGGAACGCGCCCAGCCCGATCGCGCCGACCGACAGGATGATCAGCGGCCAGGTCATGACGGCGGGCGACTCGTGCGGGTGGGCCGTGGGCTCCCAGCGCTTGGTGCCGAAGAAGGTCATGAACACCAGGCGCGACATGTAGAAGCCGGTGATGCCCGCGCCGAGCACGGCCAGCCAGCCGAGGACGGCGTTGTGCTCCATCGCGGTCTCGATGATGCCGTCCTTGGTGAAGTAGCCGGACAGCAGCGGGAACCCGATGATCGCCAGGTAGCCGATGAGGAACGTCACGAACGTCACCGGCATGACCTTGCGCAACGCGCCGTACTTGCGCATGTCGACCTCGTCGTTCATGGCGTGCATGACCGAGCCCGCGCCGAGGAACATGTCGGCCTTGAAGAAGCCGTGCGTGATCAGGTGGGCGATCGCGAAGGCGTAACCCGCCGGGCCGATGCCCGCGGCGAGCACCATGTAGCCGATCTGCGACATCGTCGAACCGGCCAGCGCCTTCTTGATGTCGTCCTTGGCGGTACCGATGATCGCACCGGCGAGCAGCGTCGCGACGCCGACGATCGTCACCACGAGCTGCGCGGTCTCGGCGCCCTGGAAGATCGGGCCGGACCGGACGATCAGGTAGACGCCGGCGGTGACCATGGTCGCGGCGTGGATGAGGGCCGAGACCGGGGTCGGGCCCTCCATCGCGTCGAGGAGCCAGGACTGCAGCGGGAGCTGCGCCGACTTGCCGCAGGCGCCGACGAGCAGCAGCAGGCCGATCGCGGTGAGCGTGCCCGAGGACGCCTTCGAGGCGTTCGCGAGGACGTCGCTGAAGGCCAGCGTGTGGAACGTCGCGAAGATCGTGAAGATGCCGATCAGCAGGCCGAAGTCGCCGACGCGGTTGACGATGAACGCCTTCTTGGCCGCGGTCGCCGCCGAGGGCTTGTGCTGCCAGAACCCGATCAGCAGGTACGACGCCAGGCCGACGCCCTCCCAGCCGACGAACAGGGCCACGTAGTTGTCGGCCAGCACCAGCAGGAGCATCGCCGCGACGAACAGGTTGAGGTAGGCGAAGAACCGCCGCCTGTTCGGGTCGTGCGCCATGTAGCCGATCGAGTAGATGTGGATCAGCGAGCCCACGAAGGTGATCAGCAGGCAGAACGAGATCGACAGCGGGTCGACCAGCAGCCCCACCTTCGCCAGGCCCGGGATGAAGTCGTACAGCTCGATCCCGCGGCGGCGCTCGCCGGGGGCGAAGCCGAGCAGCTGCGCGAACGACAGCGCCGCCACCACGAAGGACGCGACGGCCATGAGCACGCCCAGCAGGTGGCCGAACTTGTCGGTCCTCCGGCCGCCAAGCAGGAGGACCGCCGCTCCCACCAGGGGCAGAGCGATCATGAGCCAGGCTGCTCCGATCGCTCCGCCGGAGTGCTGGATGATCTCAGCGGGTTCCACGGCCACCTCTTAGTACTTCAGCAGGCTGGCGTCGTCCACCGACGCGGACCTGCGGGTTCGGAAGATCGTCACGATGATGGCCAGGCCGATGACCACCTCGGCGGCGGCCACGATCATCACGAAGAACGCGATGAGCTGGCCGTCGAGGTTGCCGTTCTGCCGGGCGAAGGTGACGAACGCCAGGTTGCAGGCGTTGAGCATGAGCTCGACGCACATGAACACCACGATGGCGTTGCGCCGTACGAGCACGCCGACGCCGCCGATGGCGAACAGCAGCGCGGAGAGCACCAGGTAGTGCGTGGTCACTTGCCGTCCTCCTCGCTCAGGGACTCGGACTCACCGCGCGGGCGGACGATCCGGCCCGCCACGACACCCTCCTCGACGCCCTCCTCGGGCATCGGCTCGGTGTCGGGACCGCCGTCCCTGACCTCGTCCGCGACCGTCGGGGTGCTGTGCCCGTTGGCCCGCAGCGCGGCCTCCTCCTGCGCCAGCACCTGGGCGACCTCCGGGGGCAGGATGCCCTGGGACTCCTCGTACCGGGCGATGTACCGGTTGACCGACAGCGGCGAGACGGACCCGTCGGGCAGCAGCGCCGGCATGTCGATGGCGTTGTGCCGGGCGTAGGTGCCGGGGCCGGGCAGCGGGGCCGGGTTCTTGCCCGTCCTGCCGAAGGCGACGAAGCGCTGCCGGGACAGGTCCTTCTGGGTCGGCTTGGCCTCGGCGCGCTCCCGGTGCGCGAGCACCATCGCTCCGAGCGCGGCGGTGATCAGCAGCGCCGAGGTGACCTCGAAGGCGAACACGTGGCGCGTGAAGATCAGCTCGGCCAGGGAGGGCACGTTGCCCGCCCGGGTGGCGGCGGCCAGGCCCTTGGGCGAGCCGACGACCGCGTTGCCGATGCCGAGGGCGAGCAGGACGGCGAAGCCGAGCCCACCCAGGATGGCCCAGAACCGCTGTCCCCTGATCGTCTCCACGAGGGAGTCGGACGAGTCCACGCCCACGAGCATGAGCACGAACAGGAACAGCATCATGACCGCGCCGGTGTAGACGATGATCTGCACCGCCGCCAGGAACGGAGCGTCCTGGACCGCGTACAGCACCGCCAGCGAGAGCATGACGACGCCGAGCATGAGGGCCGAGTAGACGGCCCTGCGGCTGAAGACGAGTCCGAGCGCGGCGATCACCGAGACGACCGCGAGCACCCAGAACGTGATGGACTCACCCATTGCTTCGACCCAACCGGTAGTAGTCCTCCTCGGTCTCGCCGAGGCGCATCGGGTGGGGCGGCTGCTCCATGCCCGGTCCCAGCGGCGCGAGGAGCATCTCCTTGGTGTAGATCAGCGACTCGCGGCTGGAGTCGGCGAGCTCGTACTCGTTGGTCATCGTGAGCGCCCGGGTGGGGCACGCCTCGATGCACAGCCC
Source organism: Microbispora sp. NPDC046933 (assembly GCF_040644635.1). NCBI lineage: Bacteria > Bacillati > Actinomycetota > Actinomycetes > Streptosporangiales > Streptosporangiaceae > Microbispora > Microbispora sp. NPDC046933. The sequence goes on along the minus strand of NZ_JBEYWW010000002.1, from coordinate 400,570 downwards.
GCAGAGGATGCAGCGCAGGTAGTTGATCTGGTAGACGCGGCCGTACCGCTCACCCGGCGAGAAACGCTCCTCGTCGGTGTTGTCGCCGCCCTCGACGTAGATGGCGTCGGCCGGACAGGCCCAGGCGCACAGCTCGCAGCCGACGCACTTCTCCAGGCCGTCGGGCCACCGGTTCAGCTGGTGCCGCCCGTGGAATCGCGGCGCGGTCGGCCGCTTCTCCTCGGGATAGTTGACGGTCACCGGCTTCTTGAACATGTGGTGGAAGGTGACGCCGAATCCCTTGATCGGGTTCAGCCAATCAGTTGCTCCCACTGGTCACCTCCTTGGCGGCGTCGGAATTGAGACGCGCGGCGGGCACGACTCCGTGGTAGTGCGGGGCGTCGAGCGGCGGCACCGGGAACCCGCCCGCGGTCGGCTCCTCGCGCAGCTGCTCGAACTCCTCCTCGATCGCGGCCGCCTTGGCCTCCCTGCGGCGCTGGTTGACCGTGTCGAACCGCAGCCAGATCGCGAAGGCGCCGATGATGACGACCGCGCCGATGGTCATGATGATCGCCCGGTTGCTCTCCGGCATGCGCAGCGCCTTGAACGTGGCGGCCAGCAGGATCCAGCCCAGGTTGAGCGGGATCAGCACCTTCCACCCGAAGGCCATGAGCTGGTCGTACCGGACACGCGGCAGCGAGGCGCGGACCCAGACGAAGAAGCCGAACGCGATGACCAGCTTGATGAAGAACCACAGCATCGGCCACCAGCCGGAGTTCGCGCCGTCCCACAGGGAGATCGGCCACGGGGCCCGCCAGCCGCCGAAGAACAGCGTGATCGCCATCGCCGAGACCGTGAAGACGTTCACGTACTCCGCGAGCATGAACATCGCGAACTTCAGCGAGGAGGAGTACTCGGTGTGGAAGCCGCCGACCAGCTCGCCCTCGCCCTCGGGGAGGTCGAAGGGCACGCGGTTCGTCTCGCCCAGCATCGTGATCGCGTAGATCAGGAAGGACGGGATCAGCGAGACCACATACCAGGACGGCGCCGGGATGGACAGCCCGAAGACGTCCCAGGTGCCGCCGCTCGCCTGCTTCGCCACGATCTCCGAGGTGGACAGCGTGCCCGCCTGGAGGAACACCGCGACGAACGACAGGCCCATCGCGATCTCGTACGACACGACCTGCGCGGCCGAGCGCAGGCCACCCAGCACGGCGTACGGCGAGCGGGAGCCCCACCCGGCGAGCACGACGCCGTAGACGCCGATCGAGGCGGTGGCCAGGACCAGCAGGACCGCGACCGGCAGGTCGGTGAGCTGCAGCGGCGTCCTGTGGCCGAACATCCACACCATCGGCCCGAACGGCACGACGGAGAAGGCCAGGAAGGCCGGGACGGCGATGATGACCGGGGCCAGGAAGTAGATCACCTTGTCCACGGTGCGTGGCATGATGTCTTCCTTCAGGCCCATCTTCAGGCCGTCGGCCACCGACTGCAGCAGGCCGAACTTACCGGCCCGGTTGGGGCCGTAGCGGTGCTGCATGCGCGAGATGAGCTTGCGCTCGGTCCACACGCCGAACAGCACGCCCAGCATCAGGAACACGAAGATCGCGACGGCCTTGATGATGCTGATCCACAGGGGATCGTGGCCGAAGTCGCTCAGCGTGGGTCCGGGGTTGTTCACGAGACGCTCCCGATCTTTACGACGTCTCCGGCGACCGCGCGCAGCTCGCGCGTGACCGACAGGCCGGCGGAGTTGGACGGCACCCACACGACACGGTCGGGCAGGTCCGCGACGCGCACCGGCACGACCACATCGTCACCGATGGTGATCTTGCCGCCGTCGACCGCGCCGATCTCGGCGGCCGTCGCCTCCGACAGCAGCGCCGCAACCTGGCGGGCGGTCCCCGCCAGGTAGGGCTCGCCGTCCTGCATCCGGCCGTCGTCGAGCAGCAGGTGCCAGGTCGCCAGCACGGCCTCGCCCGCCTGCGGCTCCTTGACCGGGCGGCCGGTCACGGAAGGCGCGGCCGGGCGGGTGCCCTTCCAGGCGCCGAGCGCGGCCATCTCGCGCCGGGCGGCGGCCGGGTCGGGCAGGCCGAGGTGGACGTCCATCTGGTCGGCGATCGAGGCGATCGCGCGCAGGTCGCTCATCAGGCCGGGGACGGCCGTGGCCACGCCGAACGAGCGGCCCCTGCCCTCCCAGTCGACGAACGTGCCGGACTTCTCGGCCACCGCGGCGACCGGCAGGACCACGTCGGCCCGGTCGGTGACCGCGCTCGCGCGGATCTCCAGGCTGACGATGAACGGCGTGTTCTCCAGCGCCGCCAGGGCCCGCTCCGGGTCGGGCAGGTCGTACGGGTCCACGCCCGCCACCACCAGCGCGTCGACCTCGTCGTTCAGCGCGGCCTCGATGATGCCGGCCGTGTCGCGGCCGGCGGCCTCGGGCAGCGAGGCGACGCCCCACACCCGGGCGACCTCCGCGCGGGCGGCCTCGTCGGCCGCCGGGCGGCCGATCGGCAGCAGGCCCGGCAGGGCGCCCGCCTCCAGCGCGCCGCGCTCACCGGCCCGGCGCGGCACCCAGGCGAGCCGGGCGCCGGTGGCCTGCGTGAGCCGTACGAGCGCGGACAGGGCGCCGGGGGCGGTGGCGAGCCGCTCGCCGGCGAGGACGATCGCGCCCGCGGGCAGCAGGTCGCCGGTGATGAGGTCGCCGATCGCCTCGGCCTCGGCGCCGGGCAGGGTGCGGATCAGCGTGCCGTTCATCTTGGCCAGGCCCGGCGTGGCGAACGGCGCGAGCGAGTAGACCTTCAGGCCCCGCTTGCGCGCCGCCTTGCGCAGGCGCAGGAAGACGATCGGCGACTCCTCCTCGGGCTCGAACCCGGCCAGGAGCACGGCCGGGGCCGTCTCCAGGTCGGCGTAGGAGACCTCGATGCCCTTGCCGGCGACGGCGTGGGCGAGGAAGCGCGTCTCCTCCTCCGAGTGCGGGCGGGCCCGGAAGTCGATGTCGTTGGTGCCGAGGGCGATCCTGGCGAACTTGCTGTACGCGTAGGCGTCCTCGACCGTGAGCCGCCCGCCGACCAGCACGCCGGCCTTGCCCCGCGCCCGCAGCAGGCCCTCGGCGGCGACGGCCAGCGCGTCCGGCCAGGAGGTCGGGACGAGCTTGCCGCTCTCGTCGCGGACCAGCGGCGACCGCAGGCGGTCGGGCTGGGTGGCGTAGGTGAAGGCCCACCGGCCCTTGTCGCAGTTCCACTCCTCGTTGACCTGCGGGTCGTCCCCGGCCAGGCGGCGGGTGACCTTGCCCCTGCGGTGGTCGGTGCGCAGCGAGCAGCCCGACGCGCAGTGCTCGCACGCGCTCGGCGTGGAGACCAGGTCGAACGGGCGGGAGCGGAACCGGTAGGCCGCGCCGGTCAGCGCGCCCACCGGGCAGATCTGGATGGTGTTGCCCGAGAAGTAGGACTGGAACGGCTCGCCGTCGGCGACGCCCACCTGCTCCTTGGCCCCGCGCTCGAAGAAGTCGATGAGCGGGTCACCGGCGATCTGCTCGGAGAACCGGATGCAGCGCGCGCACTGGATGCAGCGCTCGCGGTCGAGCAGCACCTCGCTCGACAGCGGGACCGGCTTCTCGAACGTCCGCTTCTGCTCGACGAACCGGCTCTCGCCCTGGCCGTTCGACATGGCCTGGTTCTGCAGGGGGCACTCGCCGCCCTTGTCGCAGACCGGGCAGTCGAGCGGGTGGTTGAGCAGCAGCATCTCCATCACGCCGCGCTGGGCCTTCTCGGCCACCGGCGAGGTGAGCTGCGTCTTGACCACCATGCCCTCGGCGACCTCGATCGCGCAGGACGGCTGCGGCTTGGGGAAGCCGCGGCCGTTGCCCGCGTCGGGGATGTCAACCAGGCACTGGCGGCAGTTGGCCGCCGGCGAGAGCAGCGGGTGGTCGCAGAACCGGGGGATCTGGATCCCCAGCAGCTCCGCGGCCCGGATGATCAGGGTGCCCTTGGGAACGCTGATCTGGAAGCCGTCGATGGTCAGGGTGACCATGTCCACGACCGGCTGCTCCGGCTGCGTCGTCTGAACTGTCACTTGGACCCCCACACCGTGGAAGCGGCGGGATCGAACGGGCAGCCGCCGATCTCGAAGTGCTTGAGGTATTCGTCGCGGAACTGCTTCACCGACGAGTGGATCGGGCTCGTCGCGCCGTCGCCGAGGGCGCAGAACGAGCGGCCGAGGATGTTGTCGGCGATGTCGGTGATCGTGGCCAGATCCTCCTCGGAGCCCTGGCCCTTCTCCAGCCGCTTGAGCACCTGCTTGAGCCAGTAGGTGCCCTCACGGCAGGGCGTGCACTTGCCGCAGGACTCGTGCGCGTAGAACTCGGTCCAGCGCAGGACGGCCCGGACCACGCAGGTCGTCTCGTCGAAGATCTGCAGGGCGCGGGTGCCCAGCATCGAGCCCTTGGCCCCGACCGACTCGAAGTCGAGCGGCACGTCCAGGTGCTCGGCCGTGAAGATCGGCGTCGAGGAGCCCCCCGGCGTCCAGAACTTCAGCTCGTGACCCTCGCGGATGCCGCCCGCCATGTCGAGCAGCTCGCGCAGCGTGATGCCCAGCGGGGCCTCGTACTGGCCCGGCCGGGTGACGTGGCCCGACAGCGAGAAGATGCCGAAGCCCTTGGACTTTTCGGTGCCCATCCCGGCGAACCAGTCGGCGCCGTTGGCCACGATGCTCGGCACGCTCGCGATCGACTCGACGTTGTTGATCACGGTCGGGCACGCGTACAGGCCGGCGACCGCCGGGAACGGCGGCTTGAGCCGGGGCTGGCCGCGGTAGCCCTCCAGCGAGTCGAGCAGCGCGGTCTCCTCGCCGCAGATGTACGCCCCGGCGCCGCTGTGCACGACGAGTTCGAGGTCGTAGCCCGAGCCGAGGATGTCCGTCCCGAGGTAGCCCTTCTCGTACGCCTCCCGGACCGCGGCCTGCACCCGGCGGATGACGTGGAGCACCTCGCCGCGGATGTAGATGAACGCGTGGTTGGCCCGGATGGCGTAGGACGCGATGATCACGCCCTCGACCAGCGCGTGCGGGTTGGCCATCATGAGCGGGATGTCCTTGCAGGTCCCCGGCTCCGACTCGTCGGCGTTGACCACGAGGTAGTGGGCCTTGCCGTCGCCCTGCGGGATGAAGCCCCACTTCATGCCGGTCGGGAAGCCCGCGCCGCCACGGCCGCGCAGGCCGGAGTCCTTCACCGCCTGGATGACGGCGTCGGGGTCCATGCCCAGGGCCTTCTTCGCGGCCGCGTACTCGCCGTACCCGTCGAGGGTGAACGAGTCGGCCCGGTCCCAGTTCCTGGTGAGGACCGGAGTCAGCGTCGTCATTGGTCGTTCACCGCTCCTCGTTCGCTACGCGGGCCGCTCGTGCCTCACGGACCGCTCCGCTCACCGCGTCGGGTTCTCTCCGCGTGGTCACTTCTGCTCGCTCCCCTCGGCCTTGGGGGCCTCCCAGCCGTTGGCCTTGGCGATCTTCAGGCCCTCCAGCGACGGGCCGGCGGCCGACGGGCCGTCACCGGCCTGGCCGTCGGGGAACCCGGCGAGGACCCTGGACGCCTCCTTGAACGTGCACAGCCGGCTCGGGCCGCGCGTGGGCGCGACCTCCTTGCCCGCGCGCAGGTCGTCGACGAGCTGCTTGGCCGACTCCGGGGTCTGGTTGTCGAAGAACTCCCAGTTGACCATCATGACCGGCGCGAAGTCGCAGGCGGCGTTGCACTCCAGCCGCTCCAGCGTGATCTTGCCGTCCGCGGTGGTCTCGTCGTGGCCGACGCCCACATGCTCGCTGAGCTCTTCCCAGATCTGGTCGCCGCCCATGACCGCGCACAGCGCGTTGATGCAGACGCCGACGTTGTACTCGCCGGCCGGCCTGCGCTTGTACATGGTGTAGAAGGTGGCCACGCCGACGACCTCGGCCTTGGACAGGCCCAGCATCTCGGCGCAGAACTCCTGCCCGTCGTCGGAGATGTAGCCGTCCACCGACTGCACCAGGTGCAGCAGCGGCAGCAGCGCGGAACGCGGCCGGGGGTAGCGGCCGATGATCTCCTTGGCGTCCGTCTCCAGACGCTCGCGGACCTCAGGCTGATAACTCATCGGTCCACACCTCCCATGACGGGGTCGATCGAGGCGACCGCGGAGATGACGTCGGCGACCATGCCGCCCTCGCACGTCGCGGGCACCGCCTGCAGGTTCGTGAACGACGGGTCGCGGAAGTGGACCCGGTAGGGGCGGGTGCCGCCGTCGCTGACCACGTGCGCGCCGAGCTCGCCGCGCGGCGACTCGACCGAGGCGTACGCCTGCCCGGCCGGCACCCGGAAGCCCTCGGTCACCAGCTTGAAGTGGTGGATCAGGGCCTCCATGGAGCTGCCCATGATGTGGGCGATGTGGTCGGGCGAGTTGCCGAGGCCGTCGGGGCCGAGCGCGAGCTGCGACGGCCAGCCGATCTTCTTGTCGTCGATCATCACCGGGCCGCCCTTGAGCGGGCCGGACAGGCGGTCGAGCGCCTGCTCGATGATCTTGAGGGACTCCTCCATCTCGGCCACGCGGACGAGGTAGCGGCCGTACACGTCGCAGGTGTTCTGCGTCGGCACCTCGAACTCGTACGTCTCGTAGCCGCAGTAGGGCTGCGACTTGCGCAGGTCCCAGGGCAGGCCGGCGGCGCGCAGCATGGGCCCGGTGACCCCGAGGGCCATGCAGCCGGTCAGGTCGAGGTAGGCCACGTCCTTGGTGCGCCGGGTGTAGACCGGGTTCGCGTCGAGGAGCTTGCGCATCTCCTTGATCCGCCCCGGCATGACCTTGAGGAACTCGCCGATCTTGTCGACCGCGCCGGCCGGCAGGTCGACGCTGACGCCGCCCGGCCGGACGTACGCCATGTTCATCCGCAGGCCGGTGATGTACTCCATCAGGTCGAGCACCATCTCGCGCTCGCGGAAGCCGAACAGCATCGGCGTGGTCGCGCCCAGCTCCATGCCGAACGTCGCGATCGCGACCAGGTGCGAGGAGATCCGGGTGAGCTCCATCGTCAGGACCCGGATGGCCTGTGCCCGGTCCGGGATCCTGTCGCTGATCCCGAGAAGCTTCTCGACGCCCATGCAGTAGGCGGTCTCGTTGAAGATCGGCGCGAGGTAGTCCATGCGGGTGACGAACGTGACCCCCTGGGTCCACGTCCGGAACTCCATGTTCTTCTCGATGCCGGTGTGCAGGTAGCCGATCACCGTGCGCGCCTCGGTCACGGTCTCGCCGTCGAGGGTCAGCACGAGCCGGAGCACGCCGTGGGTCGACGGGTGCTGCGGGCCCATGTTGACGACCAGGCGCTCCTCGGCCGACTCGCTGACGCTCTTGACCAGCTCGTCCCAGTCCTGACCGGCGACGTCGTAGATCCGGCCCTCGGTCTCGGTGGTGCTCACGACGCTCTCCTCGCTGCCCTCGTCCACTCGTGCAGGTCGCCGTGGATGCTCACGAGTACGACCTCCTCCGGTCCGGTGCCGGGACCTCGGCGCCGCGGTACTCGACGGGGATGCCGCCGAGCGGGTAGTCCTTGCGCTGCGGGTGCCCCTCCCAGTCGTCCGGCATCTCGATCCGGGTCAGCGCCGGGTGGCCGTCGAAGACGATTCCGAAGAAGTCGTACGTCTCGCGCTCATGCCAGTCGTGCGTGGGGTAGACCGGAACCGTGGAGGGGATGTGCGGGTCGGCGTCGGGGCAGGAGACCTCCACCCGGATGCGCCGGTTGTGCGTGATGGAGCACAGGTGGTAGACGGCGTGCAGCTCCGCGCCGGTCTCCTCGGGGTAGTGGACGCCGGAGACGCCGAGCGACAGCTCGAACCGCAGCGCGGGGTCGTCGCGCAGGTGCTTCATCACCTCGGGCAGCCGCTCGCGCCGCACGTGGAAGGTGATCTCGCCGCGGTCGACGACCACGCGCTCGACGGCGTCGGCGAACGCCGGCTCCAGCGCGTCGGCCACCTCGTCGAAGTACGACCCGTACGGCCGGCTGCTGGACAGCTTGGGCGGGCGACGGACGACCAGGCGGTTGTAGCCGGAGGTGTCGCCGGTGTCCTTGACGCCGAACATGCCCTTGCGGGCGACGGGCTCCTCGGGCAGCCCGGGCAGGTTCTCGGTGGTCACTTCCCGGCCCCCTGGTCGATCAGCGGCAGCGTGCGCAGCGCCTGGAGCTCCAGCTCCTCGATCTGCTTCTCCCGGTGCGCGCCGAACTTGATGTTCTGGATCTTGTCGTGCAGCTTCACGATGGCGTCGATCAGCATCTCCGGGCGCGGCGGGCAGCCGGGCAGGTAGATGTCGACCGGCACCACGTGGTCCACGCCCTGCACGACGGCGTAGTTGTTGAACATGCCGCCGCTGGACGCGCACACGCCCATCGCGATGACCCACTTGGGCTCGGCCATCTGGTCGTAGATCTGGCGGAGGACGGGCGCCATCTTCTGCGACAGCCGGCCGGCCACGATCATCAGGTCGGCCTGCCGCGGGGAGGCGGAGGCGCGCTCCATGCCGAAGCGGGCCAGGTCGTGCTTCGGACCGCCGGTGGCCATCAGCTCGATGGCGCAGCACGCGAGACCGAAGGTCGCAGGCCAGACGGAGTTCTTCCGGGCCCAGCCGGCCACCTGCTCGACGGTGGTGAGGACGAACCCGCTCGGGAGTTTCTCTTCAAGACCCATGGCTAATCCCAATCGAGGCCGCGACGCCGCCAGACATAGGCGTACGCCACGAGAACGGTGACGATGAACAGCACCATCTCGACGAGCCCGAACACGCCGAGTTTGTCGAAGGCCACCGCCCACGGATAGAGGAAGATGATCTCGATGTCGAACACGATGAACAGCATCGCGGTGATCATGTACTTCAGCGGGAAGCGGCCGCCGCCGACCGGCTGCGGAGTCGGCTCGATGCCGCACTCGTAGGCGTCAAGTTTCGCGCGGTTCCAGCGCTTCGGCCCGGTGAAGGGCGCGATGCTCACGGAGAACACGGCGAATCCCGCCGCGAGGACCGCGAGCACCACGATCGGCACATACAGCTCCATGGCTACATGTCCTCGCTTACTCGGTGAATTTGGGCGATCACGAGAATGCCGGAGAGCGCGGCCGTCCGGGCGGCCACCTTCGGGGCCGGCGCCGATGTGCGCGTCGTCTCGGTCATGCGGGCTTCAGTCATGCTGGCTTCGGTCATGATGGCGGAGCCACCTTGGACAGGGCGTTGATTATTCGGTCGGAGACGTCGCCCCGCCGGTCTGTGAGATTAGCGAGCAGCTTGAAGGCGAATCTCATCAGGGTGGGATGGGGCATCCCGTGCCGGGTGGCGAAGCTCATCACTCGCGGCCTCCCGATCGCCTCCACGAACAGGCGGCCGAGGGTGAAGTATCCGCCATGGGCGTCTTTGAGGATACGCGGGTACGCGAGTAAGACGCGCTCACGCTGGGCGGGCGTCGGCCGCGACAGCGCCTGGACGACCACTTCGGCCGCGGTCCGGCCGGTCTCCATGGCGTACGCGATGCCCTCGCCGTTGAACGGGTTGATCGACCCGCCCGCGTCGCCCACGAGAACCAGCCCGCGGGTGTAGTGCGGCTGCCGGTTGAAGCCCATCGGCAGCGCGGCGCCCCTGATCGGGCCCGTCATGTTCTCTTCGGTGAAGCCCCACTCCTGCGGCGTGTTCTTCATCCAGCGCCGCAGCAGGTCGCGGTAGTCGATGTTCTTGAAGGCCTCGCTGGTGTTCAGCAGGCCGAGGCCGACGTTGGAGGTGCCGTCGCCGACGGGGAAGATCCAGCCGTAGCCGGGGAGCAGCCGGTCGCCGTCCCACAGTTCGAGCCACGTCTCCAGGTAGTCGTCGTCGTGCCGGGGGCTCTTGTAGTAGGTGCGCACCGCCACGCCCATCGGGCGGTCCTCGCGCTTGTGCAGGCCCATCGCGAGCGACAGCCGGGTCGAGTTGCCGTCGGCCGCCACCACGAGCCGCGAGCGGTAGGACACCTCCTCGCCGTCCGCCTTGGCCGTCACGCCCACGACGTGGCCGCTGCGCTCGTCGAGCAGCGGGCCTGTGACGTTCACGCCCTCGCGCAGCCGGACGCCCGCGCGCTCGGCGTGCCTGGCGAGGATCTGGTCGAAGTCGGCGCGGGTGCGCACGAGGCCGAAGTCGGGGTAGCTCGACAGCTCGGGCCAGTCGAGTTCGAGACGCACGCCGCCGCCGTAGACGCGCAGCCCCTTGTTCCTGATCCAGCCGGGCGCGTCGATGTCGACGCCCATGGCGACGAGTTCCTTCACCGCCCGCGGAGTGAGACCGTCACCGCAGACCTTCTCCCGCGGGAAGCGCGTCTTCTCCAGCAGCAGCACGTCGAGACCGGCGCGGGCGAGGTGGAAGGCCGTCGTCGCACCCGCGGGACCCGCACCGACGACGATGACGTCGGCGTCGACATCTCTCCGCGTCACGCGGGGTTGCTCGCTCACGGGGACCTGTCCGTTCCAGGGAAGGAAGGCCTCGAATTGGTTTAGACCTTCGTGCCTTTGTGAACAACTTCACAAACTGTCGCGCCGCAGTCTAACCCCTACTCGCGGCGCAATGTCAGAGGGGTATGGGTAAGCATCTGTCACCGCTCCTTGACGGCACGGTGCAGGGCCACGATGCCGAGCGTGAGGTTGCGCCAGGCCACCTTCCGCCAGCCGGCCTCCTGGATGATCTTGGCCAACGCCTCCTGGTCGGGCCAGGCGCGGATCGACTCGGCGAGGTACTCATAGGAGTCGGGGTTCGAGCTGACCATCCGGGCCACCGGCGGCAGCAGCTTCATCAGGTACTGCGAGTAGACGAGGTCGAACGACTTGGGCGTCGGCCGGGAGAACTCGCAGATCACCAGCCTCCCGCCCGGGCGGGTCACCCGCAGCATCTCGCCCAGGGCCTGCACGGTGTCGGCCACGTTGCGCAGGCCGAAGGAGATCGTCACCGCGTCGAACGTCCCGTCGCGGAACGGCAGGCGCAGCGCGTCGCCCGCGACGAACGTCACCCCGCGCACTCCCCCGCCGTACAGGCCGGAGCCGCCGCGCCGCTCCACGCCGGTGCGGAGCATCCCGAGCGAGAAGTCGCAGGCGATCGCCCGCGCCCCGAGCGCGGTGAACGCGTCGGTCGAGGTGCCGGTGCCCGCGGCGAGGTCGAGGACCAGCTCGCCGGGCCCGGCGTCGATCGCCGCCGCGGTGGCCTTACGCCACAGGCGGTCCTGGCCGAGCGAGAGGACGTCGTTGACCAGGTCGTAGCGCCGGGCCGTGCGATCGAACATCGCGGCGACCTCGTGCGGCTGCTTGTCCAGCGATGCGCGCGTCATGCACGCAAGCCTAGGCGGCGACGGGCGCGCCCCCTCACCGCCGCCGCCGGATGAGCGGAACGTAGTTCATCGATTACGCTGCGTCTGCTAGAAATTGGGGAATGCGCGTCACCACCGCACTGCTCCCGGTCGCATCGCTCGTCACATGCGCCGCCGTCATCCATGCCGTACCGGCGTCCGCCGGCGTCCCGCAGCCCCGTGTGGTCGCGGAGAACCCGGTGAACACCACTCCGCACGTGCTCGACGGCATCGTCACCGCGTTCGCGCTGGTCGGCCGCACCGTCGTCGTGGGCGGCGAGTTCAGCGCGGTCCGCGAGGCCCGGGGCGGCGAGGACCTGCCGCGGGCGAACGTCTTCGCCTTCGACCTCTACACCGGGCGCGTCCTGCGCGACTTCGCGCCGGACCTCGACGGGCCGGTGGCCGCACTGGCCGCCGGTCCCGGCGGCACGGTCTACGTGGGCGGCGCGTTCGGCGCGCCGTCCCGGGGCCTGGTCCGTCTCCGCGTGTCCGACGGCAATCCCGTCGACGACTTCTCCGCCCCCGTCTACGGCGGGGAGGTCACCAGCCTGGTGCGGCTGGGCGGCGCGCTCTACGTGGGCGGCGACTTCAGCAGGATCGGCCGCAGCCCGCGCACCGCGCTGGCCCGGGTGGACGCCGAGACCGGCGCGGTGGACCCCCGGTTCACCGTCACGCCCGGCGACGGGCGCCGCGGCGATCCCCGGATCTACGCGATGGCCGCCGTCAGCGACCGCTTAGTCGTGGACGGCGCGTTCACCACGCTCGACGGCCTGCGCCGCCCGCAGCTCGGCGTGATCGACCTGACGACCGGACGGGTGGCCGACTGGCGCACCGAGGCGTACGCCCCGGCGTGCAAGCCGGACTTCCCGTCGTACGTGCGGGGGCTCGACCTGTCTCCCGACGGGCGCTACTTCGTGGTCGTCACGACGGGCGGGCCGGCGCCGCGCACGTCCAAGCTGTGCGACTCGGCCGCCAGGTTCGAGACGTACGCGAAGGGCGAGGCGATCCGTCCGACCTGGGTGAACCTGACCGGAGGCGACTCCCTGTACGCGGTCGCGGTCACGGGGTCCGCCGTCTACGTGGGCGGACATCAGCGCTGGCTGGACAACCCCCGGGGCGCCGACACGGCCGGTCCCGGAGCGGTCCACCGGCCCGGGATCGGGGCGATCGACCCGGTCAGGGGCAGGGCGCTGCGCTGGAACCCGACGCGGGAAAGGGGAATCGGGGTAAAGGCCTTCCTGACCGTAAAGACAGGTCTTTTGGTGGGAAGCGACACGACGGAGCTCGGGCATGAGTACCATGCCCGCGTCGGCATGTTCCCGGCGACCTAGTTCTTCCCCGTCTCCCGCCGTTTCCCGGCGATGCGCTCGCTCACCGCGTCGCGCTGTTTGGTCAGCAGCACGTAGCTGGCCAGACCGCTGACCAGGACCGCGAGCAGGAGCAACGGGAACGACCGCAGGCCGACGAGATACAGGACGCCGAGGGCCACGGCGAACAGGCCGAGGCGCGAAAGGGTGTAAACGACAACCGGATGCACAGCGTCGAGGTTACGTCACTCTCCCGACGCGCCGGTCTCTCTTCGCATCTGCTGCGGGCACTGCTAGTGTTCACAACAAGGCGCTTTTGTAAAGAAACACCCATGAGCGCCCCAAAGAGGCTCTATCATATAACAATCGGGCACTGAGCCGGTAACAACCCGTGATCTTCTGCGAAAACCACGGATAAATCAGGCTTCGCTCGGCACACTGGTTACCTGTCCGCCCGCTGCAGGACGCGGGACGCGAGGGGGAGAGATTGTGGAGAGTAGCAGCGAGCGACTGCTGACTCCTGGAGAGGTTGCCGCTCTCTTCAGGGTCGACCCGAAGACCGTGACCCGCTGGGCCGCGGCCGGGCGTATCAGCAGCATCCGTACCCCCGGGGGGCACAGGCGGTTCCGTGAATCGGAAGTGCACGCCCTCCTTCGCGGTGAGGACGTCCTCACGGCCGAACGGCCGAACGGCGACTCCCCGCGAGTCTGACGCAGTACCAGCACCGGGTGATCCTGCGCGCTACCCGGACGCCGCAGGGTCACCGGAGTCAGCCCCGCGTCGAGTCTGCGTCCCGGCCTGTCCTGCTCCCTTGCCGGAACGTCAGTCCTGCTCCGCCTTGAAGGCCAGGAACGCCTGCTCCAACGCGTCGTCGCCCTCACGCCAGCGGCGCCGGCGCTCGGTGTCCTCCTCCTCGGTGATCGACTCGGCCAGCCAGCGCTCGTAGTCCGGCTCGCCCGGGGCGACCTCCACGTACGCGTTGCCGATGAGGCGCCCGTCATCGGTGGTGAGTGACCTGGGCACGCGCAGCGTCCCGTCGCCGAGCCGGATCACGTACATCCGAATCACCTAGATTCCGTAACGCCGGTTGAAGAAGAGCATGACGTCGAGGGCCGCCCGCGTGTCGCCGCCCAGCATGTCGACCAGGGCCGGACGCTGCCGGGACGCGATCGCCGCGAACGCGTCGGCGAAGAACTCCTTGCGCCCCAGGCCGCCGGGCTGCCGGTGGAACGACGACGCGAACAGCGGCAGGCACTCCTCGTAGAGCGCCGCGAACTCCGGAGAGTCCGACACCCACTCTCCCGGACCGGCGTCCACGTCGTCCAGCGCATGTCCGACTTCGTGCATCATGACGTCGGGCGTGGGCGACGGCCGGTCCCCCACCACGATCTTGCGGTCGCCGTACGCGCCGGCGCAGATGTCCCAGGTGGCCCGTCCCGACGGCAGCGGCGCGCCGCGGAGGTAGCCCATGTCGTCCAGGTCGGGCACCCCGCCGCGCCCGACGTAGATGCCTTCGAGCCCGATGGCGAGCTTGGTCTTGAGCCGCTCGGGCAGGCTCGCCAGGCTGTCCACGGCCCGTACGGCGTCGGCGGAGGGAGGACCTTCCGCGGCGTCCCACTCGCGGTGCAGGATGCGCTCCAGCGGTCCGCAGTGCCGCCTGCCGTCCCGCAGGTCGGGCGCGTCGGGAGGGTGGGGGGCGGCCCGCGTCGGCAGGTCGTCGAGTTCGAAGTCCTGCCAGGTGTACTGCGGCCGGTCGTCCACCACGGGCGCGGTGACCGTGTGGGCCCGATCCACGGGCCGCTCCGGCGGCCATCCGGCCCAGTCGGCGCCCCACTCGTCCCGCCGCGAGTCCCGCTGTGAATCCCACTGGGGATCCCGCTGTGAATCCCACTGCGGATCCCGCTGTGCGTCCCACAGAGCGCGGCGGCGCTGTGGCTGTTCCGCGGGCCGTTCCGCGGGCCGTTCCTGGGCCCGCTCCGCCGTGCGGTCGGAGACACGTTCCGCGGCGCGATCGGGAGGGCGTTCGGGGACGTCCGTACGGCGGTGGGAGGACCAGTAGGGCCCTCGCTGCCACCACCGCGACCCCCGCCGGTGGCGGCCCCTGTCGCCCGGCTCCGCCATCGCACCCCTCTAACAGGCTCCGCGTGCCGTGTACCGGTCCACCGTACGATGCCGGGCTGCCCCCGTCACCCCAAAGCCGGACACGATCAGTCGCCGGTATGGCTTACCGTGTGGGCATGCCTAGCGTGATTATCGGCCTGGCGCTGCTTGCCCTCTGGCTCTACTGCCTGTTCGACGTGATCACGACCCCCGAGCAGGATGTGCGTAATCTCCCCAAGTTCATGTGGGTCCTCATCGTGATCTTCCTGGCGGACGTGGGCGCGCTGACCTGGCTCCTCGTGGGTCGCCCCCGCCCCCGGCACGCCATGTACGCGGCCGGGAACGGCGGGTGGGCCCGGAGCGGCGAGGCGCCCCGCGGCCCCGACGACGACCCCGAGTTCCTGCGCAGCCTGGAGCGGCGCCTGCGCGACGAGGACTGATCGCCTCTCGGGCGGCCGATTCCCCCCAAGCCGCCATCCATCCCTCAGGCGCCGTCCATCCCTCAGGCGCCGTCCATCCCTCAGGCGCCGTCCATCCCTCAGGCGCCGTCCATCCCTCAGGCGCCGTCCATCCCTCAGGCGCGGCCCGTCACTTCGGCACGTCGGCGTAGGAGTGCAGTCCCGAGAAGAAGATGTTGACGCCGACCAGGTTGAACAGCAGGCAGGCGAAGGCGACCAACGAAATGATCATCGCGGCCTTGCCCCGCCACCCGGCCGTCGCCCGGGCGTGGAGATAGGCGGCGTAGACGACCCACGTGACGAACGCCCACACCTCCTTGGGATCCCAGCCCCAGTAGCGGCCCCACGCCCGGTCGGCCCACAGGGCGCCCGCGATGACGGCGAAGGTCCAGATCGGGAAGGAGATGACGATCGCGCGGTGCGCGACGCGCTCCAGGCCCTCCCTGCTCGGCAGCACCGACGGCCGCCCGTCCTTGCGGATCAGGTAGAGGATCGCGCAGACGCCCGCCACGATGAACAGCCCGCTGGCCACGATCGCCGCCGTGACGTGGATCGCGATCCAGTACGAGTGCAGCGCGGGCATCACCGGGCCGGCCTGGACGTGCAGGAACAGCACGGCGAAGCCCAGCCCGAGCGCCGCGGTCACGGTCACGAACGCGCCGAGGAAGCGGATCGGCTGGCGGATCATCAGCGCGAGGAACGCGGTGACGGCGGCGAAGCAGATGGCCACCACAAACTCGTACATGTTGGCCCACGGCCACCGGTCGACGGCGATGCCGCGGGTGAGGATGCCGGCGAGGTTGCCGGCCCACGCGATCCAGGTGAGGACCACGCCGACGGTCCCCGCCCGGACCGCCCACGCGACCGGCTGCGGGCCTGGATCCTCCGTCGTGCCCCCAGTCGTGTCACCAGTCGTGTCACCGGACAGCGCCGGACCGCCCGCGCCGACGAGCTCCCGCCGGCGCGCGGACACGACCGTGCGGGCCCGGCCGAAGGCGAGATCCAGCGCGTAGCAGATCATCGCGGCGAGATACAGCAGGACGGTGACCAGGATGAGCTGGTCGCTCAGCGTGGCGAGACTCTCGTTGACGGCTTGGGTTACCGGGGCGGGCATCACTCACTCCTCGTCCGGGCGGGCGCCCGGCGCAGCGTTTCCGGTGGGCGCGTCCGGCGCGACGTGCCCGGCGCTCCCAGCCTTGTCCGGCTCGGCCGGTTCAGGCGTCCCATGACCGGGCTCGCTCGTCCCGGCGGCCTCCGGCTTCTCGGGCGGGCCGCCGCGCAGGGCGGTGACGATCTGGGCGAACTCGTCGGCGAAGGCCGCGCCGCCGCCTTCGGTGCGGGTCAATCCTCCCACCGTGACCGTCCCGTCCTTCACGCGCACCCAGAGGCGGCGGCGGCGGATCGTGAGGGACAGCACGAGCCCGATCACCGCGGCGGCCGCCGCCAGCAGGGCGGGCTCCCGGCCCGGGTCGTAGGTGATCTGGAGGCTGATCCACTCCTTCACGCCGGTGAACTGGATCTTCCCGGCGCCGTCGGCGAGCTCCTTGGTCTCGCCCACGTTGAGCGGGGTCGGCTGGGCCGACATCTTGCCGAGCGGCTTCAGGTTCGTGGTGTCGAGCTGATAGACCGACTGCGGCTGCCCCGACTTCAGCCCGAGGTCGCCGGCGAACGGGAAGACCTGCACGGTCGGGTTCGCGGCGCCCGGGAAGACCGACACCCAGGAGGCGCCGTTCGGCACGGTCGTGGGCAGGAAGCGCGCCAGGAACCCGAGCTGGGTCGGCTGGGCGTCCGGCACCTTGATCACGCACTCGGACGTGTACGTGGCCTGGTCGTCGGCCAGGCACGGCACCGGGCCGTCGTAGGCCACCTGGCCCTTGCCGTCGGTCACCCGGAACGTGGGGGCGTAGCCGTGCCCGATCAGGTAGGTCAGCGTGCCGTTCACGTCCAGCGGGTCGTTGACCTTGAGGTCCGCCTCGCGCGGCGCGGCCGTCGGCGAGTCCTGCACGGTCAGCTTGGCGACGTAGTCGAGCGGCTGGCCCTGCTTCTCCCCCGCGGCGACGTAGCTGGCCTGGAAGTCCTTCAGCGTGAAGGAGAACGGCTCCAGCGACTCGGCGGTGACCCGGCTGCCGGGCATGAAGCGGTCGTAGGCCGCCACCGCGTTGGAGAAGCCGTCTCCCTCCACCACCAGCACGTTGCCGCGGTAGCCGTACAGGCCTCCGGCGCCGACGGCGAACAGCAGCGCGAGCAGCGCGACGTGGAACAGGAGGTTGCCGGTCTCGCGGAGGTAGCCCTTCTCCGCCGCCACCCAGCCGTCACCGGTGACCACGCGGAACCGCCTGCGTCTGAGCGTGGCGGCGGCCTGCTCCAGGGTGAGCCCGCCCTCGAACGCCTCGCTGTGCGGCAGGCGCAGGAGGTTGCGCGGCGCGGCGGGCGGCCGGCGCCGGATCTCCTTGACGTGGGTCAGCGCGCGCGGGAACACGCAGCCGGCCAGCGAGATGAACAGCAGCAGGTAGATCGCGGCGAACCAGGGCGAGGTGAAGACGTCGAACAGCCAGAACCGGTCGAGCCACTTCGCCTGGGTCGGGTTGTCCTTGAAGTACTGCGCGACCCTGCCCGGATCGACGCCCCGCTGCGGGTAGACGGATCCGGGGACCGAGCCGAGCGCGAACAGGAACAGCAGGATCAGGGCCGTGCGCATCGAGGTGAGCGTGCGCCAGGCCCAGCGCGTCCAGCCGACAGGGCCCAGGCCGACGGGCTTCGTCCGCTCCTGCGCCTGTGCCTCGGTCGCGGGCTCGTCCCGTACGGCGGAGGCGAGGTCGTCGGGGGCGCTCATCAGATCACCGGCCTGAAGCCGCCGACCCACACCTGCAGGTGGACGATGATCTCCGACCACTGCCCGGTCACGAGCAGCACGCCGACGGCCACGAGCATCGCGCCGCCGACCTTGGTGATCAGCGGGGTGTGGCGGCGCACCGCCTTGAACGTGTGGAGCGCCTTGCGGTAGGCCAGCCCCGCCAGCACGAACGGCAGGCCGAGGCCCAGCGCGTACGCGAAGGCGAGGGCGGCGCCGCGCAGCGCGCTGCCCTGGTTCACCGAGAGCGTCATCACCACCGCCAGCGTCGGGCCGATGCACGGCGTCCAGCCGAGGCCGAAGACGACCCCGAGCAGCGGGGCCGTCGCGATCCCCGCCGCCGGAAGCCGATGGATGCGCACGTCACGCTGGAGGCCCGGGACGATCCCCACGAAGGCCAGCCCGAGCACGATCGTCACCACCCCGAGGACCCTGGTGATCACATCGGCGTTGCCCTGCAGCGCCGCGCCGAGGCCGCCGAACAAGGCGCCCCCCAGCACGAACACGACCGCGAACCCGAGCACGAACAACGCGCTGCCGAGCACCATCCGGCCCCGCTTCGGGTCGCCGCTCATGCCCGTGACGTACGACAGGTAGCCGGGGACCAGCGGCAGCACGCACGGCGAGACGAACGACACGAGCCCGGCGACGGCGGCGATCGGCGCGGCCAGCAGCAGCGACCCGGTCGCGACGGTGCTGCCGAGGTCACTCATCGGTCACCTTGGTGACGGCCGAGAGCAGGTCGTCGTACTTGACCGCGCCGAGCGCGCGGGCGGCGATGCGGCCCTGGGCGTCGATGATCAGCGTGGAGGGGATGGCGGCGGGCGGCACCGTGCCCTGGAACTGCAGCAGCACCTTGCCGCTCTGGTCGTAGATGCTCGGATAGCCGGGCTTGACCGCCCGGTCGTACGCCTGCGCGGACGCCTCGAGGTCCTTGAAGTTGACGCCGAGGAACTCCACGCCCTTGGACTTGGTGGTCGCCGCGATGTCCTTGAGCACGGGCGCCTCGGCCCGGCAGGGCGCGCACCAGGAGGCCCAGAAGTTCAGCACGTGGACCTTGCCCGCGGTCAGCGTGGCCGTGCCGCCGTCGAGGGTCTTCCCCTCGATCACGGGCGCCTTGTGACGCTGCGCGGCGGCGAAGAGCTCGACGCGGCCGTCCCCCGGGACGAAGCGCGTGTCGCCGGAGCGGGGCTGGGCCGTCTGGCCGCCCGCGCAGCCGGCGAGGGCCGTCGCGGCCGCGGCCGCGGCGGCGAGCGCGGTCAGACGCTTGACGGACACGCGCTTGGCGGACAGGCGCTTGGCGGACACGGGAGGAGGCTCTCCTTGTACTACAACCGGTAGAGCTGTAAGCCTACCGACCGGTGCGGGTGCCCCGTTCGTCGGGTCACACGCCGGGGACGGATCGCGTGCCGGGCGTCTCCTCGCCCTCCGGGCCCGCCCGGAGGGCGTCCGGGAGCGCCTCGTCGGCCTTGTCGAACAGCGCGGCCTCGCCCTGCGGCGGCGCGCCGGCCTTGAGCAGCTCCCCGGCGGGCTCGCTGTAGCCGACGCTGATGAGCCGGTCACCCTCGAAGGTCAGGCTGGTGAGGCTGGCGAGCGCGCACTGGCGGCGGCGCGGGTCGTGCCACAGCCGCCTGCCCTCGGCCGCCAGCCGGATGATCCAGATGGGCAGCTGGTGGCTGACGAGCAGTGCCTCGTGGCCGCGCGCCGCCGCCCGCGCGTCGTCCACGACCGCCTTCATGCGCGCCACGACCTCGGTGTACGGCTCGCCCCACGACGGACGGAACGGGTTCCTGAAGTGGCGGTAGGAGCGGGGGTCGCGGAAGACGTTGTCGCTTCCGGCCATCCGCAGGCCCTCGAAGACGTTGCCCGCCTCGGTCAGCCGCTCGTCGGTCGCCACCTCCAGGCCCAGGGCGCGGGCGGCCGGCGCCGCGGTCTCCTGGGCGCGCTCCATGGGCGAGCTCCACACCGCGACGATGTCCCTGCCCTCGACGGCCTTGGCGACCACCTCGGCCATGCGGCGGCCGGTCTCGGACAGGTGGTAGCCCGGCAGCCTGCCGTACAGGACCCCACGGGGATTGTGAACCTCACCGTGCCGGAGCAGGTGAACGATGGTCATCTCTGTCATGACCTGGACAGCCTACCCGCCGGGCAGCTCCGAGCACGCGGAGCGCAGCGCGTCGGCGGCGGCGCGGATCGCGGGACGCCGGGCGGCGTCGGTGCGCCAGACCGCGTAGATCCGCCGCACCGGCGGCGGCTGGACGGCCAGGACGGCGACGCCCTCGGGCAGCGGTCCCCGGCCCAGCCGGGGGATGAGCGCGCAGCCGTGGCCCTCGGCGACCAGCGCGAGCTGGGTGGGGTACTCGTCGGCCATGCAGACGATCCGCGGCTCCCGCTCCTCGGAACGCAGCAGGAACACGAGGAAGTCGTGACACACCGTGCCGGGGGTCGAGCTGATCCAGCTGTCGCCGGCGAGGTCGCTCAGCCGCAGCCGGGCGGCGCCCACGAGAGGATGATCGGCCGGCACGACGACGTCGGCCACGTCGTCGAGCAGCGCCGCGCGCGACAGGCCCTCGGGCAGCGCCATCGGCCGGTTGAGCCAGTCCTGCAGGACGGCGAGGTCGAGGTCGCCGCGTGCCAGTTCGCGGATCTGCCGCTCCGGCTCCCTCTCGTAGACGAGCAGATCGAGATCGGGGTGCTGCCTCTTGAGCATGGTCAGGGCGCGCGGCACGATGCCCCGGGCCGCAGTGGGGAAGGCGGCCATGGTCAGCTTTCCGACCACCGCCCCGCGCAGCGCCTCGAAGTCGGCCTCCGCCGTCTCCACGAGCGCGAGGATGCGCTCGGCGTGCTCGGCGAGCAGTCCGGCGGCGTCGGTCAGCTTGACGCCGCGCCCGTTGCGTTCGATCAGGACGGCGCCGGTCTCCCGTTCGAGCTTGGCGAGCTGCTGGGAGATCGCCGATGGGGTGACCATCAGCGCCTCGGCCGCCGCGCCGACGGAGCCGTAGACCGACACGGCGTGCAGGGCCTTCAGCCGGTTCAGATCCAACATGTAGCCAGCCTAAACCGTTCTCCTTAGAGAAACTTGTTTGTACTCAACTGTTTAGCGATGCGACGATGTTGTCATGCGAATCTTCAACGATCACTTCATAAAGTCGATCCGTTCCGAGCAGGGCTCCTGTCTGGAGGTTCTGGCGAGGCAGACCAGGCAGGCCACGCCGCCCCTCGCGCTGATCCCCTGACCCATGCGCCCTCGCCATCTGGCCCTCGCCGTCGCGCTCGCCGCCGTCTGGGGCGTCAACTTCGTCGTCATGCAGGCGGGCCTGAAGCACTACCCGCCGCTGACATATGCCGCACTCCGGTTCCTGCTGGCCGCCTTCCCCGCCGTACTGGTCGCCGGAGGGCCGCGCGTGCCCTGGCGGTGGGTGCTGGCCACCGGCGCGTCGCTCGGCGTCGCCCAGTACGGCCTGCTCCTGCTCGGCATGCGCGCCGGGATGCCCGCCGGGCTGACCTCCTTGGTCATCCAGGTGCAGGCCGTGTTCACCGCACTGTTCGCGACCGCGCTGCTGGGCGAGCGACTCGGGCGGCGCAGGATCGCCGGGATGGCGGTGGCCTTCGGTGGACTGAGCGTGATCGCGGCCGGCGTGGTGGCGAGATCGGGCGCGATCCCCTTCGGCGCGTTCCTGCTGTGCGTGGGGGCCGCCGCCGGGTGGGGCCTCGGCAACGTCGCCACCCGCAAGGCGTCCCCGCCCGACTCCCTGCGCTTCATGGTCTGGGTCAGCGCGGTCGCGTCCCCGCCCCTCCTGGCGCTCGCCCTGGCGACCGAGGGACCGTCGTCGCTGGCGTCGTTCACGGCGGAGGGCGTGGGGGCCGTGCTCTACACCGCGTTCCTGTCCACCCTGGGCGGCTTCGCCGTGTGGGGATGGCTGCTGGCGCGCTACGACGCCTCGGTGGTCGCGCCGTACAGCCTGCTCGTACCGGTCTTCGGCATCGCCTCCGCCGCGCTGTTCACCGGCGAGCCGATCTCCCCCCTCACGGTCGCCGCGGGCGCCCTCATCCTCGCCGGCCTCCTGTTCGCCAACTCACGCCCCCGTACGGCTCCCGCCCCCGAAAGGCACCCCCTCCCCGCCTCCCGCTGACCCTCGCCCTCGCCCTCGCATACCAATCTAGAGACAATGGGTAAGGGTCACGAGATTGAGTGGAACGGCTACCGTGAGTGACGAGGATGACACTAAAGTGCACGACGTGAGCAGCGCACTCGAGTACTGGCCGGCACCGCCTCCCTGGGGGTGGACCGCGGACGACCTCGATCATCTGCCTTACGAGGGCCCGAACGGCGAGCCCGACTTCTTCAAACACGTCGAACTGATCGATGGAGCACTCGTCTTCATGTCCCCCCAGAGACGGTTCCACGAGCGGCTCATCCGCGGTCTGACGGAGCGACTCGACGCGGAGTCCCCTGCACATCTGGCAGCCGTACAGCAGATGGACGTCAAGCTGGGGCCTCGGACGCGTCCGTGCCCGGATGTGATGGTCATCGACGCCGAGGCCGCGGCGGACATGAACCGTACGTATTACGAAGCGCGGGAGGTCCATCTCGTGATCGAGATCGTCTCCCCCGAGTCGGTGGAGCGCGACCGCAAGCTCAAGCCGCTGCGGTACGCCGAGGCGGGCATCCCGCACTTCTGGCGGGTGGAGGAGAGCGACGGGCGTCCCGTCGTCTACGTGTACGAACGGGACCCCGCCACGGGCGCGTACACGCCGACAGGAATCCACCACGGGCAGCTGGCGGTGCAGGTGCCCTTCCCGATCGAGGTGGATCTCGATCAGCTGGTGAAGTAGGGGTTCAGACCCCGGCGGCCTGGGCGGCGGCCTTGGCGGCCAGGGACAGGGCCTCGGCCACCCGGGTCAGCGCCTCGTCGTCATGGGCGGCCGACAGGAACCACGCCTCGTACGCCGACGGCGGCAGGTAGACGCCCTGGTCGAGCATGCTGTGGAAGAACGCCCGGTAGGCGTCGGTGTTCTGCGTCCGCGCCGAGTCGAAGTCGGTGACCGGGGCGTCGGTGAAGAAGATCGAGAACAGGTTCCCGGCCCGCTGGAGGCGGTGCGGGACCCCGGCGGCGGCCAGCGCGTCGGAGGCGGCCCTGCCGATGACCAGCGCGGACGCGTCGATCCTGTCGTACACGTCGTCGTCGCAGGCGCGCAGCGTGGCCAGCCCGGCCGCGCAGGCGAGCGGGTTGCCCGACAGCGTGCCGGCCTGGTAGACGGGCCCCTCGGGAGCGAGGGCGGCCATGACCTCCGCCCGCCCGCCGAACGCGGCGGCGGGCAGCCCGCCACCCATGACCTTGCCGAACGTCATGAGGTCGGCCTCGACGGGGTCCAGGCCGTACCAGCCGGAGGCGGACACGCGGAAGCCCGTGAGCACCTCGTCGAGGATCAGCAGCGCGCCGTGCTCGGTGCACAGCTCGCGCAGGCGCCGGTTGAAGCCGTCGGCGGGCGGCACGACACCCATGTTGGCCGGGCACGCCTCGGTGATCACGCACGCGATCTCGAACGTGCGGAACGCCTCCTCGACCGCCTCCACCGAGTTGTACGGCAGCACGATCGTGTCGGCCGCGGAGGCGCCGGTGACGCCGGGGGTGTCGGGCAGGCCGAAGGTGACGACCCCGGACCCGGCCGAGGCCAGCAGCGCGTCCACGTGCCCGTGGTAGCAGCCTGCGAACTTCACGACCTTCGCCCGCCCGGTGAAGCCGCGGGCCAGCCGTACGGCGGACATGGTCGCCTCGGTGCCGGAGCTGACCAGGCGGACCTTCTCGACGGGGGCCACCCGGGAGACGATCTCCTCGGCGAGCAGGACCTCGCCCTCGGTCGCGGTGCCGAACGAGAAGCCGCGCGCGACGGCCTCCTCCAGGGCCTCCACGACGGCGGGGTGGCGGTGGCCGAGGATCATCGGGCCCCAGGAGCACACCAGGTCGACGTAGCGGTTGCCGTCCACGTCGGTGATGTACGGCCCCTCGCCTGAGGCCATGAAGCGGGGCGTGCCGCCCACGGCGCCGAAGGCGCGCACCGGCGAGTTCACGCCGCCGGGAACGATCCGGTGGGCGCGGTCGAACAGGTCCTCGGAGGTCTGCGTGCGAGTCACGCCCTCCAGATTACGGGCCCACCCACGCGGGGCCCCTACCGGGAATCACTCGCAGAAGTCGGCGAGCAGGTCGAGCACGCGCAGCGGGTCGGGCAGCGGACGCCCGTCGGGCGGCCTGATCCAGCTCACGACCGCCCCGGAGGGCAGGGTGGACGGCGGCGCGAGCACGTAGCTGTCCCGGCAGTGCCAGCGCAGGCCCGGCGTGCTGTCGATCGTCTCGGGCCCCGCGTCGAGGCTGCAGGACCACCACTCGTCCTCGTCCTCGGGCGCGCCACGCGTGGCCACGAAAAAAAGCACCCGGTCGCCGTTCTCGGCGACCGGGCCCGTGTCGAAGCCTGCGGCGTCCATGGCGGCCAGGGCGGGACGGCCCGCCGCGGCCGGTACGTCGAACACGTCGAAAACCCTGCCGGTGGGCAGGATCACGTTCGCGTCCGGTTCCTGTTTCCACCACCGCGTGAGCAGCGCGGTGTCCGTCGTGGCCTGCATCTGCCACGCGGGCGACAGCGGGTGCATGCCGGGGTCGGGACAGCCGACCCGGTCGCAGGAGCACGCCCTGCCCCCCTCGCTCAGCGGATGGGCGCCCATACAGCTCGCCCAGCCCAGCTGCGCGTACTCGAGCACCGACGTCATCTTGCGCGGCGCGTGATGCGCACGCCGTTTCGCACGTCGGGCCAGCGGTACCCCCACCATGGCGCTCCTCCCCACAGCGTCACACCCGCTGCCCTCCTGCGTTACGCAAGATGCTCGCGGTACGTACCTGATAATGCCTTCTGCCCGATTACGGCGCGGCACGACCCCCCTGATGAGGTGTCAGGATAGTCCGCGGGCGACCTCGGTGGCCCAGTAAGTGAGGATCATGTCGGCACCGGCGCGGCGGATCGCGATCAGCGACTCCATGATCACCCGCTCCCGGTCGATCCAGCCGTTGGCCGCCGCCGCCTCGACCATCGCGTACTCGCCGCTGACCTGGTAGGCCGCGACCGGCACCTCCACCGTGTCGCGCACCTGCCGCAGGATGTCGAGGTACGCCAGGGCGGGCTTGACCATGACGGCGTCCGCGCCCTCGGCCAGGTCGAGGCGCACCTCGCGCAGCGCCTCGCCGATCGGGCCTGCCGGGTCCTGCTGGTAGGCGCTGCGGTCGCCGAACTGCGGCGCGCACTCCGCGGCGTCGCGGAACGGCCCGTAGAACCCGGAGGCGTACTTGGCGGCGTACGCCATGATCGGGACCTCGGCGAAGCCGTTGGCGTCGAGGGCCGCGCGGATGGCCCCCACCTGGCCGTCCATCATGCCGCTCGGCGCGATCATCCTGGAGCCGGCCGCCGCCTGCGCGACCGCCGCCGACGCGTACCGCTCCAGCGTCGCGTCGTTGTCCACCTCGCCGTCGGCGGTCAGCAGGCCGCAGTGGCCGTGGTCGGTGTACTCGTCCAGGCAGGTGTCGGTCATCAGCACCAGCGCGTCGCCCAGGTCGGAGGCGAGGTCGCGCAGCGCCACCTGGACGATGCCGTGCGGGTCGTCGGCGCCCGAGCCCCGGGCGTCCTTGTGCGCGGGAACCCCGAACAGGATGATCCCGCCCACGCCGGCCTCGGCCGCCTCGTGGGCCGCCTTGCGCAGCGACTCGCGGGTGTGCTGGACGACCCCGGGCATGGAGCCCACCGGCTGCGGCTCGGCGATGCCCTCCTTGACGAACATCGGCAGGATGAGTTCGGCCGGGTGCAGCCGCGTCCCCGCGACCATCCGGCGCATCGCGGCGGTACGGCGCAGCCGCCGGGGCCGCGCCACCGGGTATTGGGCGTTCACACTGGTCTCCCCGCTCTTGATCGCGTCGGCCCGCCGGATGTCACCGGCGGGCCGCACTCGAATCAGGTCATTTCACGCGACGCCGGGCGCCCCTGCGCATCTGGGACGGACGGCGGGGCACCTCGCCCGCAGAGACGGCGGCGTGCCGCATCTTGGCACCATAGTCCGCCAGGGCGGCGGCGAGAGCCGAAGCGGACGGCTTGTCGGCCATCACGTCGACCCGCAGCCCGAACTCCTCGGCCGTCTTGGCCGTCTGCGGACCGATGACCGCGATCACCGTCACGTTGTGCGGCTTCCCGGCGATGCCGACGAGGTTCCGCACGGTCGAGGACGAGGTGAACAGCACGGCGTCGAACCCGCCGCCCTTGATCGCCTCGCGGATCGGGGCCGGCGGCGGCGCGGCGCGCACGGTCCGGTAGGCCGTCACGTCGTCGCACTCCCAGCCGAGCTGGGTCAGCCCCGCCACCAGCGTCTCGGTCGCGATGTCGGCCCGCGGCAGCAGCACCCGGTTGATCGGGTCGAGCATCGAGTCGTACGGCGGCCACTCGGCCAGCAGGCCCTCGGACGACTGCTCGCCCGTCGGCATGAGGTCGGGCTTCACGCCGAACTCCACCAGCGCCCGCGAGGTGGCCTCGCCCACGGCGGCGACCTTGAGGCCGGCGAACGCCCGGGCGTCCAGGCCGTACTCCTCGAACTTCTCGCGCACCGCCTTGACCGCGTTGGCGCTGGTGAAGGCGACCCACTCGTAGCGGCCGGTCACCAGGCCCTTGATGGCGCGGTCCATCTGCTGCGGCGTGCGCGGCGGCTCGACGGAGATCGTCGGCACCTCCTCGGGCACCGCGCCGTACGAGCGCAGCTGCTCCGACAGCCCCTTGGACTGCTCCTTGGTGCGCGGCACGAGCACCCGCCAGCCGAACAGCGACTTGGTCTCGAACCAGGACAGGCGGTCGCGCATGCCGACCGCGTCGCCCACCACGATCAGCGCGGGCTCGGTCATCCCGGCGTGCTTGAGGTCGGGGCCGAGCCGCCCGAGCGTGGAGACCACCGTGTACTGCTCGGTGGTCGTGCCATCGCTGGTCACCGCGACCGGCGTCGAGTCGGGCTTGCCGCCCGCGATCAGCGCCTTGCTGATCGGGACCGCGTCCGCGACGCCGTTGTAGATCACCAGCGTGCCCTCGCACGCGGCGTGCTTGGCCCAGTCGTCCGTCTGGGCGGCGTCCACGATGCGGAACTCCGGCACCGACGCCGCCGGCGGGATGCCGGCGTACGTCAGCACGGCCGTGGCCGGCGGCACGCCGGGCACGATCTCGAAGTCCACGTCCGCCTTGGCGCAGGCGGCCACCTCGTCCGTGACCGAGGAGAAGAAGGACGGGTCGCCCGAGCACAGCCGCACGACCGTGCGGCCCGCCTTGGCGGCCTGGATGGTCTTCAGCGACACCGAGTTCTCCGCCGCGTCGGCGGAGATGTCCACGACCTCGGCGTCCTCGCGGCAGTGGCGCAGCAGCGGGCCGTACGCCTGCCGGTCGAGCACGACGACGTCCGCCCTGCCCAGCAGGTCGGCGCCGCGCAACGTGAGCAGGTTCTCGTCACCGGGGCCGGCGCCGACGAAGGCGACGAACCCGGACCGGGTCTGAGTGGTGTGATTCGCGGGGCTCAATGGGCCTGCTCCCCCATCAAAGTGTCGGCCCCCTCGGCGATCATGGCTGCCGCGAGTTCGCGGCCCAGCTCCACGGCCGCCGCAGAGGGTCCGGAGGTGGACTTGCGCACCGACCGTGCGCCGTCGACGGCGACGACGGTGGCGGTCAGATTGAGAATGTGCCCGTCACCGGAGGCGAAAGCACCTACCGGGGCCGCGCAACCGGCCTCGAGGGCGGCGAGCACCGAACGCTCGGCGTCCACCGCGGCCCGCGTCAGCGGGTCGTCGACGGCGCGCAGCAGCTCGATGAGATCGTCACGGTCGGCCAGGCACTCGACGGCGAGAGCGCCCTGCCCGGGAGCGGGCAGCATCTCGTCGACCTCGAACACCTGGGCGATCTCCCCGTCCCGGCGGATCCTGGCCAGCCCTGCGGCGGCCAGCACGATGGCGTCGAGCTCGCCCGACGTCACCTTGCCGATGCGGGTGTCCGCGTTTCCCCTGATGGGGACGTAGTCGAGATCCGGCCGGAGCAGCCGCAGCTGGGCCACCCGGCGCGGTGAGCCGGTGCCGACGCGGGCACCGGCGGGCAGGTCGTGCAGCTTGACCGGGCCGACGAGCGCGTCGCGCGGGTCGTCCCGCCGGGTGATCGCGGCCATCGCGATCCGCCCGTCCGGCTTGGTCGGCAGGTCCTTCAGCGAATGGACCGCGAAGTCGACCTCGCCGGCGAGCAGCCGGCCACGCAGGTCGTTGACGAACACGCCGGTGCCGCCGAGCTGGGTCAGGTGGGCCCGGGACACGTCGCCGAACGTGGTGACGCCGACGAGTTCCACCTCCCGGCCGGTCAGGGCGGTCAGCCGGTCGGCGACGATCTGCGACTGCGACGTCGCCATCAGGCTCTTGCGGGTGCCGAGCCGCAGGGGGGCGGTCACTGTTCCACCTCCAGGCTCGAAACGGCTTCGGGCTTCTTCGGGTCGAGGCCGAACAGCTCGCGCAGCGCCTCAGCGTACTGGTCGCCGCCCGGCGAGGCGGCCAGCCGCTTGACCCGTACGGTCGGCTCGTGGAGCAGCTTGTCCACGACCCGGCGCACAGTCTGGGTGATCTCGTCGCGCATCCGCCCGTCGATGTCCGGCAGGCGGGACAGCAGCCGGCCCATCTCCGCCTCGACCACCCCTGCGGCCTTGCTGCGCAGGGCCACGACCGTGGGGGTGACGAGCGCGGCGCGCGCGGCGTCGAGGTAGGCGGCGACCTCCTCGGCCACGATGCGCCTGACCTCGCAGATCGCCTCGGCCCTGCCGCCGTCGGAGACGTCGTCGCCCACGCCGTCCTGCTGCATCGACTTCAGGTCGACCAGCGTCACGCCGGGCAGGTCCCGTATGCCGGGGTCCACGTCGTGGGGCAGCGCGAGGTCGAGGACGAACAGCGGCCTGTCGCGGTCCCCGATCGTCTCCGGGGTGATGGTGCGGGTCCCGGCGCCGACGCAGGAGATGACCAGGTCGGCCTCCGCGAGCTCCGCGGGGACGTCGGCCAGGTCCGCGGCCCGCCCGCCGACCGTCTCGGCGAGCCGGTCCGCGCGCTCGCGGGTGCGGTTGGCGATGACGATGTCGGTCACGCCCTCGCGCGACAGCGTCGCGGCGGACAGCGAGCTCATCGAGCCCGCCCCCACGACCAGGGCGCGCCTGCCGCTGATCGGGCCGAGCACCCGCTCGGCGAGCGTCAGCCCCACCCCGACCAGCGACGCGCCGGCCCGGTCGATGCCCGTGTCGGCGTGCGCGCGCTTGCCCACGCGCAGGGCGTGCTGGGCCAGCTCGTTGAGCGTGGTCCCGGCCGTGCCCTCCTCCTGCGCCAGGCGCAGCGCGGTCCGTATCTGGCCGAGGATCTGCCCCTCGCCGATCACCATGGAGTCGAGCCCGCAGGCGACGGTGAACAGGTGCTGGACCGCCCGGTCCTCGTAGTGCACGTACAGGTGCCGCGCCAGCATCTCCTGCGGCAGGCCCGAGTGCGCTGCGAGCATGTTCGTCACCGCGGTGACGCCGCCGTGGAAACGGTCGACGACGGCGTAGACCTCGACGCGGTTGCACGTCGAGACGACCAGCGCCTCGGACACGTTCTCGTCCGCCTGCACGTCGTGCAGCAGCTTGACGAGCGCGTCCCCGCTGACCGTGACACGTTCGAGCAGCGCGACCGGCGTGGTCCGGTGGCTCAGGCCGACGACGAGGACGCTCATGAGTTCGCTCCGATCGATGGCTCACTCACATGACCACCCCGTCCGGCCACTCCTCGGCCATGATGGGCCCTCCATTAGCCTTGCGCTGCTCGTGGAACGCAAGTATCTGCAGCTCGATGGATAAATCGACTTTACGGACATCCACGCCGTCAGGCACAGCCAAGACGACGGGGGCGAAGTTCAAAATACTGGTGACACCGGCCGCGATGACACGGTCGCAGACCTGCTGCGCCGCCGTGGCGGGGGTGGCGATCACCACGATCGAGACTCCACGCTTCTTGATCACCGACTCCAGCTCGTCGGCGTGCTCGACGACGAGACCCGCGATGCGGTCGCCCACGACGTGCGGATCGGCGTCGAGCAGGCCGGCGATCCGGAACCCGCGGGAGGCGAACCCGCCGTAGTTGGCCAGCGCCCGGCCGAGGTTTCCCACGCCCACGATCGCCACGGCCCAGTCCTGAGTGAGACCAAGCTCACGCGAGATCTGGTAGATGAGGTACTGCACGTCGTAGCCCACGCCCCGGGTGCCGTACGACCCGAGGTGGGACAGGTCCTTGCGGAGCTTGGCGGAGTTCACCCCGGCGGCGAGCGCGAGATCCTCCGAGCTCACCGTCGCCGTGCCCCGTTCGGCCATCCCGTTGAGTGCGCGCAGATAGAGCGGCAGCCTCGCCACGGTGGCGTCGGGGATGCCGCGGTCGCGGGCCTGCGGGATACGGCGGATCACTTGCCGGGGCTCCAGGGGGACGGACGGCCGGTTACGCCCCCGGCCGCACAGCGGATGCGACGGATGAATACCAGGTTAGTGCCTTTGTGAAGCTATGCACAAAGTCGATCGTGCGCGCTTCCCTCGTATCCAGGGTCCCAGGAGGGGGCGCCGGTCTCCATGCCGGGCCGGGAGGATCGCGATAATCGGGAGCATGGCTCCTCGAGACCACCGCATCACGCTGCTCGGCAAGCCCGGCTGCCATCTGTGCGACGACGCCCGCGCGGTGATCGAGCGCGTGGCCGGAGAACTGGGCGTCCCCTGGGAGGAACGCGACATCACGGCCTCGCCGGAGGACCAGGCCGAGTACTGGGAGATGATCCCCGTCGTCCTGATCGACGGCGTGCAGCACGACTACTGGCGGGTGAACGAGAACCGCCTCCGCGAGGCCCTGCTGCGTTGACGTCGAGGCCGGCGTCGATGCGGCCCCCCCCTGATCCAACACGCCGGTCGACCGTTACCTGCCCGGCCTGCCGGCGCCCGACGTCACCGTACGCCACCTGCTCCGGCATACGAGCGGTGTGCCCGACTACCTGGCGCTGCTGGACCCCGGCGACATCGTGGCCCATCGCTACGACCACTGGAACGCGATGGACCTGGTCGAACTCGCGCTGCGCCACCCCATGGAGTTCCCCGTCGGCACGGACTGGAGCTACTCCAACACCAACTACCTCATCGTCGCCCTGATCATCGAGAAGGAGACCGGCAACGCTCGGCTTCAGGACCAGCGGCGGGGCGACCCTCGACGGCAGGCGGATAACGGTGATGACCAACCTCTACCGCATCGACGGCGTCCGCAACGCCGACCTCGACTCAGTGGTCACCGCCGCCCTGTGCGAGACCGCCTCGTGAGGGCCTGGGCCTAGAGGACCTGACGGGTGGGGAGGGGGACCACCTTGGCGGCGTTGACGGTGAGCTCGATGACGTTGGCCGCCAGCACGTACTTCACCCGCTCGGTCGCGAACCGCTCCATGTGCGGCTGCCGCTGGTGCTCGCCGTAGCCGACCTCGTCCCGGTAGAGCTCGTAGACGATGCGCTGGAGCGGGGCCGACTTGACCCCGTGGCAGACGAACAGCAGCGTGTCGGGCTCGTTGCGCTGGACGGCCTCCACCGTCTCCTCCGCCAGCTTGTCGAACGCCTCGCCCGAGCCGTCGAGCAGGGTGAAGACGGTCAGCAGGCCGTAGATTCCGGGGGCCGGCTTCACCGTGCCCCCCTGACCGGCGGGCCGGCCCGCCTGCTGCGGCGCCTGCGGGTCCCCCTGCCCGCCGCCCTGGCGGCTCATGACCGGCCGGGACCTGCCGCCGAACCCCACGCCGAAGCTCGCCGCGAGGTCGGCCGGGTCGGGGATCTCCGCCCCGGGATACAGGGCCCCCGTGGCGGGCATCGCCCGGTCGGGCTCGGCCGGGGACGCGGCGGGCATGCCGTACTCGGGCCTGCGGGGCTGGCCGTACTGGTCCGCGGCGAGAAGCTGGCCGGTCGCGGGCCCGCCGAAGTCGTCGGCGAGCGGAGGGCCGTCGGAGGGCCGCATGCGGGCGGCGTAGTCGACCTCGCCCTGCTCCCCCGCCCGGTATTCGGCCACGAGGTCGCCGAGCCCGGAACGGCGCGGCGCTCCCGGAACCCCCGCCCCTCCCGGAACACCGGCTCCTCCGGGAACACCCGCTCCTCCAGGAACACCGGGCGCTCCCGGCATCCCGGGCGGAACCGCGCCCGGTCCGGCGGGGCGGCCTTGAGGGGCCCCTCGCGGCGGCACGGGCGGCCCGGAGGGCGCGGAGGGCACGCGGGTCTCGGCACGCAGGGCGCTGTCGGCCCGGCCGCCGCGCCGCCCCTGCCACTCCTCCTCCGGCGCCTCGTCGTCCTCGCCCTCGTCGTCGTACGGTGCGAGCGGGCGGGCCACGGCGTACCAGACGCCTCCGGCGGAGGCGGCGAGCACCACGACGACGACCAGCCCCGGGAGCCCGAATTCGAGCACACCCGAGATCACCATTCCCGCCGGGGCGAGCACGACCGTCGCGTTCATGTTGTCGACGTCGTACTCGTCGCCGTCACGCCAGGCCATCACCGCCATGGCGAGGCAGAGCAGGAGCATGAAGACCACCAGGCCGTGAACGCCCCGCAGCAGCCACTCCGGCCAGAGGTCCCAATGGGCCGGCCCGTCGGGCAGCGACTTGTCGAACCCAGCGGTGACGACGGGGTCGAGCACCATGATCACCGTGCCCACGACCGTGAGCGCCGCGCCGAGGAGCCAGCCGGCGAAGCGGGCGCCGCCCTTCTCCGCGAGGAGCTGGATGACGCCGATCGCCAGCCAGAGCGGAGCCAGCAGCGAGCCGGTGATCTGGTAGGCCCGGAACGTCACGGGCCCGAACCCGGTGAGATGGCCGACGGCGATGGCGCCGAGCGACAACGCCAGCGCGCCCGTGGCGATGCTCCACGCGATCAGCCAACCGGCCGGCTCGTCACGGAGACGCCCGACGAGGACGCCGGTGGTGATGCCGGCGAGCAGGGCGCCGGCGAACGCGAGGAGAGCGACGAGGACTTCCATGGTGGCACCCATGCTGCCGGACATCGGCTTCCCACCGGTAGCCGGTCACCCTGTCCGGGAATATCACCACCCGCGTCTCCACTCCTGAAGTCGATTCCTCCACCCGAACGGATTGTGTTATCTCCCGTTGATTTCTAGAGTGTTCGAGCACGCCGACTCCCCTTCCCCCATGGGATAACGGATGCCGAACACGTGGCCGTTGGCCGGGCTTTCCCCTCCGGTCGCCGCAGGAGCAGCGCAATCCGCGCGCTCCGCCGGTCTCTCCGACCGGGAGCACGAGCACGACGAGATGCGAAGCCTCGTGCTGCGCGCCAAGACCGGCGACAGCGAGGCGTTCGGCATGCTCTACGACCACTACCTGGAGCTGGTCTACCGGTACGTCTACTTCCGGGTCGGCAGCCACGCGCTGGCCGAGGACCTGACGAGCGAGACGTTCCTGCGGGCGCTGCGGGGCATCGCCGAGTTCACCTGGCAGGGCCGCGACTTCGGCGCCTGGCTCGTCACGATCGCCCGCAACCTCGTCACCGACCACTACAAGTCGGGCCGCAACCGCCTCGAGGTGACCACCGCCGAGATCCTCGACACGCCCCTGGACGGCCCGCACATCCCCGAGAACGCGGTCGTCACGAACATGGTCAACGAGCGCGTGATGCAGGCGATCAAGCAACTCGGCGCGGAGCAGCAGGAATGCGTGATCCTGCGCTTCCTGCACGGGATGTCGCTCGCGGAGACGGCGAAGATCATGGGCAAGAAGTCCGGGGCGATCAAGGCGCTCCAGTTCCGGGCGATCAGGGCGCTCGCCCGGGCGCTCCCCGACGATCTCGGCTGAGACCCCCGTAACCATTACCCATACCCCATCGTTGGGCATGTGGCAGGTCGGATCTTCAGGCGGATCTCGCGGGCCGGCCGGGAGGTGACGAACGCTTCCCAGGGCCCGCGAGCGGATCTCCGCTGGGCGTCAAGCGGGGGATGGCGGGAGCGGTGATGGGCTGGTGGCGACCCTCGCGCCGCGCGGGCGGCCGGTCGGCGGCCCGCAGCCGCCGGCTCGCCGGTCACCGCTTCCTGCTGCGCGGCCGCTCGGCGGCCCGCACCCGCGGGGTCTCCGCGCGCGTGGCCGGTCTCCGCTCCCTGCTGGGCGGCGGCCCGAGACCCGAATTTCGCGAGAGGCTGCGGACCGAGCTGATGCGCGCCTACGCCGCCGAGCGCGCCGCGGGCAGGCACGCGGCGGGAAAGCACGCCGCACCCCCCGCCACACCCCCGCGGCCCCGGCCCCGCCGGTCCCTGCTCGTACGGCTGCGCCCCCTGCTGGTGTTCTGCGTGCTGCTGGCAGGGATGTTCGGCACCGGTGTGCGCGCCTACCACTCGGTGCCGGGCGAGGTGCTGTATCCGCTGAAGAGGCTGGCGGAGTCGACGGTGCTCGACCTCGCGTACGACGAGGAGGAGCTTGCGCAGCGGCAGATGGTCGCGGCGCGGGAGCGGGCGGCCGAGACGGCCTCACTGGTGGACAGGTCGACCCCGGAGCGCCGCCGGCTCATCGGGCAGACGCTCGACGACATGGAGACGACCACCAGGGCCGCGCTGAGCCGGGTTGCCCGCCAGGGGCGCGCCGGCGGCAAGGCCCGCGAGTTCGCCCGTGAGCAGCGCAATCTCGTGGAACCGCTGCTGCCGAAGCTCGACCAGGAAAATCGCGACAAGGCCAACCAATACCTGAGTTACATCGACTCGTTCACGGGTTCCGGACGTTGACACGTCATGTCCCGCTCCCGTTCCGGACACTGTCCGGCGGTTAAGCTGATGAGCCATGAGGCGGCTATTGCGACGGCGGGAAGCGGCGGAGATCGCCGGCGAGGTGGCGGCCGCCGCGGCGGTGTCCGCCCCCGAGGTCGTCCCCGACCTCACCGCGGCGGCGTTCTTCGATGTCGACAACACCATGATGCGCGGCGCCTCGATCTACCACTTCGCCCGGGGACTGGCGGCGCGCGGCCTGTTCACCAGCCGTGACCTCATGAAGTTCGCACTGGGACAGGCGTGGTTTCGCGTGCGGGGCAACGAGAACCCCGAGCACATCGCCAAGGCCAAGGAGATGGCCCTCGCCTTCGTCGCCGGGCTGAAGGTGGACGAGGTCGTCCGGCTGGGCGAGGAGATCTACGACGACGTGATGGCCGACCGCGTGTGGCAGGGCACCCGCGCGCTGGCCCAGGCGCACCTGGACGCCGGACAGCGCGTGTGGCTGGTCACCGCCACGCCGGTCGAGCTGGCCCGGGTCATCGCGCAGCGGCTCGGGCTCACCGGCGCGCTCGGCACGGTCGCGGAGACCGCCGACGGCGCCTACACCGGAAGGCTCGTCGGCGACCTGCTGCACGGCCCGGCCAAGGCCGAGGCCATCCGGGCGCTGGCGCGCCGCGAGGGCCTCGACCTGGCCCGCTGCTCGGCCTACAGCGATTCGGCCAACGACCTGCCGATGCTCTCCCTGGTCGGGCACCCGCACGCGATCAACCCGGACAGCGAGCTGCGCGAGCACGCCAGGGAGAACGACTGGGAGATCCGCGACTTCCGCACGGGCAGGAAGGCGACGATGATCGGCCTGCCGATCGCCGCGACCGCGGGGGCCATCGCGGGCGGCGTCGCCGCGGGCATCGCCCTGCGCCGTCACTACCGCTCCACCGTCTGACCGGACCGCCGCCCCACGGCGGATCGGCGCCGTACGGGCTCGGCCTGGGGGTCGCGGACGCCCATCCACGCGGCCGCGACGGCCGTGACGGCGACGAGACCGGCGGCGATCCAGAACGTGAGCCGGACCGCACCCAGGGCGGCGGCGCCCGGATCGACGTGCGACCGGACGTCCGCGGTGAACCTGTGGAGGAACGCGGTGCCGAGGACGGCGACGCCGAGTGTGCCGCCGAACTGCTGGACGGCGTTGAGCAGGCCGGCGGCGGAACCGGTCTCGTGCGGTCGCACCCGTGACAGGGCCGTGGTGAAGAACGGGACGGTGAACAGCCCGTTTCCCGCTCCGCCGAGTGACAGCGCCGCGAGCAGGGGCCACGGACAGCCGTCTGCGGGTGCGGCGTGGTAGACGCCGATCGCGCAGATCAGCCCGGCGAACAGGGCGGCGAGCCCGACGAACATGATCTTCGCTCCGTGGCGGGGAACCAGACGGGCACCGGCGTGCCAGGAGGCGACGGCCATGGCGGCCGACCACGGGAGCAGGGTGAGCCCGGCGGTCAGGACGTCGCTGCCCAGCCCCAGCTGCACCTGGAGGACGATCGCCACCATCAGTCCGTTCATCACCGCGAAGAACAGCGTGGAGGTCGCCAGAGCGGCCGGGAAGGCCCGGTCGCGGAACAGGCTCGGTTCGATCAGCGGGCTGCGGCCCCGCCGGGCGCGGTGACGCTGGTGCCACCCCAGCGCCGCGAGGACGGCGACGCCCGCGGCGAGAGCGATCCAGACCCAGGCGGGCCAGCCGGCGGCGTCCCCCTGGATGAGGGGATACACGATCAGGCCGGTGCCGAGCACGGCCAGCCCGGTGCCGGGCAGGTCGACGCGGGGAGGGTGAGGCGACCTGCTCTCCCGCAGGGCCCACGCGATGGCCAGGACGAGGGCGGCGAGGGGAACATTGACGAGGAACGCCGCCCGCCACGACACACCGAACAGGTCGGCGCGGGTGAGAACGGCGCCGAGCACGGGCCCGCAGACGGCGGCCAGGCCCATCACCGGCCCGATGGACCCCATGGCCTTGGCCAGTTCGTCCCCCTCGAACATGGCCCGGATCAGTCCGATGGTCTGCGGAATGATCAGCGCGGCCGCTGCTCCCTGGACCGCACGTGTGGTGATGAGCATTCCCGAACCGGTGGCGCAGGCGCAGACCGCCGATGCCAGCGCGAAGAGGGCGACCCCGGCCGTGAACACCCGTTTGCGGCCGATGAGGTCACCCAGACGGCCGCCGGGCACCAGCAGCACGGCGAAGGGCAGGGTGTAGGCGGCGCTGAACCACTGGATGTCCGACTCGGCGCCGCCGAAATCGCGGTGGATCACCGGCGCGACCACCGTCGTGATCGTGGCGTCCAGCAGGTTCATCGCCTCGGCCACCAGCAGCGTGACCAGCGCGAGCCACCGATACCGCGCGGCGGCGGTGTCCTCCTGTACGGGCATCACGTCTCCTTCCGCTTGTGTCGTGGGCACGCAGCAGCCTGCGGCGTACCGGTGGGACGCTCCAGCCAGGAAGCCGACTTTGCGGATTTGTTCCATGGAGGGCGGAACAGCGAAAGAATCTGACGATGCTGGATGAACTGGACCGGGGTCTCGTCCATGCCCTGCACGTCGACGGGCGAGCGCCGTTCAGCCGGTCGCCGAGGTCCTCGGCGTGTCCACCCAGACCGTGACGCGCCGTTACCGGCGGCTGCGCACCGAGGCCGGGCTGCGCGTCGTCGGCCTGCCCGAGCAGGACCGCACCGGCCAGGCGCAGTGGGTGGTCCGGCTCACCACGACCCCCAGCGCGTCCGCGGCTCTGGGGCACGCGCTGGCCCGGCGTCCCGACACCTCCTGGGTCAAGCTGGCCTCCGGAGGCACCGAGATCTTCGCGATCGTCCACGCGGCGGGCGACAGCCGGCTCTCACGGTCGCTGCTGCTGCACGACATCCCCCGTACGTCCGGGATCACGGCCGTCTCCGCGCACCTGCTGCTCCACACCTACCTGGGCGGTCCGACCGGCTGGCGTGGACGGCTGCGAACCCTCGGCGACGAGCAGCATCAGGCGCTCCTGACGCCGGCCTCCTCACCCGGCATTCGCGATCAGGTGAGCCTGACGGACGGCGACCGCGCTCTGATCGACGCCCTGCGCCACGACGGCCGAGCCGGCTACGCCGAACTCGCCGCGGCCACCGGCTGGTCCCCGGCCACCGTGGCACGCCGCCTGGCCGACCTGCGCGCCGGCGGAGCCGTTTTCTTCGACGTGGAGATCGATGTCGCCCTCTACGGCGTCACCACCCAGGCTCTGCTGTGGATGGCCGTCGCGCCGGCGCATCTGGACCAGGTCGCGGCCACCCTGGCCACCCACGACGAGCTCGCCGTCGTCGCGGCCACCACCGGCACCACCAACCTGCTCGCCCACGCGCTCTGCGCCGGCCCCGCCGACCTGCACCGCTACCTCACCCGGCGGCTCGGCACGCTCGACCAGATCCGCACCCTGGAGACCGCCCCCGTCCTGCACACGCTCAAGGCGGCCGGGCATCTCACTCCCGTGGCCGCCGGGCCGGGGTTCCGCGCGGCACGCGCCTGAACCGCGATCAGGCCGCGGCCCGGCCCGGTGGGGAGCCGGGTACGGCCCGCTCGATCAGGCCGGCCAGCTCCCGGTTCACCAGCTCGGGGCGTTCGAAGCCGATCATGTGCCCGGCGCCGGGGATCCGGACGAACCGGGCCTCGGGCAACGCCTCGGCGATCCTGCGGCTGTGGGCGAGCGGGGTGAGCCGGTCCCGCTCCCCCACCATGACCAGCGTCTCCATCCGCTGGAGCGCCCTCAGCGCGGCGAACTTGTCGTGCACCCGGAAGTCCCGGAAGAACCCGACCATGACCTCGGTGGGCGTCGCCGCGGCCATCGCGTTCACCAGCCGGACGTGCCGCCGGCTCGCTCCCCTGCCGAAGGCGACGTACCGGGTCACCGGCAGGTTCGTCCAGCCCTTCACGCGGGGCCGCGCGTCGATGACCGCGGCGCGGGCCAGCATGCTCTCGAACAGCAGGGGCGTGACGCGGGGAGCCAGCCGCCCGAGCGGCCCGGGGAGGCCGAAGGTGCTGGCGTCGAGCCCGCCGGACGAGGTGCCGAGCAGCGCCGCACCGGCCACCCGCGACTCGACCAGGGCGGGGTGCCGGTCCGCGAGCGCCATGACCGTCATGCCGCCCATCGAGTGGCCGACGAGGACGACGGGCAGCCCCTCCGGCACGGCGGCCTCGATGACAGCGGCCAGGTCGTCGCCCAGCCGGTCGATCGTGCACGTCTCCAGCGCCCCGGCCGAGGAGTCGCCGTGCCCGCGCTGGTCGTAGAAGACGAGCGTGCCCAGGCCCGCCAGTGCCTCGCGCTGGAGCTGCCAGCAGTGCCGGTTCATCAACCAGCCGTGCGCGAAGACGACGGCGCACCGGGGATCGGGATGGTCGTCGACCTCCACGGCCAGGCGGACCCCGTCGTCGGTCGTGACCGTCGTCCGGCGCCCGGGCGCGCCGTACGGAGCCAGTGCGGCCTTCGCCCGTCTGGTCTGGACGCGTCGCGCGGCGCCGATCGCCAGGCCGAGGGCGAGCCCGGCGAGGGCGGCGTTCCGCCCCTTGCTCATGGTGCTCCTCCGGGGGTGAGAGTGAGCACACCATACCGACCAGTAGGTCGCTTTGTTAGATCCTGTACCCAATAAGTTTCGGGCAGCGTGGAGTCACAGCACGATCGGCGGAAACGCCGGCCCCCGGCGCAGCCGCAGGGCGTCGAGCTGCCGTTGCATGGTCTCCCGGACGTGGTCGGTCAGGTCGAAGACCAGCATGGGGTCGTCGGCCTCCTCCGGGGCGTACTCGTCGGTCCGGATCGGCTCGCCGAACTCGATCAGCCACTTGGACGGCAGCGGAAGCAGGCCGAGCGGCCCGAGCCAGGGGAACAGCGGAGTGATCGGCAGGTAGGGCAGGCCGAGCAGCCGGGCGAGCGACGGAATGTCGCCGATCTTGGGGTAGATCTCCTCCGCCCCCACGATGGCGCACGGGACGATCGGCACGCCGGCCCTGATCGCCGACGCGACGAACCCGCCCCGGCCGAACCGCTGGAGCCGATAGCGCTCCGAGAACGGCTTGCCGATGCCCTTGAAGCCCTCGGGGAAGACGCCGACGACCTCGCCCTTGCGCAGCAGCCGGTCGGCGTCCTCCGGGCAGGCGAGCGTGTGCCCGGACTTGCGGGCCAGGTGCCCGAGCACGGGAAGCTGGTAGACCAGATGCGCCCCGAGCAGGCGCAGCGGCCTGCCCAGCTCGTCGTGCACCGCGACCTGCAGCATCAGTGCGTCCACGGGCAGCGTGCCGGAGTGGTTGGCCACGATCAGCGCGCCCCTGTCGGCCGGCACGTTGCCGAGCCCGAGGGCCTCGGCCCTGAACCAGTGCCGGTAGAGCGGGCGCAGCGCCTCCAGCAGCACCTTCTCGTTGAGCTCGGGGTCGAAGCCGAACTCGTCGACCTCGTACTCGCCGGTGACCCTGCGCCGCAGGAAGGCGAACAGCTCGGCGAGCCGCTCGTCGGCCGTGTTCCCATCCGTGCGCCGGCCCTGGAAGTCGTCCATCAGCGTCCCGTCAGGAGATCGGCCGGACGAAGTCGGCCAGCCAGTCGACCAAGGCGCGCGGCAGCTCGCCGGGTCCGCCGCGCGACCGGAGGAAGTCGTCGAACGCCGCCGCCGTGCTGTACTTCGGCCGCCAGCCGAGCTCGGCCGCGAGCCTCGCGATGTCCACCGCGCGGCCGTGGCTCATGAGCGCGAGCTGCTCGGGCGAGAAGTCCACCAGCCGCGCGCCCCGGGCGAGGCCGCTGACGAGGCGGAAGGCGGGAGACGGCATCGGGATCACCGGCCGGCCCGTGCGCCGCGCGCACTGCGACAGCAGCAGGACGCCGTCGCCCGCGACGTTGAACACCCCCGGGTGGTCGGCCCGCGCCGTACGGCACAGCACCTCGACGGCGTCGTCCTCGTGGACGAACTGCAGCCGGGGATCGAAGCCGAGCACGGTGGGCAGCACGGGCTGGGAGAAGTACCGCGTCAGCGGTGAGTCGACGCCCGGCCCCATGAGGTTGGCGAACCGCAGCGTCGTCGTCGTCACGTCGGGCCGGCGCCGGGCGAAGCCCCGCACGTACGTCTCGACCTCGGTGGCGTCCCTGGCGTACCCGGAGTGCGACACCTCGACGGGCTCGGTGTCCTCCGTGAACACGGCGGGAGCGTGCGGCGAGGAGCCGTACACGGCCGTGGTGGACCGCACGACCACCCGGCGCACCGTGGCGGAGCGCTGACACGCCGCGAGCAGCTGCATCGTCCCGATGACGTTGTGCTCCTTCATGGCCGGCCGGCCGCCGCCGGTGCCACTCACCCGGCCGCTGCCGCCGGGGCCGCTGACCAGGCTGAGGTGCACGACGGTGTCGACGTCGGCGTCCCTGATGACCTTGACCAGGTCGGGACTGCGCAACGCGACCCGGACGAACTCGGTGCGGCCGAGCACCGCGCCGTCCTCCCCGGCAGGGGATGGCGGCGGCGCCGTGTCCACGCCGATGACCCGGTCGATCTCCGGGTCGGCCGCGAGCGCGATCGCCACACGAGCGCCGATGTGACCGGAGACACCGGTGACAAGCACAGTACGAGTCATCGACGCCTCGCCGGGGGTGTGCGTGTTCACGGTCGCCCGGTCCCTGGGGACCGGTGCGCGCTCCGTCTCGGCTACTTCTTGTTACGCCGCTGGATGCGGGTCTTCTTCAGCAGCTTGCGGTGCTTCTTCTTGGCCATACGCTTGCGGCGCTTCTTGATCACAGAGCCCACGGGACCCCCAGGTGAAGGTGTGACTGTCAAACCGGCGCGCGAGCGCACACCGGCTCAACAGACTACCGGCGATCCGTGGTAGATCGCTCCCCCGGGGGACCCCGCGTCGACCGGGAGTCGGCCACGCCACCGTCAAGCGCGGCCGTCCGGGCGGTTCATCCTGCTTCGATGAACGCGTCCCGCAAGTAGTCGTGGACCGCCTGCTCGGGCACTCTGAAGGACCGGCCGACACGGATGGCCGGTAACTCCCCGGAGTGCACGAGCCGGTACACGGTCATCTTGGACACCCGCATGACGGTCGCCACCTCGGCCACCGTCAAGAACTTCACCTCGCTGAGAGGTCTTTCGCCTGCACCCATCGGACGCCTCTTCCGCACGTGTTTCCGGGTTATCCCCACTGGTGCCATTGCTCACGCACGTGTACTGCCGTCAGCGTAAGTCCGGACTCCGAGTAGGCAAACCCCTCATTCCATCAGTCAACGGAGCCGTGTGCCGTCAAAATCGGGAAAGTCGCTGGCAGCAGCCGGGCCGTGCCCCTCGCCTCAATCTTGGAACGGACCAACTTCTCTCACATTAGAGTCGCCCAGGCACACGAAAAAGTTGGCAAACGGTCGGCACAGAGGTGCAAAATCGGGCGCGAAATGCCCGGTTTGGGAGGTCCGGAAGGGGAGTCAGAGGCTGCGCGCGACCCGGGCGAGCAGGTACGCCGTCAACGGAGCGTAGAAGCGGGGCAGCACATTGTCATCCAGGGGAACGGTGACCGCGATCTTCCCCTCGGCCTCGCCCACGAACAGCGCGGGGTCGTTGCTGTCGGCGAAGCCCACGGTCTCGACCCCGGCCTCGCCCGCGGCCCCCGCCCAGCCGTGGTCGGCGATCACGAAGTCGGGCCGCTCCTCGGCCAGCATCGCCTCCATCGGCGCCGCGTCGTGGGTGTGCACGAACGTGCCCCGGTCCTCCAGCATCGCCACGCCGTCCAGGTAGCGGATCCGCCTGCGGCGGCCGAGACCGCCGACGTACGTCCACCCCTCGGCCGGCAGGAGCAGGGTCGCCCCGTTGTCCGCGAGGAACCGCGCCAGCGCGAGGTGGATGGTGAGCAGGCCGGTCGGGTGCCCGGTGGCGAGCACGATCCGGGGCGCGCCGCGCCGCAGCACCTTGGCGATGCGCTCGCCCATCTCCTCGACGGCGTCGATGGTCCGCTCGGGGTCGATGGTGTCCGGGCCCTCGCGATGGCCCGGATCGTCCGCCACCCCCGCCTTGTCGGCCATGAGCGCCAGCACCTCGTGATAGGACCACTCACCCTCGAAGGTGAGCCCGAAGAGGTAGTGCGGGTCGCGCAGCGCGAGCGACCGATAGTGGTCGAGGTTGTTCTCGCGGCTGGTCGCCACGTCACCCGCGATGGCGGTCCGGACAAGATGTTCGCGCAGTTCGGCCCGAGTGGGCGTTCCGGAGGGTGGTGCGGTCACGACAGGTACAGCGCTCCTCGGCTCGGCATGATTCCTTACCTCTCACGGCATGGGGTCCAGGCCGTGGAAGGGGAACACCGCCTTCCTGGTCGCGATGACGGCCCGGTCGACGGCGTCGGCCGGATCGTACCCTTCCGAAATGTCCCGCCACTGCGGGTGCCGCCCGTCCGTCATGGTGAGGGGCGGTATCTCCCCTGTTCGCTCCTTCACGTACGTCCGCCAGCTGTCGGGTGTGGCGGTCGACGGCTCGACGGGGCGCCCCACCGCCTCGGCGATCAGATGCGTCCACGCCCGCGGCACGACCTGGACCAGCTCGTATCCCCCGCCGCCCACCGCGATCCACCGGCCGCCGGCGGTCTCGTGGGCCAGCCGGTGCAGCGCGGCGTACGCCGTGCGCTGCCCGTCCAGGCTGAGCATGAGATGGGCCAGCGGGTCGAGGGCGTGGCTGTCGCAGCCCTGCTGGGTGACCAGGATCTGCGGCGCGAAGGCGCGCAGCAGCGGCGGGACCACCGCGTGGAAGGCGCGCAGCCACCCGGTGTCGCCGCACCCGGCCGGCAGCGCCACGTTGACCGCGGTGCCCTCCACGCCGGTCTCCTGGGGGAAGCCGGTGCCGGGGAACAGCGTGCGCGGGCTCTCGTGCAGGCTGATCGTGAGCACCCTCGGGTCGTCGTAGAACGCCGCCTGCACGCCGTCGCCGTGGTGCACGTCCACGTC
Source organism: Microbispora sp. NPDC046933 (assembly GCF_040644635.1). Lineage (NCBI taxonomy): Bacteria > Bacillati > Actinomycetota > Actinomycetes > Streptosporangiales > Streptosporangiaceae > Microbispora > Microbispora sp. NPDC046933. The sequence goes on along the minus strand of NZ_JBEYWW010000002.1, from coordinate 356,726 downwards.
CACGTACGCGATCCTCGTCGCGCCCTGCGACAGGAGCCACGCGATGGCGACGGCCGGGTCGTTGTAGACGCAGAAGCCGCTGGCGGCGCCGGGCATGGCGTGGTGCAGACCGCCCGCGACGTTGACCGCGTGCTCGGCCCCGCCCGTCCACACCGCCCTGGCGGCGGCCAGCGTGGCGCCGGTGACCAGGGCCGACGCCTCGTGCACGCCTACGAAGGCGGGGTTGTCCTCGGTGCCGAGCCCGTAGCGCAGGTCGGGACGGCCGTCCTTGGAGACGTTCTTGACCGCCTCGATGTAGTCCCGGTTGTGCACCAGCGCGATCTCGTCCTCGGAGGCGGGAACGCAGCCGGTCACCTCGGCGCCGTCGAGCACGCCCAGGTCGCGGGCGAGCGCCATGGTGAGCTCGACACGTACGGGCGCGAGCGGATGGCCGGGCCCGAAGTCGTACGAAACCAGAGCGTCGTCCCAGACGACCCGCACCGCCTGACTCATGCCGCGACGCTACCGCACGTCTCGTCATCGACGTTCACTCGGGCGTCACGCACCGCTAGCGGTTCAGAGGGCTGACGAGATGAGGGCGAGCCAACCACGCCTCGTCGATCACCGCGCCGCAAATGGCCTCGCCTGTGAGCACCATGGCCAAGCCGGGGAATTCCCGCCAACCGCTCCGGCGGGGCGGCGTCGTCTCCATCCAGGCCTCCACGGCGGACAGGTCGGGCTCCGGCAGGAATTCCCAGCTGATGTAGTTGAACGAAAACAATACTGTCCCGTGCTCCGCGTAATCGACGATCGGAGGACAGAAATCACTCCAGCCCGCTTGGAAACACGGCCCGCGAGTAGAGAGCCGCCGCATTGTCTCGTCACTCGCGAAACCTTGAGTGAGCATCGCGACGGCCCCGCCGCCCAGCGCACCCGCGATCAGGAGGGCGACCTCGTCGTCGTACGTCTCATCGAGACAATCGGGGTCGCACGCATCAGCCAGGGTCGCGTGATCCGCATCGGCGGGAGGTAGGCCGAAGCCGGCGAACACTTCCTCAGGCGAGACATTCGCGCACCAGAGCACGGCAGCGAGATCGTCGAATTCTGTTCGCCTCAGCCACCGATATCGCTCTGGTGGTTCCACTGGCCATCTCCGTTCCTGTGCGGATCGCGACAGTCTGCCCACCGGCGCCGCAAGCCAGTGGACGGACTATGCTCACATCTGGTGCTTACATCACAGCATCTTTTGAACGGAATCCCGTCCAGTGATTCCAGTTCTTCAGGCGAGCGCCTGCGCCGCATTTTTCGAATCGCTCGACCATGTCCTCACAGCCGTACGGCCGAATGACGCGCCGACGGCCATCGACGGGTGTCAAACACTTTCAGTCCGTACGGAGGGGGACGACGGGGTCGAGCCTGGCCGCCCGCCGGGCAGGAGCGACGCCGAAGAAGACGCCGACGGCCGCGGAGACCCCGAAGGCGAGCACGATCGACCACCAGGTGATCGACGCGGGCACCGGTGAGACCGCCTGGATCAGCAGCGCCCCGCCGACCCCGGTCAGGATGCCGATCACACCGCCGATCGTGGTCAGCAGCACGGCCTCGATCAGGAACTGGCCGAGGATGTCCCGCCCGCGGGCGCCGAGGGCCTTGCGCAGGCCGATCTCCTTGGTCCGCTCCCTGACGCTGACCAGCATGATGTTGGACACCCCGACGCCGCCGACCAGCAGGGAGATCCCCGCGATGGCGGCGAGCACGCCGGTCAGCATGCCGAGGACCGTGCCGATCGTGCCGAGCAGCTGGGTCTGCGTGACGGCCGAGAACTTCTCGCCCGGGTAGCGGGCGTCCAGGGCGGCGACGACCCGCTGCCGCAGCGGTTCGATCTCGTCCGGGCCGGAAGCGCCGACGGCGATGCCGTTGATCCTCGGCAGCCCGATCAGCCGCTGGGCGGTGGTGACCGGCAGATGCACCTCCTGGTCCCGCGCCACCCCGAACGTGGATCCGACGGTCTCGTAGACGCCGATCACCCGGAACCGCACCCCCGCGATCGTGACCTGGCGGCCGATCGGATCGACGTCGCCGAACAGCTTGGCCGCGACCTCCGAGCCGAGGATCGCCACGCGCCGCCGCGTGTCCACGTCGGTCTCGGTGAGATAGCGCCCCCGGCGCAGCGGCCGGTCGAACACGTGCGGCATGTTCTCGTCGGTCCCGGTGAGCGTGGCGAACACCTCCAGGCGGCCCACCCGGACCGGCTCGCCGGAGTTCACCGCGACCGTCACCTTCGACGGGTCGCCCACCACGCGCCGCACGTACGCGACGTCCGACAGGTCGAGGCGGCTCTGCGTGGGCGCCGCACCCAGCCCCACCTGGCCGGGGACCACGAGGATGATGTTGCTGCCGAGCCCCGCGATCTCCTTTTCCACGGCGTTCTTGGCCCCGGTGCCGATGGCGACGAGGATCACGACCGAAAGCACGCCGATGATCACGCCGAGCATGGTCAGCATGCTGCGCAGCCGGTTGACCCGCAGCGCCTCCACCGCCATCCGCAACGCCTCGGCCGTCCTCATGACGCCGTCCTCATGACGCGGTCCTCATGCGTCGCGCTCGATCCGGCCGTCGCGTACGTGGATCTGACGGCGGGCCCGGGCGGCGACCTCTCCGTCGTGGGTGACGAGGACGACGGCGACGCCGCCCTCGTTGAGCCGTTCGAGCAGGCCCATCACCTCCTCGCCGTTGCGGGTGTCGAGGTTGCCGGTGGGCTCGTCGGCCAGCAGCACCCGTGGATCGCCCACCAGCGCCCGGGCGATCGCCACCCGCTGCTGCTCGCCGCCGGACATCTGGGACGGCCGGTGCGTGAGCCGGTGGCCGAGCCCGACCGCCTCCAGCGCCGCCCTGGCCCGCTCCCTGCGCTCGGCACGGGACACGCCCCGGTAGACCAGCGGAAGCGCCACGTTGTCGAGCGCGGACGTGCGGGCCAGTAGGTGGAAGGACTGGAACACGAAGCCGATCGCGCGGTTGCGCAGATCGGCCAGTCCGGCGTCGTCGAGCGTCGCCACGTCCACGCCGTTCACCCGCAGCGTGCCGGAGGTCGGCCGGTCGAGGCAGCCGAGCAGGTGCATGAGCGTGGACTTGCCCGAGCCGGACGGGCCCACGATCGCCGCGAACTCCCCCTGTGCGATGCGCAGGTCCACCCCGCGCAGCGCGTCGACCAGCACCCCGCCGTCCAGGCGGTAGGAGCGGGTGAGGCCGATCGCCTCGAACGCCGGCGCGGGCGCGCCGCTCACGACAGGGTCTGGCCGGGGCGCACGGCGTCGGCGCCCTTGACGACCACCCGCTCGCCCGGGGACACCCCGCTGAGGACCTCCACGACCGCGTCGCCCTGCGCGCCCAGCCGTACGACCCGCCGCTCGGCCCTGCCTTCACGCACCGCCCACACGATCGTCTCCCGGCCGCTCGTCACGATCGCCGACGCGGGAACGGCGGTGGCGTTCTCCGACCGGCGTACGGCCAGCCGCACCACGGCGCTCATCCCCGGCTTGGGCGCGGGGGCCGCGCTGCCGTCGTCGTAGGAGCCCCGGCCCAGGCGCAGCCGTACGGGATAGCTGACCCCGCCGGTCGCGCCCTCCTTGGGGGCGACCCCCACGCCGGTCACGGTGGCGGCGTACGTCCCGCCGGTCACCGCGTCGAACTCGACCTCGGCCGGCGTGCCCCTGTGCACCAGCAGCACATCGGTCTCGTCCACGTCGGCGGACAACGTGAGCACGGACACGTCGGTCACCGTGACGATCGGGTCACCGGCGGCCACCGGGACACCGGTGGCGATCGTCCCGCCCGAACGGCCCGCGGGAGCGGCCGCCTGGCCCGCCCCCGCCTGGCCGAGCAACCCGGCCGGGAGTTGCGAGACCAGCGCGCCGAGGCCGCCGGCGCCCGCGGCGGTGGACGCGCCGCCGAGCGTGACCACGCCGCCGAACGGCGCCCTGACGACCAGGGCGTCCACGGTCTGCTCGGCCGCGCGCACGGCCGCCCTGGTCTGGGACCTCGACGCCGCCCGCAGGGACGCCAGGGACGCGCTCAGCCCGCTCATCCCCGCGCTCACCTGGCCGCTCACCTGCGACAGCGTCTGGTCGAGCGAGCGGGTCAGCCCGTCGAGCACCTCGCCGAGCGCCCGCCGCTGGGCCTGCCGGCTCTTGTCGGCGACGTCGATGGCGGCCAGCAGCCGGGCCCTGGCCGCGCGGTTGTCGATCGACCTGGCCGCCTTCCTGGCCCGGGCGAACGACCGGGCGACGTGCGCGTCGAGCGAGCTCGGCAGCCGCAGGCGCGGCAGCCGTACGGTCACCGGGGCGCCGCCGAAGGAAACCGGACGGGCGGCCTGCCTGTCGGCCTTGCGCGCGGCCGAAAGCTGCTGCCTGGCCTGGGGAGAGCTGATCCTGGCGAGGATCTGGCCCTTCTTCACCGTGTCGCCGTCCTGGACGTACAGGCGGGCCACCGTGCCGGAGGCGGGGGCGGTCAGAGTGGCCGTCGCACGCGCGCCCACCGTCGCCGGAGCCTCGACGGCCTCGCTGACGGTGGTCCTGGTGACCGTCGCGACCTGGGCTTTCTGGGGTTCGGACGACGAGCACCCGGCGGCGAGCAGGACGACGAGAAGCGGGACGACCCCGCGACGAGACGTCACCCGCCAATCGTAAAGCGATGGTCAACGCCCGTCCCGGGAATGCCGGTCAACGCAGGGCATAGCGCGACAACCGGGGTGAGCGCCTCGCGTCAGCCGGCGGCGAGACGGCGGCTGCGCTCGCAGGCCGCCTCGATCGCGTCGAGGAACGCGGCCCGCACCTTGTGGCGCTCCAGCTCGGCGATGGCGGCGATCGTGGTGCCTCCGGGCGAGGTCACGGCCTCGCGCAGGATCACCGGGTGCTCCCCGGAGTCGCGCAGCATGATCGCGGCGCCGACGATCGACTGGGTGACCATGTCGAGGGCGGCGGCGCGCGGCATGCCCAGCAGGATCCCGGCGTCGACCATGGCCTCGACCAGATAGAAGAAGTACGCCGGGCCGCTGCCGGACAGGGCGGTGGCGGCGTCCTGCTGCGACTCGGGGATGCGCAACACCTTGCCCACCGGGCTGAGCAGCGCCTCGGTGCGCTTGAGGTGCTCCTCGGAGGCGTGCGCCCCGGCCGAGATGACGCTCATGGCCTCGTCCACCAGCACCGGCGTGTTGGACATGACCCGGACGACCGCAACGCCGTCCCCGAGCCTCGCCTCCACGAACGCGGTCGTGATGCCGGCGGCCACCGAGATCACCAGCCGGTCGGCGGCCACGTGCGGGGAGATCTCGGCCAGCAGCGCGCCCATGTCCTGCGGCTTGACCGCGAGGATCAGCGTCTCGGCGAGCTTGGCGGCCTCGGCGTTGCCCGCGACCCGGACGCCGTATTGCTCGCGCAGCGCCTCGGCCCGCTCGGGCCTGCGGGCCGTCGCCACGATCTCGTCCGGCCGCAGACCGGCGCGTACCAGCCCGGAGAGCAGGGCCTCGCCCATCTTTCCGGTCCCGAGAATCGCGATCATTCCTGCACCTCTTCTGGGCTTCGCCGGGATCTCCAGGCAGCTTACCGACCTCGTGAGGACGGAGCCGAATGCGCTGCGCCACGGGTCGAAAGAGTCAGTTCCAGTGACCGGCGGCGGCGGTCTCGGCGACGTAGTCCTCGAACCGCCCGGGCGGCCGGCCGAGAGCCTGTTGCACCCCGTCGGAGGGCGTGGCGCCCCGCCCCTCGCGGATGTTCACGAGGAGGCCGGTGAGCAGCCGCGCGACCTTGGACGGGACGCCGTTCGCGACCTGGCGCGCCACGAAGACCTCCGGGGCCACGTCGACGTGCCGGATCGTGCGCCCGGTGGCCCTGCCGATGAGGCCGGCCGCCTCGCCGAAGCCGATCGCCCGCGGGCCGGTCAGATGGTAGATCCGGCCGCTGTGGCACTCTTCGGTCAGCGCCGCCGCGGCGACCTCGGCGATGTCCTCGGCGTCGACGAACGGCGTGCGCCCGTCGCCGGTGGGCAGGGCCAGGGTCCCGGCGAGGATCCCCTGCCGCCAGAAGGCCTCGCTGAAGTTCTGCGAGAACCAGTCCGGCCGCAGGATGGTCCAGCCGACGCCCGATTCGCGTACGGCCCGCTCGGCGGACTTCAGGGGGTGATCGTCACCGGCCTCGCCCACGCCGTACGCGGACAGCAGCACCAGCCGCCGCACGCCCGCGGCCACCGCCTCGGCCACGAAAGCGGGGACGCGCGCCCGGCGGTCCAGGCCCGGCCGCAGGTCGGGCTCCACGACGTAGACGGCGGCGGCCCCGTCGAGCGCGGGAGCCCAGGTCTGCGGCCTGCCCAGGTCGAAGGGGACGTCCCCGCCGGTGCGGGACGCCGTACCCGCCTGCAGACCGGCGGCCTTCAGGCGCCGGACGACGCGGCGACCGGTCTTGCCGGTGCCGCCGAGAACGAGGATCTTCTCCATGCCTCAAGGAAACCGGCGGAAGCGAAGACGATCCATGGGAGAACGTCGCCTATCCATTTGTGATCGTCTACCGTGACGAGATGGACGTCCTGAGCGACCTGCTCCACCGGGCCAACGCCAGGAACGCGCTGGTCAGGCAGTTGATCCAGAGGCCTCCGTGGGCGCTGGCCTTCACCGGGCCCCCTCCCCTCACGGTCGTGGCCACACTCGGAGGCCACGCGTCGGTCCGGCTCGACGACGCCGGCGTCGCCCCGGTGCGCCTGGCCCCGGGTGACATCGCCCTCATCGGTGGCGCCCACGCGCACACGATCGCCGACAGTCCGTCCACCACGCCGCAGGCCGTGATCCACGGAGGTAGGAAACACGTCGCCGGCGGGGGCGAGGGGGCGGCCGGGGCGCACCGGAGCCTGGCCCCGCGCACCTACGGCGACGGCCTGCCCGGGGCAACGATCATGCTCAGGGGGGCCTGCGAACTGCGTGGCGAGGCCGGCGTCCGGCTGCTGGGCATGCTGCCGCCGCTGGCGGTCGTGCCGGCCGGGCCGCGGACCCGGGCGGCCCTGGATCTGCTCGCCACCGAGGTCGCCCGCGACGAACCGGGCCAGGACGCCGTCCTCCACCGGCTGCTGGACCTCGTGCTCGTGCTGGCGTTGCGGGCCTGGGGCGCCGGGCCGGACGCCGCGCTCCCCTCCTGGCACCGGGCGCTGGCCGATCCCGCCGTCGGCGAGGCGCTGCGCCTGCTCCACGAACGCCCTGCTCATCGGTGGACGGTCGCCGAGCTGGCCGGCGGGGTCGGCATGTCACGCGCCGCCTTCGCCGCGCGCTTCAGGAGCATGGTGGGCGAGCCCCCGCTCACCTACCTCACCGGCTGGCGAATGGCCCTGGGAGCCGATCTGCTCAGCGACACCGACGCCACCGTCGCCGCCGTGGCCCGCGAGGTCGGGTACGCGGACGCGTTCGCCTTCAGCGTGGCGTTCAAGCGCGCCCACGGGGTCAGCCCCTCGGCCTGGCGCCGCCGTACGCGCTGAGCCCCGTTGGAGGCGTACGGCGGCGCTCAAGGGTTCGGCCGGCGCTCAGGGGGTTCGGCGACGCAGCGTGGCGGCGCCGAGCAGGAGGGCCAGCACGGCCGACCCCGCCACCACCAGCACGTCGCGCCAGAACTCCGCGCCCGGGTCGGTATCCGCGACCGCGTGCGCCATCGCCTCGATCGCGTACGACATGGGCAGCACGTCCGAGATCCATTCCAGCACGGTCGCCATCTGCCCGCGCGGCACGAGGATCCCGCCGAGCAGGATCTGGGGGATCATCACGATCGGCATGAACTGCACGGCCTGGAACTCCGTACGGGCGAACGCGCTGCACAGCAGGCCGAGCGCGGTGCCGAGCAGGGCGTTCAGCAGCGCGACGAGCACCAGCGGCCACAGCGGGCCCGGCAGGTCGAGGCCCAGCCAGGTGAGGGAGACGGCCAGCGCCAGCGCCACCTGGGCGCACGCCGCCAGCCCGAACGCGAGGCCGTACCCGAGGAGGAGGTCGAGCCGGCCGAGCGGCATCGCCATGAGCCGTTCCAGCGTCCCCGATGTGCGCTCGCGCAGGGTCGCGATCGAGGTGATGAGGAACATCACCAGGAAAGGGAAGACGCACAGCAGGATCGGCGCCCAGCGGCCGAACGATCGCTCGTCGTCCATCACGTAGTAGAGCAGGATCATCACCAGCGTCGGCACCAGGACCATCAGCGCGACCGTCCGCCGGTCGTGGCGGAGCTGGGTCATGATCCGCCTTGCGGTGGCGAGGGTGATCCGAAGGCTCATGCCACCTCCTCGCCTTCGGCTCGGAGCAGGGTCTTGCCGGAGGCGCGCAGGCGAACACCTCGGCAGGCGCGGTATTCGCTGATTCGCTCGTTCATGCCGCCGCCCTCTCCTCGATCAGGCGCAGGAACGCCTCCTCCAGGTCGGCCGTGCCCGTGTGCGCGCGCAGGGCGCCGGGAGTGTCGTCGGCGAGGATCTCCCCCTGGCGCAGCACGATCAGCCGCTCGCACCGCGCGGCCTCGTCCATGACGTGGCTGGAGACCAGGATCGTGGTGCCGCCCTCGGCCAGGCGGTTGAAGAGCGTCCACAGCTCCTGCCGCAACACGGGGTCGAGCCCGACGGTCGGCTCGTCCAGCACGAGCAGTTCCGGACGGCCGAGCAGGGCCACGGCGAGCCCGGCGCGGCCAAGCTGGCCGCCCGAGAGCGTGGACCCGAGCTGGTGGGCGGCGCCGGCGAGCCCCACCTCCGCCAGCACCCGCTCGGGGTCGTCCTCCGGCGCGCCGAGCACGGCGGCGAAGTAGCGCAGGTTCTCCAGCACGGTCAGGTCACGGTAGACCGCCGGGCTCTGGGTGGAGTAGCCGATCCTGCGGCGCAGGCCGGCGCTTCCCGCCGGCTCGCCGAGCACGCTCACCTCGCCGCCGGACACGATCTGGACGCCCACGATCGCCCGCATGAGCGTCGTCTTGCCGCAGCCGCTCGGCCCGAGCAGGCCGGTGACCTGCCCTCGCGGCACCTCGAAGGTGAGGCCGTGCAGGACCTCTGTCCCGCCCCTCGACACCCGCAGATCCCGTACGGCGATCGCGGGATCCGATAAATTCATCATGCGTTGAAATTAGACCTGTGACGCGGGCACGTCAACGCGTCGGCGGCCGGTTTCGCATGAACCGGGAAGCCTTTACAGCCGTGTAAGGGGAATGAGAAAGCTCTGGGTCGTGGCCCTCCTGTTCCTGGCGGTCGCCTGCGGAGGGACCTCCTCCACCTCGGCCTCGCCCGAGCAGCCGGAGGGCTCCCCCTCCGGCGCCGGGGCCGATCACGGCTCGCCCGCGGCGGCCTCACCGCCGGGCACGGCACCGGCCGGCACCCCCTCTCCCGTGACCCCGGCCGGGCCCACGCTGAATCCCCGCAAGGTGCCGTGGGAGAGCGCCACCCCCGCCGACGACGGCAGGTCCCTCGACGTCGTGTGGTGGTCCGGGGTGGAGCCCTGCAGCGTGCTCGACCGCGTCGAGGTGACCGAGACGGCGCGCGAGGTCACCGTCACCCTGTACGAGGGGCAGGACCGGCGTTCGCCCGACGCCGTCTGCATCGCGATCGCGATCCTCAAGACCACGAAGGTGCACCTCAAGGCCCCGCTCGACGGGCGGAAGGTCGTGGACGGCGCCAAGTAGGCCACCGAACAGGGCCGCCGAACAGGGCCGCCGAACAGGGCCAGATCAGGTCTGCGTCGCGGCCGGAGCCGGGGAGACCAAGCCGGGGAGACCGAGCCGGAGCGGCAGGGCCGGGGCGGCAGGGCATCCACCGCCCCGGACGGGGCAGAGAGGACGAACGCGCACAAGTTCGCGATGACGGGATGAAATCCGCGCGCTCCAGGGTTGAGCCCCATAGACTCAAGCTGTTTGACAGAAGCCCGACGGGGGCTCCAGTATTTGAGTCTGACCGACTCAACTTTGACTACAAGGACGTACTCATGGCACGTGCGGTAGGTATCGACCTGGGGACGACCAACTCCGTCGTCTCGATCCTCGAGGGCGGCGAGCCCACGGTCATCGCGAACGCTCAGGGGTCGCGGACCACGCCGTCCGTGGTCGCGTTCGCGAAGAACGGCGAGGTTCTCGTCGGCGAGGTCGCCAAGCGGCAGGCGGTGACCAACGTCGACAGGACCATCCGCTCGGTCAAGCGCCACATGGGCACGAACTGGTCGATCGAGATCGACGGCAAGAAGTTCACGCCCCAGCAGATCAGCGCGTTCGTCCTGCAGAAGCTCAAGCAGGACGCGGAGGCGTACCTGGGCGAGAAGATCACCGACGCGGTGATCACCGTCCCGGCGTACTTCAACGACGCCCAGCGGCAGGCCACCAAGGAGGCCGGCCAGATCGCGGGCCTCAACGTGCTGCGCATCATCAACGAGCCCACCTCCGCGGCCCTGGCCTACGGCCTCGACAAGGAGAAGGACCAGACCATCCTGGTCTTCGACCTCGGCGGCGGCACCTTCGACGTGTCCCTGCTCGATGTCGGCCAGGAGGACGGGCACGGGTTCGTCGAGGTCAAGGCCACCAGCGGTGACAACCACCTCGGCGGCGACGACTGGGACCAGCGAGTCGTGGACGAGCTGGTGACCCGCTTCAAGAACGCGCACGGCGTGGACCTGTCCAAGGACAAGATGGCCCTCCAGCGCCTGCGCGAGGCGGCCGAGAAGGCCAAGATCGAGCTGTCGGCCCAGACCGAGACCACGATCAACCTGCCCTACATCACCGCCTCCTCCGAGGGTCCGCTGCACCTGGAGGAGAAGCTGACCCGGGCGGAGTTCCAGCGGATCACCGCCGACCTGCTCGAGCGCTGCAAGGGCCCGTTCCACCAGGTCATCAAGGACGCGGGGATCAAGATCTCCGACATCGCCCACGTGGTCATGGTCGGCGGCTCCACCCGCATGCCGGCCGTGTCCGAGCTGGTCAAGGAGCTGACCGGCGGCAAGGAGCCCAACAAGGGCGTGAACCCGGACGAGGTCGTCGCCATCGGCGCCGCGCTCCAGGCCGGTGTCCTCAAGGGCGAGGTCAAGGACGTCCTGCTGCTCGACGTCACCCCGCTCAGCCTGGGCATCGAGACCAAGGGCGGGATCTTCACCAAGATCATCGAGCGCAACACGACGATCCCGACCAAGCGCTCGGAGGTCTTCACCACGGCCGAGGACAACCAGCCGTCGGTGCAGATCCAGGTCTACCAGGGCGAGCGCGAGATCGCGGCGTACAACAAGAAGCTGGCCACCTTCGAGCTGACCGGCATCGCCCCGGCCCCGCGCGGCATCCCGCAGATCGAGGTCACCTTCGACATCGACGCCAACGGCATCGTGAACGTCTCGGCGAAGGACCTCGGCACGGGCAAGGAGCAGTCGATGACCATCACCGGCGGCTCGGCTCTGGGCAAGGACGACATCGAGCGCATGATGCGCGAGGCGGAGTCCTACGCCGAGGACGACAAGCGGCGCCGAGAGGAGGCCGAGGTCCGCAACAACGCGGACGCGCTGGCCTACCAGACGGAGAAGTTCCTCCGCGAGAACGACGAGAAGGTCCCGGCCGACGTGAAGACCGAGGTCAACGACTCGCTCGCCGAGCTGAAGAAGGCGCTGGAGGGCACCGACATCCCCGCCATCCGCACCGCCGCCGAGACGCTCGCCACGGTCAGCCAGAAGATGGGCTCGGCCATCTACGCCCAGTCGCAGGCCGGCGCCGAGGGCGCCGCGGCCGGCGCGGGCGCGGAGGGAGCGCAGGGCGCGCAGGCGAAGGCCGACGAGGACGTGGTCGAGGCGGAGATCGTCGACGACGAGCGGGAGGGCGGCCGCAAGTGAGCCCGCGTGAGAACGGTTCCGAGGAGGAGCCGGTGATCCGCGACAACCGCAAGATCGACCCGGAGACCGGCAAGGCCCGTGAGTCCGCCGGGGACGCGCCCGAGGCCGCCCCCGGGGACCAGGGCACGCAGACGGCGGCGGCGCCCGCCGAGGGGTCCGCGACGGACCTGCTCGCCGAGCGCACCGCCGACCTGCAGCGACTCCAGGCGGAGTTCAGCAACTACCGCAAGCGGGTCGAGCGCGACCGGATCGCCGTCAGGGAGCAGGCCGTCGCGAGCGTGCTCACCGAACTGCTGCCAGTGCTCGACGACATCGGCCGCGCCCGCGACCACGGCGAGCTCACCGGCGGCTTCGCGAAGGTGAGCGAGTCGCTGGAGGCGGCCGTCGGCAAGCTGGGCCTGACCGCGTACGGCGCGAAGGGCGACCCCTTCGACCCGACCGTGCACGAGGCCCTGCTGCACAGCTACTCGCCGGAGGTGACCGAGCCGACGTGCGTCGAGATCCTCCAGCCGGGCTACCGGATCAACGACCGGATCCTGCGCGCCGCCCGCGTGGCCGTCGCCGAGCCGAGCGAGGAGACGGCGCCGGAGGAGACGGCGGCCGGCTCCGTCGAGTCCGGCGAGTCCGGCGCGTCCGACGGGCCGGACGAGAACTGAAACCGCGGAGGTCTCTCCCGATCGGCGAAGATCGGGAGAGACCCGCGAGGGCACCCGCGACGACAGCCGCGGGAACACCGAATCACTCCCCTTTCGTGCGAAGGAAGCAATAGATGAGCACCAAGGACTACTTGGAAAAGGACTACTACGCCGTCCTTGGTGTGCCCAAGACCGCGAGCGCCGAGGAGATCAAGAAGGCGTATCGCAAGCTCGCCCGCCAGTACCACCCCGACGCCAACCCGGGGAACAAGGAGACCGAGGAGAAGTTCAAGGAGGTCTCCGAGGCGTACGACGTGCTCTCCGACGTCAAGCGGCGCAAGGAGTACGACGAGGCGCGCACGCTCTTCGGGTCGGGGCTCGGGGGCTACACGGCGGGCGGGACCCGGGCCGGTGGCGGCTTCAACTTCGACCTCGGCGACCTGTTCGGCGGCTCTGGGTCGGGCGGCGACCGGATCGGGGACCTGTTCGGGGGGCTGTTCAACCGGGGCGGCGCGGGCACGCGCACGACCACCGCCCGGCCCCGGCGCGGCCAGGACGTCGAGTCGGAGGTGACGCTCGCCTTCGGCGAGGCGGTGGACGGCACCACCGTGTCGCTGCGCCTCACCAGTTCGGCCGCCTGCACCGCCTGCGGCGGCACGGGGGCGAAGGCAGGCACCACGCCACGGGTCTGCCCGACCTGCGAGGGAACCGGGGCGGCCAGCCGCAACCTCGGCAACTTCGCCTTCTCCGAGCCGTGCCGCGACTGCCGCGGCCGGGGCCTGGTGGTCGACGACCCCTGCCCCGTCTGCGACGGGAGCGGGCGCGGCAAGAGCACCCGTACGATCCAGGCCCGCATCCCGGCCGGGGTCGGCGACGGCCAGCGCATCAGGATCAAGGGCAAGGGCGCGCCCGGTGAGAACGGCGGCCCGGCCGGCGACCTCTACGTGCTGGTCCACGTCAAGCCGCACCCCGTGTTCGGGCGCAGCGGGGAGAACCTGACCGTCACGGTCCCCGTCACCTTCCCCGAGGCCGCGCTCGGTGCCGAGATCAAGGTGCCGACGCTCCGGGGGATGCCGGTGACCCTGCGCATCCCGGAGGGAACGCCCAACGGGCGGACGTTCCGGGTGCGGGGCCGGGGGGCCTCCCGCAAGGACGGCACGAAGGGCGATCTGCTGGTCACCGTCCAGGTCACGGTGCCCCAGAACCTCGACGACAAGGCCCGCGCGGCCCTCGAGGAGTTCAGGAACGCCACCGAGGGCCAGGACCTTCGCGAAGAGCTGATCAAGCAGGCCAGAAGCGAGTGAGCCGATGGATGCCAGGTTTTTCGACATCTCCGACGACACACCTGTCTACGTGATCTCCGTAGCCGCCCAGCTGTCCGGGCTGCATCCGCAGACGCTGCGCCAGTACGACCGGCTCGGGCTCGTCAGCCCCGGCCGTACGGCCGGGCGAGGGCGGCTGTACTCGACAAGGGACATCGTGCTCCTGCGCGAGGTCCAGCGGCTCTCCCAGGAGCACGGCATCAACCTCGCCGGCATCAAGCGCATCCTCGAACTCGAAACCGAGAACATGCGCCTGCGCGAGGAGGTCACCCGGCTCAGGGGTGAGCTCACGATGTTGCGGGCACTGGTCCGCTACGAACTGCCACCTGCCTGACCGGCGAAACGAGGCATTCACATATGGACTACAAGTTCACCCAGAAGAGCCAGGAGGCCCTGTCCGCGGCCGTCCGGCGGGCCGCGGCCGACGGCAACCCCGAGGTCGCGCCCGCGCACCTGCTGACGACCCTGCTGGCGCAGAACGGCGGCATCGCCGGGTCGCTGTTGCAGGCCGTCGGCGCGGACCCCCGGCAACTGCGCGCCCAGGCCGAGGAACTGCTCGACCGGCTGCCGAAGGCGCAGGGCTCCACCGTGAGCGCGCCGTCCAGCTCGCGCCAGCTGCTGACCGTGCTCAACACCGCCGCGCAGCGGGCCAAGCAGCTCGAGGACGAGTACGTCTCGACCGAGCACCTGCTCGTCGGGCTCGCCACCGACGGCGGGCAGGTCGCCGACCTGCTCAAGGCCGCGGGCGCCACCCCGAGCGCGCTGCTTGAGGCGTTCGAGAAGGTCCGCGGGCACGCCAGGGTGACCAGCGAGACGCCGGAGGACACCTATCAGGCGCTGGAGAAGTACGGCGTCGACCTCACCGAGCGGGCGCGCTCCGGCAAGCTCGACCCGGTGATCGGCCGCGACAGCGAGATCCGCCGGGTCGTCCAGGTGCTGTCGCGCCGCACCAAGAACAACCCCGTGCTGATCGGCGAGCCCGGCGTCGGCAAGACCGCCGTGGTCGAGGGCCTCGCCCAGCGGATCGTCGCCGGCGACGTGCCCGAGAGCCTGCGCAACAAGCGCCTGGTCGCGCTCGACCTCGGCGCGATGGTCGCGGGTGCGAAATACCGCGGCGAGTTCGAGGAACGCCTCAAGGCCGTGCTCAACGAGATCAAGGAGAGCAACGGCCAGATCGTGACGTTCATCGACGAGCTGCACACGATGGTCGGCGCGGGCGCCGCCGAGGGCGCGATGGACGCGGGCAACATGCTCAAGCCCATGCTGGCCCGCGGCGAGCTGCGCATGATCGGCGCCACCACGCTCGACGAGTATCGCGAGCGCATCGAGAAGGATCCGGCCCTGGAGCGGCGGTTCCAGCAGGTCTACGTCGGCGAGCCGACGGTCGAGGACACGATCGCGATCCTGCGCGGGCTCAAGGGCCGCTACGAGGCCCACCACCAGGTGCAGATCTCCGACAGCGCCCTGGTCGCCGCCGCGACGCTCTCCGACCGCTACATCACCGCGCGCTTCCTCCCGGACAAGGCGATCGACCTGGTGGACGAGTCGATGTCGCGGCTGCGCATGGAGATCGACTCGCGTCCGGTGGAGATCGACCAGCTCCAGCGGAGCGTGGACCGCCTGAAGATGGAGGAGCTCGCGCTCGCCAAGGAGACCGACGAGGCCAGCCTGCAGCGCCTGGAGAAGCTCCGCGAGGAGCTGGCCAACCGCCAGGAGGACCTCAACGCCCTGGTCAGCCGGTGGGAGCGGGAGAAGGCCGGCCTCAACAAGGTCGGTGAGCTGAAGAAGCAGCTCGACGAGGCGCGCGGCGCGGCCGAGCGGGCCCAGCGCGACGGCGACTTCGAGGCCGCGTCCCGGCTCATGTACGGCGACGTCCCCCGCCTGGAGAAGGAGCTCGCCGAGGCCACCAAGGCCGCCGAGACGGCGGAGGCCGAGGCCGAGCCGATGGTGAAGGAGGAGGTCGGCCCCGACGACATCGCCGAGGTCATCTCCTCGTGGACCGGCATCCCCGCCGGGCGGCTGCTTGAGGGCGAGACCGCCAAGCTGCTGCGGATGGAGGACGAGCTGGGCAGGCGCCTGATCGGCCAGCAGCAGGCCGTCCAGGCCGTCTCCGACGCCGTACGGCGTGCCCGGGCCGGCATCGCCGACCCCGACCGGCCGACCGGCTCGTTCCTGTTCCTCGGCCCGACCGGCGTCGGCAAGACCGAGCTGGCCAAGGCGCTCGCCGAGTTCCTGTTCGACGACGAGCGGGCCATGACCCGCATCGACATGAGCGAGTACGGCGAGAAGCACAGTGTGGCCCGTCTGGTCGGCGCGCCGCCCGGATACGTCGGCTACGAGGAGGGCGGCCAGCTCACCGAGGCCGTGCGGCGCAGGCCGTACACCGTGGTGCTGCTCGACGAGATCGAGAAGGCCCACCCCGAGGTCTTCGACATCCTGCTGCAGGTGCTCGACGACGGCCGGCTCACCGACGGGCAGGGCCGCACGGTCGACTTCCGCAACACGATCCTGATCCTCACCTCGAACATCGGCTCGCAGTACCTCGTGGACCCCACGATCGAGGGCGGGGCCAAGCGCGAGGCCGTGCTGAACGCGGTGCGGGCCTCGTTCAAGCCCGAGTTCCTCAACCGGCTCGACGACATCATCGTGTTCGACGCGCTGGGCACCGAGGAGCTGTCGCAGATCGTGGACCTGCAGGTCTCCCGGCTCGCCCGGCGTCTGTCCGACCGGCGGCTGACGCTGACCGTCACCCCCGCCGCCCGCGACTGGCTCGCGCTCACCGGCTACGACCCGCTGTACGGCGCGCGCCCGCTGCGCCGCCTGATCCAGTCGGCCATCGGCGACAAGCTCGCCAAGGAGCTGCTGTCGGGGGCCATCCGGGACGGCGACGAGGTAATCGTCGACTTTGACGAAGCAGGTGACACGCTGACGATCCGGCCCGCTCGGTAAGGTCTTCCCCACCATTGGGGCAAGCGCGCCCCGCCCTTTCCCCTCGCTGCTACGTTCGGCGTTCGTCGGACTACCGTACGCGATCAGGGGGACGTGGATGTCCAGGACATCACGAAGTATTCGAGGGCGGTGCGTCGCGCTTGCGGCGGTCACTGCCGGTGTGAGCTGGCTGACCGGGGGCCCGGCGATGGCGAAGGGCGGTGCGCTGGCCGACGCCTGCCGGGCCCAAAGCCAGGGCGTCACCGGCCGCGACGTCACAGCCCGCGACGTCACAGCCCATGACGTCACCGGCCGCGACCCGGCGGGAGGGCTGGCCACCCTCGCTCCGGCGGCGAGCGTGCTGAGCATCGCCGACGCGGCCGGAGCTGCCGCCGGCCAGGGGCACAACTCGCTTCCCGCCGGCTCGGCCACCACCGCCAGGACCGTCTCGGGGCCGGCGGCGCTGCCGGCCGTGCCAGGCCCCCGTACGCTGCCGGGCACAATGCCCGGCAGCGTGTCCAGCGCGGTGCCCGGCACCGCCAAGGCCGCCCCCGCCATACCCGGCGGCGCGGCGGCGCTGCCCGCACCGGCGGGCGCGAAGACGCTGCCGGCCGACGCCAAGACCCTCTCGGCGCCCGCGAACGCCGTCTCCGCCCCGGTGCACAACGCCGTCGCCGGCGCCACGGCCGTCTCCGAACCGCGCCGCGCGCCCGCCGTTCCCGCGGCGGATGCCAAGACCCTGTTCCCGGCCACGAGCACCGTGCCCCTCCTTGCCGTCGCACCCGCCAAGCCCAGCACCGCGAGCACCTGCGTGCCGCAGGCGCTGCGGACCGCGCCGGCCGCCGAGGAGCGGGAGCACCCCGCCACGCAGGGGCATCCGAAGAAGAGCCACCGGCATCCGAAGCCGGAGGGCGAGCCGGCGGGCTCCGCGTCCCGCGGCGACTCCGCCCAGGGCCCGGCGTCACCGGTGTCGCAGAACCCCGGGTCTCAGAATCCGGGGTCGCAGAACCCGGAGGCGCGGAGGCCGGAGGCACGGAAGCGGGGCGCGCAGAAGCCGGAGGCGCAGAAGCCGGAGGCGCAGAAGCCGGAGGCGCAGAACCAGGGAACGCAGGGCGCTCCCGCGCCTCAGAGCGTCTCCAACAGCAGCAGTTCGCAGAGCGCCGCCTCGGGCCAGGAGCAGAGCACGAAGACCTTCCCGGTCAGGGAGCACCGCCACCGCAAGGCGCACCACCCCCACAAGCAGCCCGGGACCGTGCCCCCGGAACAGGCCGGGAACGGTGCCGCCAACCATGCCTCCAACCAGGCCTCCAACCAGGCCTCCAACCATGCGGCCGCGCAGCCGGGTCAGGCAGGCCGGCCGATGACCGGCACGCGGAACGCCTCCCTGCCCCAGGGCGAGCGCAAGAAGGGAGCCAAGGACAGGCGTCAGCGGCAGGACGGCGCGCGCGGGCGGGGGACCGCACCGGCCGTGCAGCCCGACGCGGCGGACGGCCGGCACGTGCCGCGGTTGCAGCCGCGCGAGTACCCCAAGGCGGCCACGCGCCAGCAGAACGGTGACATCACCGCCCCGGCCGCCCTCACCAAGGCGACGGGCACGCGCGCGGTGACCGATCTCGCCACCGCGACCGGCAAGAAGCTCCTGCCGTAACCCTCCATCCGGCCGTACGCCACGGACAGACGCGCGAGGACGGTGCCCTGCGGCGGCCTCGGCCTCCGCGACACCGAAGACAGCGAAACCTAAGACAGCGACACCGAAGACAGACGGAACCGAAGCAGCGAAACCGAAGACAGCGAGACTCAAGGGGCCGTGACTCACGGCCCCTTTCACATGTCCTCACACCGCATGCCGCACGCAGCCGGCACCAGCGCGACCCGCCCCCTCCGCTGTTCCCGGCGCACGTCCCCGTGGAACGCTCCGGGGCGCGGTGAGAGGCCCTCAGGCAGAGCCGGAGGCCGAGAGCGTCAGCGGGAGACGTCGAGGAGGGCGTCGAGATCGTCCTCGGGCAGGCCGAGATCGACCCGGATGCGGTAGCGGGTGCGCAGCAGGGAGTCGCGGATGCCGGGCCCCGTCGCGCCGCAGGCGCGCGTGCCCGATCCCGTGCCACAGGCACGGATGCCGTCGGTGGCCCACTCGTGCGCCGCATCGAGGTCGCCGTACGCCACGAGCGTCTCGGCGACGGTCAGCGCGGTGGCCGGGTTCCAGTCCCCTGCCCTGATCGCGGCGATCACGGCCCTGGCCTCCTCGGGCCGGTCGAGTTCGAACAGCGTGTCGGCGATGCCCGCACGCGGATCCACCGGCACCTCGCCGCCGTCCTCCAGGGCGCTCTGGTAGCGGTCGAGGGCGGTCGCGGGCTGACCGGACTGGCGCCACTCCTCCGCGGCGAGCACGAGGATCGCCGCCCTGGACATCTCTCCCGACTCGTACCCCTGGGCCAGCGCGTCGAGGCGGCGGGCGAGGGCACCGTGGTCATCGAGCAGCAGGGCCTGTTCGAGCAGTCGGTCCACCTGCTCATTTGTCACATGTGCCACAGAGCCGAGGCTACCGATCCCGGCCTGTTTTCGCAGGACAACACCAGGCATTGCCGAAGCAACAATTAGTACACGTTTGGCTACTATGCGCTTTTCTCAGCAGATAGCCGGGCATATCGCACCACGCCTGTGCCAATCGAAGCTCGGCGAGGAGCGTTACAGCATGTCCAAGCGGGTGATACTGACTCTCGCCTCCACAACGGTGCTCGCCGCCGTGGTTCCGGGTTTCGCCGGCTTCGTCACGGCCCAGTACGAGGCGCTCGACCAGGCCCGCGCCGAACTGGCCCGGCTGCAGGCCAAGCTGCAGATGATGGAGCTGAGAGTCGAGCCCGCGGCGACTCTTGGGTGCCGCGGCGACGCGGCCAGGAAGGGACAGCCGAGCCTGACGGACGAGGACGACACGCGGGAGCTCACGATACCGCCGCGCACCCGTACCAGGTCGTGGCAGAACACCGCCTACGTCCAGGGCACCGCGCCGGGGCTGTGGCCCTCGATCGGCGTCCCCCGCGCCGTACCCGGCCCGCGGGCGCCGGGCGATCCCGGCGGCCCCCGCGAGTGAGCCGCCCGTAGCCACCGACGCCTCCCGCCGCGGGTCACCGCCCGCCTCCCGCCGCGGGTCACCGCCCGCCTCCCGGAGGCGGACCCGGGCTCTTCGCGGCGAGCCACCCGATGACACCCGTCCGCCTCCCGCGAGCGATCCCACACTCTCCGCGGCGGGCCGCCCGACGACAGCCGTACGCCTCCGGCACGTGGACCCCCGCCCCGCAGCACGAGGGGGGCGCGTCGTCACTCGGGCGGTGAGACGGCGGAGGCGAGCTGACGGGACAGGTATCCGCGGACGAGTTGCTTGGCTTCGGCCACGATCCCCGGGTCGCCGTTCGGGTCGTGCCGGAAGGCGAGCTTCAGCACCGCGTCGCCGGCCTCGACGGCGACGATGATGGCACGGTCCAAATCCTCACTGTCCGCCAGTCCGAATTCGGCGAGAAGCAGCGCGCGAAGCCGTCCGGCGATCACGGTGTTGTTGTCGGCCACGGAGTCGAGGAGGTCGAGATCGAAGACCTCGCCGAAGTGCAGCGAACGGAACCCGGGCACGCTGCGGTGCATCTCGACGTACTCGTCGATGATGGCGTCGACGGCGTCCCACCAGCCGGCGTAGTCCTCGACCATGAAGCGGCTTCCGACCCGTGCGACGAACAACTCGACGTTGCGCCGCGTCAGGGCCTGGCTGAGCGCCCGCTTGTCCGGGAAGAACTGGTAGACCGAGCCGATCGCCACCCCGGCCCGCTCGGCCACCCTGGTGGTGGTCAACGCGTCGTACCCGCCCTCGTCGAGCAACTCGGCGCAGGCGTCGAGCATCCGCTCCACCCTGCGGGCGCTGCGACGCTGCGAAGGACGCCTCCGCAGCGGCTCTCCGGGATGCGACGAGCGCGGCGACATCCCCTCACCACCCCCACGGCCCCATTTTTCGTCGGCGGCACAATGCTCGACAGCGAAAGCGGGACCGCCTGCTTCCCTCACGTACCGGCTGGACACCCACCCATCTTGCCTGTTTCACGCGCCATGGTCAGCGCTTATCGGCCAGTCGTCTGAATTGCGGCAAGATTCCGTTAGGCACCACCTCAGGAGTCGGCGGGTGCGGCCGACAGGCCGGTGCAGCCGCGCAGCGCCTGGTAGGCGCCGAGCGCCTGCTGCTTGGCGCCGCCCGTCAGGGCAATCGGCACGCCGCCGTTGATCCGGGCGGGGGTCCACTGGTCCTTGAGCACCTTCCTGCCGTTGATCGTCAGGGTGAGCACACCGGTCGCCCCGGTGTCCGGGCCCCAGTTGTAGAAGGCGAAGTTGCCCAGGCCGTACTGCACGTACGCCTGACCGGAGTAACCGCCGCCCAGCAGGATGTGCGCGTGGCTGCCCACGATCACGTCGGCCCCCGCGGCCACGAGCTTGGCGGCCAGGCTCCGCTGCACCGGCGTCGGGCACTTGACCAGCTCGGCGCCCCAGTGCAGGAACACGATGACGGTGTCGGAGTTCTTGCGGGCCTGCCGTACGGCACGCAGGAGGCGGGGCTCGTTCTTCGCCGAGGCGAGCCCGCCCTTGTCGCCGGAGGCGGTCCACGACTGGATGAACTGCTCGTCGAGCACCTGGGTCGCGCCGATGATCGACACCCGGTTGCCGTTGACCGTCCTGCGGTAGGGCCGGTATGCCTCGGTCTCGTTCGCGCCGATGCCGATGACGGGGAACTTCGAGGACCTGATCGCGGCGAGCGTGTCCCTCAGGCCGCTCTCCATGTAGTCCATGCCGTGGTTGTTGGCCATCGTGACGACGTCCACCCCGGCGGCCTTGAGCGCGGCGAACGCCGTGGCCGGGGCGCGGAAGGTGAACTGCTTGCCCGGCGCGGGCGTACCGGCGGTGGTGATGGCCGTCTCGAGGTTGAGCGCGGTGAGGGTGGATTTGCGCAGCACGGCGGCGATCGGGCCGAGCGCCGTACGCGGGTCGGCGTTGAGCCGGTTGCGCAGGACGCCCTCGAAGTGCACATCGCCCGCGAAGGAGATCGTGAAGGGCCGCCGCTGCGGCTTGGGAGACGGCGTCGCGGTCTTGACCTCCGGTTGCGACGCACTGGGGACGGGCTCGCTTTCCGCCGGGCTGCACCCCGCGACGAGGAGGGGAGCCGCGAGGAGGGCGAACAGGGACAGGGCGAGGGGCTGACGTCTCACGGCACCCGAGCATGCCATCTCCCGCCGACATCCGGGGAGCCCGTGGGAGATCGTGGGGCAAGAAACTGGGAGAGTTCCTTTACTTGAGTCATTCAAGTTTGCTGCTAGCGTGGGGGCTGTGGACGACGCCGGGCGCCTTCGCCAGGCCGGACTGCGGGTGACCGCGGCCCGGCTGGCGATCATGCGGACCGTGGGCGAGGGCGACCACCTCGACGTGGAAGCCATCCATCGCGGTGTGTGCGAACGCGTCGGCCAGGTGTCCCTGCAAGCCGTCTACGACTCGCTGAACGCGTTGCAGCGCGGCGGACTGCTCCGCCGCATCGAGCCCGCGGGCAGCCCGACGCGGTACGAGACGCGGGTGGGCGACAACCACCACCACCTCGTCTGCCGCCACTGCGGGAGAGTCACGGACGTCGACTGCGCGGTGGGGCACGCGCCCTGCCTGGAGCCGGCGTCGGACGCCGGTTACCTGGTGGACGAGGCGGACGTCATCTACTGGGGCCTGTGCCCCCCGTGCCGCGCCGAGGCCCGCAGCGCCCGGCCCGACACCGCCCGCGTCTGAGCCTCGCGCCCCCTGCTTTCCGCACTCCCGATGAAGTGACTCCGCCCGATGGAACAAACCGGAGGACAGCCCAATGACCGACAGGCCCATCACCACCACTGACGCCGGGATTCCCGCCCCCAGCGACGAGTTCTCGCTGTCCGTCGGCCCCAACGGGCCGTTGCTGCTGCAGGACCACTACCTGATCCAGAAGATGGCCCACTTCAACCGGGAGCGGGTCCCCGAGCGCGTGGTCCACGCCAAGGGCGGCGGCGCGTACGGCGTGCTGCGGATCACCGAGGACGTCAGCCGATACACCAAGGCGAAGCTGTTCCAGAAGGGCAAGGAGACCGAGCTCTTCCTGCGGTTCTCGACCGTCGCGGGTGAGCTGGGCAGCGCCGACACCGTACGCGACCCCCGCGGCTTCGCGATCAAGTTCTACACGGAGGACGGCAACTACGACATCGTCGGCAACAACACGCCGATCTTCTTCATCCGCGACCCCTCGAAGTTCTCCGACTTCATCCACTCGCAGAAGCGCCGCGCCGACACCCACACGCGCGACAACAACACGCAGTGGGACTTCTGGACGCTGTCGCCCGAGTCCGCCCACCAGGTGTCGTTCCTCATGACCGACCGCGGCACGCCGCGCACGTGGCGGCACATGCACGGCTTCGGGTCGCACACCTTCCTGTGGTACAACGCCGCCGGCGAGAAGTTCTGGGTCAAGTACCACTTCAAGACCGAGCAGGGCATCGAGAACCTCACCGACGCCGAGGCAAAGGCACTGGTGGCGGAGGACCCGGACTTCCACATCCGCGACCTGCACACCGCGATCAAGAACGGCGACCACCCGGCGTGGAAGGTCAACGTC
This sequence comes from Microbispora sp. NPDC046933, assembly GCF_040644635.1. Taxonomy (NCBI): domain Bacteria; kingdom Bacillati; phylum Actinomycetota; class Actinomycetes; order Streptosporangiales; family Streptosporangiaceae; genus Microbispora; species Microbispora sp. NPDC046933. The sequence continues at coordinate 333,362 of NZ_JBEYWW010000002.1, read as the reverse complement.
CAGATCATGCCGTTCGAGGACGCGGCGGACTACCGGTTCAACCCCTTCGACCTCACCAAGGTCTGGCCGCACTCCGACTACCCGGAGATCACGATCGGCCGGTTCGTGCTGAACCGCAACCCGGAGAACTACTTCGCCGAGGTCGAGCAGGCGGGTTTCGAGCCGGCGAACCTGGTGCCGGGCGTCGGCCCCTCGCCGGACAAGATGCTCCAGGGCCGGCTGTTCTCCTACCCGGACGCCCATCGCTATCGCATCGGGCCGAACTACCTGCAGCTTCCGGTCAACGCGCCGAAGGTGCCGGTGCACAGCTACAACCGCGACGGCCAGATGCGCTACCGCAACCCGGGCGATCCGGTCTACGCGCCGAACAGCGTCAACGGCCCCGCGGCCGACCCGTCGCTCTACGAGGGCGAGAACTACGGGGTCGCCGGTGAGATCATCCGCAGCGCCCACGTCAGGCACCGGGAGGACGACGACTACGTCCAGCCGCGGGCCCTGTGGGAGAACGTGCTCTCGGACGTCGACCGCGACCACATGGTGAGCAACATCGTCGGCCACGCCTCGGCTCCCGAGGTCACCGCCGACATGAAGAAGCGCGTGGTCGAGTACTGGACCAACATCCACAAGGACCTCGGCCAGCGCGTCGCCCAGGGGCTCGGCCTCGCCTGACCCCCTTCCCCTCGCGTACGGCTCGCGCCCCTTTCCGGGCGCGGGCCGTACGCGCTGCTTCGTTCCTCCCGAGCCTCGGCGCCGGCTCCCAAGCGCCTGTCCGGTGAGGAATTGACATGACATGATTGCGGGGTGTCAGGGCTCCGTCGTCGCAGCACTCACAAGCCGGCTTACCTGCTCCCAATAACGCTGACGGTGCTTACCGTGCTAGTCGGAGCAGCACTCACCATCGCCTCCCCCGCCGCCATGAGCAAGATCGCGGCTTCCGCCGATGTGGACTGGGAGCAGCTCAGCTATATCGGGCAGACATATGGCGCCGCTTCGGCGATCCTGTCTGCCCTCGCCCTGACGGGAGTCGCAGCCTCCCTGATACTGCAGACCAGGCAGGCCCGGGCGACAAGAAAAGAAATAGAACGCAACCACCATTTCCAGTTGATGGAAATGGCCATCAACAATCGCGAGCTTCTCGCCTGTTGGGGCGGCACCGAATCAGAACATGAGGCGCAGACATTACGGCAGCGACTCTACTTGAATCTGATCGTGTCTTACTGGGAAATGATGTACGAGGTCGGGGAGACCTCTACTCAAATGCTTCGGTCAAACGCACGAAGCGCGCTCTTTTCCCAACGAATGGGATACGACTTCTGGACGGATACCCGCATGGCTCGTCTCGCAGTCGCGAACAATGCACGTAAGCGCCGATTCTGGAAAGTCATAGACGAGGAATACCAGACTATCCGATCCTCGCAAGCCGTTCCTTCGGCGACAATCCTGCCTCGTCGCAACGGGCCATCGGCCTCAGCCCTTGCCTCAATCGCTGTTGTAGTCACCACCGCCATCTGCTGGGCGGTAGGCATCATCAGGAGGAAGAAAAAGGGCCTGGCCGCCGGGATGGTCAGCCAGGCCGAGAACTAAAGGTCGAACTCGCCGTCCTTCACGCCGCCGATGAACGCGTCCCATTCGGCGGAGGTGAAGATGAGAGCGGGACCGTCCTGGTTCTTGCTGTCACGCACACCCACATGGCCGTCGGGCAGCACGGCCACCTCCACACAGGCGCAGTTGTTGGCGCTCCGGCTGCTCTTCCACCAGACGGCGCCGGACAGGTCAATCGAGTTCATGGACAATGTTTCTCTCCCCCCGAAAACAACACGCGCGGGTTTCCGGGGCGGTCTAGAGCTGGCTATCGCCAGTGGCGGACAGTTTTCTCCAAGAACCGGCGGGAGTCGTCCACGTCGAGGGCTTTCGTCTCCAGGTAGTCGAATGCCACCTCGTACCGGTAGACGATCGCCTCGTCCTCGACCAGACGCCCGCCCAGGAGTGCCTCCAGGTACACGACGTCATGGAACTCGGGCAGCTTGAGGTGGCAGAACGCCCCGGTGTTGATCGGGTGGTCCGCGTCGAGCGGAAGTATCCGCAACTCGACGTTCGGCAGCTCTGACACCTCGATCAGCCGCCTGAGCTGTTCCCGCATCACCTCGTGGTCGCCGAACCGGCGCAGCAGGACCGACTCCTCCAGGACGGCCGAGATGGCCAGCGGGCTCTCCGCCCTGAGAACCGCCTGCTGGCGCGCCATCCGGACCTCGATCCGGCTGCGGACGCCGCCCGGCGCCTCTAGGGTGCTCCGCTGTCCGCTCTCCATCATGGCTCGGACGTACGCCTCTGTCTGGAACAGGCCCGGCACCACCTGGGGTTCCCAGTCGCGTGCCGCCGTGGCTTCGGCCTCCAGGCCAAGGAACGTCGTGTATTCCTTGGGCAGGGAGTCGCGGTAATCCTCCCACCAGCCCTTCCGGGTCGCGTCCCGGTGCAGGGCGAGCAGCTCTTGGCGCTGGCGGGAATCTACCATGTAGATCACGAGCAGCGCTTCAACGTCTGCGGTTCTCGGCGAGGTGCGCGCCGTCTCTATCCTGCTGATCTTCGCTGCCGACCAGCCGAGCCGGGCGGCGACCTGGTCGCCCGTCAGATCGGCGCGCTCGCGCAACCGGCGCAGTTCCTGCCCCAGCCGCCGGCGGCGGACGGTGGGACTGCCGTGCTCGGGCATCCCGTCCGACCTCCTTCGTCCGGTGAATCCGGTGGTTCCGGTGGACGCACGGATGGTGGGCGCGCCCTGGCGGATCGGGCGCGCGGGTGAGGGGCGCCCTCTTCGAAGATTACCGCGCCCGCTCGTGCAAGTTGCACGGTAATTTGCAGCGCATCCGCACAAGATTCTTGCGGATTTCTTTTCGGCAAGTATTGCAGGGGATTGCGTCCTGAGTCACGATCGATGCGGGAAGGGTCTTCCGGAGTGTGGGGGCGCCGGCGGTCGCCGGCGAAATACTCCGAGGCCCGCTTCCCCATCCGGGGCACGCGCCCGGCGAGGGGCGCCGGCCGCCTCGGATGCGCGTGACAACGGGAGGCATCCGGGCCAGCGGGATTTCGACATTCGGCCGGCGTCGCCGGCGCTCGCACTGCACGAGCAGCGATCACCGAATGGGCCGTTCCGGCAGTGGAACGCGCCCTCCGTACGACGAGTTCAGGACGACGAGATCTCCACTTGGCACCCATCCGAAAGGAGTCTCTTGATGAATCCCCCCGGTGCCGCCTGGTTATCACTGATCAAAAGCCGGATGACGATGGCCGACCTGGCGCTGTGCGCCGACCAGGACAGGTGGGCGCGCGAGCTGAAATGGACCGTCAGCCGCACCGGCTTCGGGGCCCGCCACTACCGCGACCCCCGCTTCGACCTCGTACGCGAACTGGAGGAGGTCGGCCGCCTCTTCACCGTCTGACGCTCTCTTCACCGGCTGACACGCTCGTCACCGGCTGACACGCTCTTCGCCGTCTGACGCTCTCACGGCTGCGACGGGACGGGACGTGTCGTGAGCCAGGCGGAGGTGCGCCACTCGCAGTGCCCGGCGGGCGTCGAGGCGCCCGGCGCGGCACGCGCCCGTGAATCAGGCGGAAGGTGATCGTGACCGGTTAGGCTTGCGCGGGTGACGACCGCGCTCATCCACGAACGGCTCCAGTCCCAGCTCGCGTTCCACATGGAGATCGACAAGCTGAAGCGCGTCATCCGCCGGAACTCGCTGATCGACGGCTCGCGCAGGGAGAACGACGCCGAGCACTCCTGGCATCTGGCCATGATGGCGATGACGCTGGCCGAGCACGCGCCCCCGGGGACCGACATGTCCAGGGTGGTCGAGATGCTGCTCGTCCACGACATCGTGGAGATCGACGCCGGCGACACCTTCATCTACGACCCCGTCGCGGTCGAGGGGCAGGCCGCCCTCGAACGGGCGGCGGCCGAACGGATCTTCGGGCTGCTTCCCGAGGACCAGGGGGCGCGGCTGCGGGCCCTGTGGGACGAGTTCGAGGAGCGGCGCACACCGGAGGCGAGGTTCGCCAGGGCGCTCGACCGGCTCGCGCCGATCATCGCCAACCACCACAACGAGGGCGGCACATGGTCGCTCTACAAGGTGACGGCCGACCAGGTCATGGAGAAGGTGCGGCTCATCGCGGAGGGGTCTGCCACGCTCGGCGAGTACGCCGCGGAGCTGGTCGCCGGCTCGGTCGCCCGGGGTCATCTGGCCCCCTGACCGGCAGCGTACCGGCCCGAAACTCGCACATACCGTCTCATGCCTGTCCATGTTCACACCCGTGACGCGGGGGTACGTGATCCCGTGTTAGGGGGCGGAACATGGAAGAGACGACCAGGCCGCGTGCGGGCCGTACGGCACGGAGGGTCCCTTCGGCAGAGCTCCTCGACGGGCTCGAGCGGGCCACCGCGCTCGACCGGCCGATCAACGTCATATCCAAGAAGGTGCGCCGCAGGCTCGGCCCGGGAAAGCTCCGAGACGTCCTGCACGGGGTGCCCATCGGACACCCGCTGCATCCTGCGCTCGCCGTGACGACCTTCGGCTGCTGGCTGTCGGCGAGCGTGGTGGACATGACCAACACGGGCTCACGCGCGGCGCGGACACTGATCCTGGCGGGGCTGGGCACCGCAGTTCCCACGGTGGCGGCCGGCCTCACCGACTGGTCCACCCTCCATCGGGAACAGCAGCGCGTGGGCTTCGTGCACGCCATGACCAACGCCACCGCGGCGCTCTGCTACACGGGCTCTCTTTTCTTACGGATGACGGGACGCGAACGCGCCGGGCGCATGCTGGCGTACGCGGGACTCGCGGCGGCCTCCGCGGGCGCGCACCTCGGCAGCCACATGTCCTACCGCCAGGCGGCCGGGGCCAACCACGCGGAGTCGGTCAGCCACCTCATGCCGCTCGGCTGGCACGACCTGTGCGCGCTCAAGGACCTGCCCAACGGACGGCCGGTCCGGCGGCGACTCGGCTACATCGACCTGTTCGTCCTGCGTCTCGGCGACGACGTGAGCGTGCTCGCGGACAACTGCTCCCACCTCGCCGGCCCCCTCCACCAGGGGCGGGTCGCCATGGAGGAAGGCGAGGCCTGCATCGTCTGCCCGTGGCACGGCAGCGCCTTCCGCATCTCCGACGGCCGGGTCATGCATGGTCCCGCGACGTCGCGCCAGCCGGCCTTCCAGACCCGGCTGCGGCAGGACGGCGTCGTCCAGGTCCGTCCCGCGGAATGACCAACACAGAGACCGTACAGTGACCGCTTGTCCGGACCCGGGTCAGCCGGTGTCCGGGCCGCGGTCGTCCGCCGGATGTTCGACCAGCGCGAGGACGCGGTTGGACATGAACCTCGCGGTGCGGACGGGAGTGCCCGCCCGCGTGACCTCGCTGACCTCGACCACTCCCCGGCCCGTCGTGATCTCGATCCGGCGGCCCGCCCTGGTCGCGACCACCTCGTAGGTGCGCGGAGTTCCCCCCGCATCGATGACGATCTCCACCCGGTCGCCCTTCACAAGGGCAGACATACCCTTTCAGGACACCAGCTTCACTATCGCCACGATTCCGATGACAACAATGAATCCCCGCAGCAAGGGTGCGGGCAGCCGGCGGCCCAGGCGGGCGCCGAGGAAGCCGCCGACGGCCGAGCCGAGCGCGACCATCAGCACGGCGGCCCAGTCCACCGGCGCGATGAACGCGAACAGCACCGCCGCCGTGGCGTTGACCAGCAGCGACAGCAGGTTCTTCGCCGCGTTCACCCGTTGCAGGTCCTCGTCGAGGACGCTGCCGAGCAGGCCGATCAGCACAATGCCCTGAGCGGCGCCGAAGTAGCCGCCGTACATGCCGGCGCCGAGGACGCCCAGCCACAGCCACGGCCCGCCGTGGGGGTGCGGCCTGCGCCGTACGGCCAGCCACTCGTTGATCCTCGGCTGGAACACCACCAGGAGGCAGGCGACCGCGATGAGCACCGGGACGATGACCTTGAACGCCTCCGCGGGCAGGCGAAGGAGCAGCACCCCGCCCGCGAGCGAGCCGATCACGGACGCGACGCCGAGCCGGGTCAGCCGCTCACGCTGGCCCTTGAGCTCGGCGCGGTAGCCGAGCACCCCGGTCACACCGCCGGGGACGAGGCCGACGTTGTTGGACACGTTCGCGACGATCGGCGGGAAGCCGACGGCCAGCATCGTCGGGAACGTGATGAGCGAACCCGATCCCACGACGGCGTTGATGGCCCCGGCCCCGACACCGGCCGCGAAGACCACGGCCGCATCCCACGGCGTCACTCGCACCTCTCCCTGTTTTCCTGCCTCGCTTCGCTCGGCTGCTCTGGGCGCTTCGATGCCGTTGGTCGTGCCGGAGGCGCGCGATGAGCACAGCCCTCGTCGTGCTTGGTCGCTTCGCTCCCGCGCGCTCCTCAGTCCAGAACACGGCGCGCCCCTCGCTGTACGGCTATCCGCCAAGGGTAGGCGCCGGGCTTCTCGCGGAGGTCAGAGGGGACGGGCGTACCAGCGGCCCTCCTGGCCGCGGTCGAGGTGCAGCGGCACGCCGAAGGTCGCGGACAGGTTCTCCGGCGTCATCACCGACTCGATCGGCCCCTGGTCGACGACCGAGCCGTGCCGCAGCAGCAGCACGTGGGTGAACCCGGCCGGGATCTCCTCGACGTGGTGGGTGACCAGGACCATCGTGGGCGACTTCGGGTCGCGGGCCAGCGCGCCGAGGCGGCGCACCAGATCCTCGCGGCCCGCCACGTCGAGCCCGGCGGCGGGCTCGTCGAGCAGCAGCAGCTCGGGGTCGGGCATGAGCGCCCGGGCGATCTGCACCCGCTTGCGCTCGCCCTCCGACAGCGTCGCGAAGCGCCGCCGGATCAGATGGGCGCAGCCGAGCTGGTCGATGAGCTCGACCGCCCGGGTGACGTCGTGGGAGTCGTACTCCTCCGTCCACCGCCCCAGGATGGCGTACGACGCGGTGAGCACGAGGTCGATGACCTTCTCGTCCGGCGGGATGCGCTCCGACAGGGCCGCGCTGGCCAGGCCGATCCGGGGCCGCAGGTCGAACACGTCCGTCTGGCCGAGCCGCTCGCCGAGGATCTCCACCGAGCCCTCCGACGGGAACAGCAGCGACGCGGCCACCTGGAGCAGCGTCGTCTTCCCCGCGCCGTTCGGCCCGATCACCACCCAGCGCTCGTCCTCGCGGACGCTCCAGTCGATGCCGCGCAGCAGGGCGGCGCCGTCCCTGCGGACGGCCACGTCCTGAAGCTGAAGCACCTGACCGCCCATGTGGTCCCCCTCCCGTGGTTCGCTGAGATAAAACTATGGCAGTCCGACCACATATCGTGGATCGGGTGCGCATCGATTCACCGATCTCCGCCACGCTCGTCGCCTGGGGCAACGCCTGGCTCGGGGGACACGTGAGCCTGGAGCACGCCCTCGACCGCGTCGAGCGCGAGGCCGGGCCGCAGGTGGTGGCGGCGGACGACGTCGAGACCCCCCTGCTCGCCTACCTCGTCGACCGGCGGATCGAGGGGCTCGCCGCGTTCCGGCTGGCCCTGCCGGTCCCCGGCGACCCGCTCGGGCTCACCGGCCCGCCCGCCTTCAACGGCGCCGCCATCGACGCCGGCCAGGCCGTCGTGGCCGTGCTGCCCGGCCGGTGCCTCGGTCTCGTGCCGTCCGCCGACCGGCGCGGCTCGTCGTACTCCGGGATCCGCTGGATCGTGGCCGAGGCGTCGGCCGTCCCGCCCGACGTGCCGTCGCTGGCCGAGGCGGAGCAGGCGCTGCGGACCGCCATGATGGCCGCCACCGAGGCGCTGCTTGGCGTGAGCGGCCCGGCGCAGGGCTTCCCGACGCCGGACGCGCTCGACCGCGCGGGCGAGGCCCTCGCCCCCGGCTATCCGGGCAGGGCGCACCGGGTCGGCGCCCTCGCCGCCCGGCTGTCGGCCGCGCTCCGCCTCGCCGACGAGCGGGGGCTCACCTCCGGGCAGGTCGCCGTCCGGGGGCAGGCCCTGCGCGACCTCGACCGAGCCGTACGGCGGGCCAGAGTGGCCGCGCACAACGCGATCGTGGAGTCCCAGGTCTGACGACGTGCGCCCGGGCCGGGCTCACTGCTTCGCGACGGCCTCGCGGACGGCGGGCACGACCTCCTGGGCCCAGCGGGCCAGGAGGGTGAGGTCGGGAGTGCCGTGGTCGGCGGAGAAGAGCGTGAAGCCCGACGCGCCGTGCTCCAGCACGGCCCCGGTCAGTTCCTCGACCCACTGGCCGACGGAGCCGCCGATCCAGCGGCCGTCGGAGTCGCGGGTGGCGGGCAGCGGCCGGTCGGTGATGCGCCCGGGGAAGTTGAAGACCGTCCGGATCTCGCGCGGATCGCGGCCGGCGGACGCCGCCGCCTCGTCGATGACCGGCCGCGACGTGCGGTATCGCTCGCTGAGCCAGTCCGCCGCGTGGCCGGGGATCCAGCCGTCGGCCACCCGGCCGGTGGCGGCCAGGGATTTCCGGCCGACCGATCCGGTCCACACGGGCGGCGCGGGCACGGGGGCCGGTTCGATGCGGTTCATCTGGTAGTGCTTGCCCTGGTAGGTGACCGGAGGGCCACCGCCCGACAGCAGCTTGACCAGGACGATCGCCTCCTCGAAGGCGTCCACGGCGTCGCCGGGCGAAAGGAGCGGCACCCCCATGTCGACGATGCGATCCCACAGTCCGCCCGCGCCCATGCCGAGCACGATCCGGCCGCCCGACAGCGCCGACAACGACGTCACCAGCCTGGCCAGCATGGGAGCGGGCCGGGTCGGCAGGTTGGTGACGTTGGCGAACCCGGCGATGTGCCGCGTACGCCCGAGGATGAAGCCGAGCGCGGCGTAGGCGTCCACACGTCCGCCTAGGTAGGGATGGTCCGACAACGTGAAGATGTCGAGCCCGTCCCGGTCGGCCTGCTGGGCCATGCGCAGCAGCTCGGGTATGTCGTCGATGCCGGGGTGCGCACCGAAACCGAAGACGACGTCATGTGCTGACAACGTTCTGCCTTTCCCCAAGAAATAGGGTTCGTGCTACGAACCATATTAGTTCGTAGCACGAACTGCAACCTCAGCGCGTGGAGTCGGGTTCCATGAAGACGGTGGGGACCTTGTTGTCCGTCACGACACGGCCGAGCAGGGCGGCGAGTGTGTCACGCTCCGCCGGGGCCAACCCCGAGGTCAGTTCCTCGACGCGGCGGCAGGTCTCGGTGTAGAACTCGTCGGCCAGCCTGGCTCCCTGCCTGGTGAGCGACACCCGCACCGCCCGGGAGTCCTGAGGGTCGGGGTTGCGCCGGACCAGTCCGTTGCGCTCGCTGCGGTCCACCAGACCGGTCAGGCTCGACTTCGCCAGGCCGAGCATCGCACCCAGCTCGCTCATGCCATAGGGCTGCGCCATCAGGACGCACAACAACTGGCCCTGCTGCTGGGTGATGCCGTACTCGCGGGCGGAATCCACGTACACGGCATTCACCAGGAACGTGGACCGCACCAGTGCGGCCACCGTCCCGATCTGGCCGTCGATATCCTTACTCACCGGTCCAGAGTAACCAATTCGCGAGACGAACTACCGCCTTCCGCCGAAGCGTGCGGAGGGGACGGCTATCGGGGCGACTGGAGCGGGGCGGCCGCCTGGTCCACGTTGTCGGCCACGCGCCGGAGCAGCCGGATCAGTTGCTCGGCCTCCTCGGCGGCGAGACCGGACAGCACGTCCCGCTCCCCCTGCAGCAGCGCCTCGCGCACCAGGTCGAGCCGGTCCCGCGCCAGGTCGGTGACGGAGAAAAGGCTGCCCCGCCGGTCACGGGGATTCCGCTGCCGGCACACCAGGCCGTCGCGTTCCATCCGCGACAGCATCTCGGCCATCGTCGGCTGTTCGACCCGCGCCAACCGGGTCAGGTCCTTCTGCGACAGCGGGCCGTCTTCGGCCAGCGTCAGAAGCACCGCGGCGTTCGCCATGCTCAGCCCGAGGGGGCGCAGCCGCAGCTCATGGAGGCGGGTCACCTTCCTCGACGAGTGGTTGATCCAGAACGCCGCATAGCGCTCCGGGGCCCAGCGCTCCCCCTCGCCCTCCATCGGCGCCTCTTTCCCGCTCGACCGGCCGTCCGCCATGGGCACGCGACGGCATCTCCCGCGTGGGATGCCCGTCCACCGCCCGGCAAAAGGCTACCGACACCGTGCGCGCCCGTTGCATAGGACCCTATGTTTCTGTTTACATAGGGCCCTATGCATCAGCTCGACAGACTGGACCCACCATGAAGACAGCCATCGTCAACGCCCGGGTGTTCGACGGCGAGAGGCCGATCGGCCCCGCCGGGGTGCTCGTCGGCGACGGGCGCATCCTCGCCGTGGGAGGCGACATGCCCTCCGACGCCGAGGTCGTCGACGCCGCCGGGGCGACCCTCCTCCCCGGCCTGATCGACGCCCACGTCCACACCAGCGAGGACTCTCTCGCGCTCGCCCTGACGTTCGGCGTGACGACGGAACTCGAGATGCAGGGCGGGCACACCCGGCACAGCCGCGCCCACATCGAGGACGACGACACACTCGCCGACGTCCGCTCCGCCGGCTTCGGCCTCACGGCGCCGGGCGGGCATCCCAGCGAACTGGTCCCCGAGGACTTCGACATCCGTCCCTTCATCGGGCGCGGTGGCCGGGCGTCCGCAGGGGACGGCGCGCCGGATGACCGGTGGCAGGCCGGCCCTCCCCCGGAACCCCACGTGACCACTCCCGAGGAGGCGGTGGCGTGGATTCCTCGCCTCGTGGCTTCGGGCTCGGACTACATCAAGTTCATGGTCGACGACGGGACGGTCGAGGGGCATCCGGGCCTTCCCATGCTCGACCAGGCGACACTGGACGCCGGCGTCGCCGAGGCCCACCGGCACGGGATGCTCGCCATCGCCCACGCGCTCACCGTCGACGCCACCCGCATGGCGATCGAGGCGGGCGTGGACGGCCTCGCCCATCTGTTCATGGACCGCCCGCACACCCCTGAGATCATCCGGATGATCGCCGACTCCGGCGCCTTCGTCGTCGCGTGCGTCTGCCTGAACGCCTCGCTGATGGGGATGACCGGCGAGGCGCTGGCCGACGACCCGCGGGTGAGCAGGCGTCTCGACGACCGCTGGGACAAGACCCTTCGCGGCAGCTTCAACCGCTACCCCCAGGGCAGGCTCGACGACGTGCTGGCGTCCGTGGCGGCCCTGCACGAGGCCGGCGTGGACGTCCTCGTCGGCACCGACACCTCCATTCCCGTGCCGTTCCTCGGCGGGCTGGCGCACGGCGCGAGCGTGCACCACGAACTGGGATACCTCGTCCGCGCCGGTCTCGCCCCGTCCGCGGCGCTCCACGCGGCGACCGCCGCCACCGCCCGGCGGTTCCGGCTGGACGACCGCGGGCGCATCGCCCCAGGGCTGCGCGCCGACCTCCTCCTGGTCGACGGCGACCCCACCACGGCCATCGGCGACACCCTGAACATCCGGGCCGTCTGGCGGCGCGGCGCCCGGCTGGCGGGGTGAGCAGGCGGGGTGAGCCTGCGGGTGCTCAGGCCAGGCCGTGGCGTACGGCGTAGAGCGCGGCCTGGGTGCGATCCTGCACGCCGAGCTTCATGAGCACGTTGGAGACGTGGGTCTTCACCGTCTTCTCCGCCACCACGAGTTCGCGGGCGATCTCGCGGTTCGAACGGCCGGCGGCCAGCAGCCGCAGCACCTCGCGTTCCCTGTCGGTCAGCGCCGCCCCCGCCCCGTCCTGCTCGTGGTCCTGACCGGCCAGCATCGCCTCCGCCGCCTCCGGCGCGAGCAGGACCTGGCCGCCGTGCACCGCCCGGATCGCCTGGACGAGGGCGCCGGGATCCACGTCCTTGTAGAGGAAGCCCGCCGCGCCCGCCCGCATGGCCGGGGCCACGTCACCGCGGTCGCTGACCGAGGTGAGGACGATCACCCGCACGTCCCGCAGGGCGCGGCTCGAAAGCTCCGCGAGCGCGCCGAGACCGTCGAGCACCGGCATCTTCAGGTCGAGCAGCAGGACGTCGGGGGCGAGCGCGCCGGTCATCTCGACGGCCTCGGCGCCGTCGGCCGCCTCCCCCACGACGCTGATGTCCTCCTGGATCTCCAGGAACGTGCGCAGGCCTTGCCGTACGACGGGGTGGTCGTCGGCGATGAGCACGCGGATCACGCGGGCACCTCCAGTCGTACGGTCGTGCCGCGGCCGGGCGCGGAGGAGACCGACAGCGTGCCGCCGACGGCCTGGGCCCGGTCGCTCATGGACAGCAGCCCGAGGCCGTGGACCCCGCCCCCGTGCAGGCCGGCGCTGTCGAATCCGGCGCCGTCGTCGCGCACCTCCAGCACGAGCCCGGCGTCGTCGTACGCGAGCCGTACGTCGATGCGGGTGGCCCCGGCGTGCCGTACGGCGTTGTGCAGCGCCTCCTGGGCGACCCGGAGCACGGCGACCTCGATCTCGGGCGCCAGATCGGGGGCACTGCCGAGGCCGGGGTCGCCGGGCGGCTCGCCCTCGGCCGAGAACGCGACGGTCATGGGGTGCAGGCGGTCGAGGAGGGCGACCTGCTTGCGCAGGCTCTCCACCAGGCCGTGCCGGTCCAGTTCGGGTGGGCGCAGCTCCACGATCACCGCACGGAGCTCGGTCAGCGCCTCTCCCGCCATCCGCTCGACCCGCTCGATCGCCTCGGCCGCCCGCTCGGGGTCCGTACGGGCGAGCGCGGCGGCGGCCCGCGCGGTCAGCCGCAACGAGAACAGCTTCTGGCTGACGGCGTCGTGCAGCTCACGGGCCATCCGCGTGCGTTCCTCGACGACCGTGAGCTCGCGCCCCCGCTCGTACAGCCGGGCATTGGTGATCGCGATGGCGGCGTGCGCCGCGAACAACGTCAGGAGTTCCTCGTCGGCCTCGTCGAACCCGCCCGGCGTCCGCTTGTTGGACAGGAAGACGATCCCGAGGACCGTTCCGCCGTCCATGATCGGCACGCCCAGGAAGTCCTTGAGCACGGGATGGGCCTTCGGCCACCACTCGAACCGGGGATCCCTGCGAATGTCGGGCAGCCGGACCGGCGTCCCCTCGCGGAGCATCGCGCCCAGCATGCCGTGCTGGCGCGGGGTGGGGCCGATGGCCGCCCACTGCTCGTCGGAGATGCCCTCGGCCACGAACTCGGCGAACGCGCCGTCGTCGTCCGGGACGCCGAGCGCGGCGTATTTCGCGTCGAGCAGCCGCGCCGCGGACCGCACGATCACCTGGAGGACCTCGCGGACCGACAGGTGACGGGTGACGGCGAGCACGGCCGAGCTGACCGCGTGCAGCACCGCGTCACGGTCCCGCGCGTCCCGCCCGGGCGCGTCGTCGCCGAGCCCGGGCGCGGCACCTGCCTTTTCGGGCGCGGCGCCTGCCTTTTCGGGCACGGGGTGAACCGGCTCGTCGGAGGCGGTGCCGGCCTTTTCGGGCGCGGTGGCATCGGTGGGCTCGGGCACGCACACAGACTAGGTCCACCGCAGAGGGGCCCGCGTCGGCCGCCGGTCCTAGACCCAACTGCCGAGCGACGGCGAGACCTCGGTCCGATGTGTGCCTGACGTGCTGATTTCTAGCGTGAAGCGCATGAAGCACGCACTCATCACCGGAGCATCGCGAGGGCTGGGACTCGCTCTCGCCAGGGCGCTCGCCGCCGACGGATGGTCGCTCCTGCTCACCGCGCGTGGCGAGGAGGACCTGATGTCGGCGGCCTTCGACCTCGGCGCCCGGGCCATCCCCGGAGACGTCGCCGACCCCGCGCACGTGGCCAGGCTCGCCGAGTCCGCGCCCGAACTGGATCTCCTGGTCAACAACGCGAGCGGGCTCGGCCCCGCCCCGCTGCCCAGGCTCGCCGACTACCCGCTGGACGCGCTGCGCGCGCTGTTCGAGACGAACGTGATCGCGCCGCTCGCACTGGTCCAGGCCACGCTGCCCGCGCTGCGCGAGCGAAGGGGCGCGATCCTCAACATCTCCTCGGACGCCGCCGTGGAGGCGTACGAGGGCTGGGGCGGCTACGGCGCGACCAAGGCCGCCCTCGACCAGGTGTCGCACGTCCTGGCCGCCGAGGAGCCCGATGTGGCGGTCTGGTGGGTGGACCCGGGCGAGATGCGCACCCGCATGCTGACGGACGCCGTCGGCCCGGAGGAGGCCGGGGCCGCGCCGCCGCCCGAGACCGTGGTGCCGGCGCTGCTGCGCCTCGTGGGCACCCGCCCGGCCCCCGGCCGCTTCACCCGGGGAGAGCTGGAATGACCGCCCCCGATCCGGCGATCCGGCCGTACGGGGCGGGGGGATCGTTCGAGTTCGCGCTGACGGCGCCGCTGGAGGCGCACGAACCGCCGGAGGCGCGCGGGCTGCGCCGCGACGAGGTCAGGTTGCTGGTGTCCCGCCGCGACACCGGCGAGGTCACCCACCACGTGTTCGCCGACCTGCCGTCGCTGCTGTCCCCCGGCGACCTGCTGGTGGTCAACAACTCCGCCACCCTCCCCGCGGCGGTGCGGCTCGACCGGCTGGCCGTCCACTTCTCCGGACGGCTCGCGTCCGGCGAGTGGCTGGTCGAGCTGCGCCGCCGTACGGGGACGGCGACGGAGCCCTACTCCGGCGCCGCGCCCGGGGAGTGGCTGCCGTTGCCGGGAGGGGCCACGCTGCGCCTGCTGGCGCAGGAGACGCCGCGCCTGTGGCGTACGCTCCTGGACCGCGACGTGCTCTCCTACCTCGCGGCGTACGGCGTGCCCATCCGGTATGGCTACGTGGGGCGCGACTGGCCGCTCGCCGACTACCAGACGGTCTTCGGGGTCGAGCCGGGCAGCGCGGAGATGCCCAGCGCCGGCCGGCCGTTCACTCCGGAACTCGTCACCGCCCTGGTCGGCCGGGGGATCGGCGTCGCACCGATCACGCTGCACACCGGGGTCGCGTCGCCGGAGAAGGACGAACCGCCCTATCCCGAGTGGTTCTCGGTCTCCCCCTGGACGGCACGGGTGGTGAACATCACTCGCGAGCACGGGGGCCGGGTGATCGCCGTCGGCACGACCGTCGTACGGGCCCTGGAGACCGCCGCCCTCGACACCCCCACCCCGGGCACGGTGCGGGCGGCGTCGGGCTGGACGTCGCACGTCGTCACGCCGGCGGGAGGCGTGCGAGCGGTGGACGGCCTCGTCACGGGCATGCACGAGCCCCGCTCCAGCCACCTGATGATGCTGTCGGCGATCACCGGGACCGAAGTGCTGGCCCGCTCGTACGAGGCGGCGCTGGAGGAGGGCTACCTCTGGCACGAGTTCGGCGACAGCCATCTCATCCTGTGACACGTGACCGAACCGTGATCTCGATCGTCAAGGCTGACCGCATGCGTACCCTCATCGGCAAGCCGACCGCGCTGCTGGCCGCGCCACTGGCCGCGGGCGCGCTGGTCGCGGCCGGCGCGCCCGCCTCCGCCGCGTCGGCCGCGACCACCACGACCACCGCGACCACCACGACCACCGCGGTCGCGGCGTCCACCTCGTCCACGGCGGCGTCGGCGCCCGTCCGCATCCAGGTCAGCTATCCCTACGGCGTCCGCGCCGGGCGCGTGGTGACCTTCAAGGTCAAGCTCGTCAACAAGCTCAGGACCAGGACCAACGAGATCTTCCTGGCGGTCAAGTTCCCCAAGAACGTCACCAAGACCCGGATCTACGTCCCCAAGGGCTCCCGCTACCACGAGCAGTGCACGCGGGAGCGGACCCGCGCGCTGTGCGTGCTGCCCGGTCTGAAGAAGGGCGGGAGCTACACGTTCTGGGCGAAGGCCCAGGTGAGCGGGTCCGCCCGCGGCAAGCTCTACGGCTACTTCGGCGGCGCGGTCACCGACACGTCACTGAACACCGACCCGAAGGAACTGCTCAGCGAGTTCGGCGACAGCATCGGCTGGGTGAAGACGAAGAGCACGATCACCCGCTGAGCTCCCCTCGGCTCACGACGATCCCCCTGATCCACAGCGCCCGCCCGGCCTCCCCGGGCGGGCGCCGGCGTTCGTGCGGCACCTCCGGGTCAGGCCGCCACGGCCTGCTCCTCGGGTTCCACGAGCCCCGTTCTGACCTGAGCCTCGGCGATCCGCGCCAGCGCCGCCCGGGCCTCCCCACGGCGGGCCCGCCCGCCGTACGCGGCCGCGCGGTCCAGCCGTACGGCGGGGAAGACCGTCACCTCCGCGACGAGGTCCCTGGTCGCGACGATCCGCAGGACGGACGCGAGCAGCGTGTCGTCCCCGACGTACGACGGCCGGGTGGAAAGGGCCGCCCGCTCCCCCTTGCCCCCATGAACCGCAGCGCCTCCATGAACCGCAGTGCCCTCCAGGAACCGCAGCGCCACCGGCCGCACGGGCACCCCCGCGTCGAGCGCCGCCTGGAACACCGCGGGCCGGAAGCGCCCCATCTCGCGTCCGCACCACGTCGTGCCCTCGGGGAACGCGGCCACGCTCTCGCCGCGCCGCAGCGCGGCGGCCATGTCCGCGACCACCCCCGGCAGGGCGGACAGCCTGTCCCTGTCGATGAACAGCGCGCCGCCCCCGGCGGCGAGCGTGCGGACGATCGGCCACCTGCCCACCTCCGCCTTGGCCAGTGGCCGGCAGGCGAAGGTGGCCGTGATGACCAGGGGGTCGAGCCAGGAGACGTGGTTGCCAACGAGCAGGGCCGGCCCGTCCTCCCCCGGCACGGCTCGCGCCCGCGCCGAACCCCCGATGCAGGAGAACCCGCGGTGCGTCACGATCCTGACGCCGAGGGCCCGCAGCAGCAGACGCGACCAGCGCGTCGTGACCGCCCCGCGCAGTGCCGTACGGCCCAGCGCGAGCGCGACCGGCAGGCCGGCGAGCAGCACGGCGGCCGCGCCCGTCAGGCGGGCCGCCCGGCGCAGGGGGCCGGCCGCACGCGCCTGCGCGCGCAGGCAGACACCCGGCGTGCAGGGAGACGCCGGCAGCCAGGCGGAGGAGGCCGCCGGCAGGTGCGCGACGGCGCTCACCGCGTCCGTCCCAGGAAGTGCCGCAGGTAGCGGGGATCGGCGTCGGCCACGGAGAGCAGCACGAAGAAGTCCGCGGTGCCGAAGTCCGGATCGTAGGCGGGAGCGCCGCAGATCCACGCGCCGAGACGCAGGTAACCGCGCAGCAGCGGCGGCAGCACGAACCGGTCGGGGCGGGAGATCCCGGCGTCGCGCCACGGCCTGTGCGGCGTGACGCGATACTCCTCGGGCCCCAGCTCGACCCGGTCGACGACCCCGGCGGCGACCGCGCCGCCGTCGTCCAGGGGCACCGAGCAGCAGCCCGCCAGCCAGGCGTGCCCGCGGCTGGTCATGTAGTGCGCGATCCCGGCCCACATCAGGGCGACGACCGTGCCGCCGCGGTGGTCGGGATGCACGCACGTGCGCCCGGCCTCGACCAGGTCGCCGCGCAGGCCCTCCAGCGCGCCGAGGTCGAACTCCCCGTCGGAGTAGAGCCGGTCGGAACGGCGGGGCGGCAGCAGGCGGTAGGTGCCGACCACCGTGTCCCCCTCGCGGACGAGGAGGTGGTCGCAGTACGCGTCGAGCGGTTCGACGTCGAGCCCGCTCAGGGGGGAGTCGAGCCGGGCGCCCATCTCCCCGGCGAACACCTCGTACCGCAGGCGCTGGGCCGCACGCAGGTCGGCGGCGCTCTCGGCGAGCCCGACGGTGTAGCGGCCGGAGCCAACGGATTGTCCAGACTGCAGAGAGATCGTCATGCGCGTCGCGTCCTTCCTCGGGGGGTGCCGGCCACGATGAGGCGGGCGGCGCAGGGCGTCCCGGCCTGGCCTGCTTCGCGGCCCACCACCATGACGACATGCGGAAATGACAGCGGACCCTCAGAGCGGGGGCATGAAGGCGTCCGCATCGTGAACCTCGTGCGCGCTCATGACAAGCCGCGCAGTAACCTCAAACAACGTGAACCAGCGCACGCTCCTGATCACGCTGACCGGTCCGGATCGCCCGGGCGTCACCTCGCGGCTGTTCTCCGTACTGGCCGGGTTCCCGGTCGTCGTGGCCGACGTGGAGCAGGTCGTCATCCGAGGCCGCCTCACCCTGGGCGTGCTCGTCGCCTACGCCGGGGGACCGCCCACCGGCACCGGAGGCACGATCGGCGGCCTGTGGACGGCCGTCGAACAGGTCGCCGCCGACCTCGACATGGACCTGGAGATCGCCACCGGCACGACCTCCAAGGAGAAGCGGCGACGCGGACGGCTGCACGTCACCGTCCTGGGCGCGCCGCTGCTGCCCGCCGCCATGGCCGGGATCGCCGGCCGGATCGCGGCGAGCGGCGCCAACATCGACAGGATCGAACGGCTGTCGAGCTATCCCGTGACGTGCATCGAGCTCGCCGTGTCCGGCGCCGATCCCCAGGCGATGCGGGCGGAACTGGCCGCGGAGGCGGCGGCGCAGCAGGTGGACGTGGCCGTGCAGCGCAGCGGCCTGTACCGCCGGGCCAAGCGCCTCATTGTGATGGACGTCGACTCGACGCTGATCCAGAACGAGGTCATCGAGCTGCTGGCCCGGCACGCCGGCTGCCTGGACGAGGTCGCCCGGGTCACCGACGAGGCCATGCGCGGCGAGCTCGACTTCGCCGAGTCGCTGGTCAGGCGGGTCGCGCTGCTCGAAGGGCTGTCGGAGGAGGTCTTCGAGAAGGTCGTCAAGGAGGTCGTCCTCACCCCCGGCGCGCGCACGCTGGTGCGCACGCTCAAGCGGCTCGACTACCGCTTCGCGATCGTCAGCGGCGGCTTCACCCAGATCACCGACTCCCTCGTGGCCGACCTCGGCATCGACTACTCGGCCGCCAACACCCTCGAGGTCGTGGACGGCCGGCTCACCGGCCGGGTCGTCGGCGAGATCGTGGACCGTCCGGGCAAGGCCCGCGCGCTGGAGCGCTTCGCCGCCGAGTCGGGCATCCCGCTGAGCCAGACCGTCGCCATCGGCGACGGCGCGAACGACCTCGACATGTTCGCGGTCGCCGGGCTCGGCATCGCCTTCAACGCCAAGCCGATCGTGCGGCAGGCCGCCGACACCGCGGTCAACGTGCCATACCTCGACTCGATCCTCTACCTGCTCGGCATCTCCCGTGAGGAGGTCGAGGCGGCCGACGCCGAGGACGGCATGCCGCCCGTCATGACCTGACGCCTCAGAACCTGACGCCTCATGTCCTGACGCCTCAGGGCCTGTTCGCGAAGGCGTCGGCCGCCGCCGCGCACAGCCGTACGGCGTCGGCGTCCAGCGAGCGCAGCGCCTGGTCGACGGCGGCGGTGCGCAGCAGGGCCCGCCCCGAGCCCGGCTCGGTCGCGTCCGCCTCAAGTTCGGTGAGCCGGCGCTCGGCCTGGGCGCCGACCCACACGGCGTCGTCCGCGAGCCCCCGGCTCACCTCCGCCGCCGGCTCGTACGGCTCGCGCCCCCGCACGGCCTGCGCGGCGGCCCGCAGGTGGCCGCCCACGGCGTCCAGGACGTCGGGCACCGGCCCGGCGCCGGTCGGCTCGTCGCGGAGCACCGAGATCAGCGTCAGCAGGTCGTCGCGGACCCGCTGGGCGGCCTCCAGAGCCTCGTCGACGGCGTCGGGGACCGTGCCGCCGGGCTCCTTCGCGATGTAGCCGAGCGCCCCCACGACCATCTCGGCGTCCACCGCGGCCTTCCTGATCCGCTCCTCGGCCCGCTCCGCGCCCGCCTTCCCCCTGGCCAGCTGCGCGAGCGCCCGGGCGACCGCCGCGTGCGAGTCGAGCATCCGGCCGACCCGCTCGGCCAGCCGCTCGGTCTCCCCGCGCGGCCACAGCAGCCGCGCGCACGCGATGGCGATGACGCTGCCGACGACGGTCAGCACGACCCGCGACTCGGCGATCCGGGCGGTCTGCGGCACCTGGAAGTCGAGCAGCAGCAGCACGCACATCGTCATGAACGTCGCCCAGTAGGCCTGGTGCGTCGGGGCCAGGCCGAACGCCAGCGCGGCCGACACCCCGATCAGCGCGACGAGCGGCCAGTGACCCGGCGCGAGGTGCAGGATGGCGGCCGAGACCAGCCCGCCGGCCGTGCTGCCGCCCACCCGTGCCCACACCTTGGCCCGCGTCTCCCCGTACGTCGGCTGGATGGTGACCAGCACCGCGATCACCAGCCAGTGCGGGAACGCGGGCTTGACCACCACGATGACGATCGAGGCGAAGGCGGTGCCGAGCACGACCCGCAGGGCGTGCCGCACACGCGGGTCGTCGAAGGCGAGCGGCGGGGGGACCGCCAGGGGGGCCAGATCGAGGCCGGGCGCGCACAGGCGGCGGGCCGCCTCGGCGGAGCCGTCGAGCGCCTCCCGGATCCGCCCGGCGCTGTGGGCGATCTGCCGGAGGAGGACGAGCACGACCATCTCGCGCTCGCCGCCCGCGGCCCGGTCGCGCAGCCGGTCGACCCGGTCGCCGAAGTCCACGACGGGCACGTGCTCGGGCGGGCACTCGGCCAGGTAGGCCCGCAGCGACGCGGACAGCGAGCCCACGAGGTCGCCGAGCTTCGCCTCGTCCGCCGCGCCGGGCGCACGCCGGGCCAGCGTGTCGCACAGCCCGCGCAACGCGACGATCTCGTGGAATACCCGGCGCAACGCGATCGCGACGTCCTCGGCCGCCCTCGACCGCTCCCACCGCAGGCGGCGGGCCCGGGCCGTACGGACCTCGGCGATCGCGTCGGCGGCCTTCCTGCGGCGCTCGTCCCACTCGTCCCGGCCCACCGCCGGGTCGGCCACGGCCTCGACCAGCCCGGCCAGGGTGTCGGCCGTCTCGCCCAGCATCGTGACCACCGGGCGGGTGCGCCGCCACGGCCAGGGCAGGGTGAGCAGGACGGCGGCCAGCAGACCGCCGAGCAGTTGCAGGCCCGTGTGCGGCACGGGGTCGAGCGGCAGCGGGTTGGCGGCGGTCAGCAGCAGCGTGAGCGCCGGGGTGACGCCGATCGGGCGGACCAGGCCGCCCAGCCCGGCCAGGGCCGAGGCGACGGCCACCATGAGCCAGCTGCTGCCCGACAGCAGGATCCCCAGCGACGTCCCCACGCCGACCGACAGCACGACGCCGAGCAGGTAGGGCGTGCGCACGCCGGCGGGGTTCGCGATGGCCCGCGCCGCGACCAGCCACGCGCCGAGGCCGACCGTCGCCCCGCCCGCCGGGTGACCGGTGAGCAGGCCCGTGAGCAGCGGGATCACCAGGCAGGCGGCCCCGGTCAGGCCGAAGCCGAGCGCGAGGCGCGGATCCTCCAGCCTCGGCGCCCTGGCGAGCACGACGTTCCTGAGCGGCAGGCGCTTCTTACTACCCGCCTCGCCGGGCCGCAATCAGGTGCGGCTCAGATGGACCAGCCGTCCGGTGCCGGGGGCGGCGTCCTCCCACGGCACGTCCAGCTCGATCACCGCGTACGCGCCGGGCGGGAAGCCGTCGAGCCTGGCGTCCGTCAGGGCGGCGACGAGCTCGTGCACGCCCGGGTTGTGGCCGACCAGCACCACGGACGCGACCTCGCCGTCCGTACGGCGCAGCACGCCGAGCAGGTCGTCGGGGTACGCCTCGTAGATGTCGCGTTCGATCTCGACGGGGGCGTCGAGACCGAGCAGCTCGGCGGTCCTGCGGGTGCGGACCGACGGCGAGCACAGGACAAGTCCGGGGGCGAACCTCCGGATCTCCTCCCCGGCCGCCCGGGCGTCCCGCTCACCGCCCGGGGTGAGCGGACGTTCGCGGTCCGGGAGGCCGAGCGCATGGCCGGCCTTGGCGTGCCTGACCACGACGAGGGTCCGGGCGCTCATGGCATGGCCCAGACGGCGAGGCCCACGATCACGGCGATCATCACCGCCATGGTCAGCAGGATCAGCGCCAGCGTCCTGCCCCCGTTCGGCTTGTCCATAAGTGCTCAGTGTAAGGAGAAGGTCCCCCGCTCCAGGAGCAGGGGACCTTCGGGCCGTGGTGCGGGCCGCGTCAGTGGGCGACGGGCTCCGTGGCGCGGGACGCCTTGTCGGCCTCGCCGGACGGGGCGATGCCCGTGGCGCGGCGCTTGGAGACGACCACGGCGCCGACGACGACCGCGACCGCGACGACCGTCGCGGTGGCACGGACCGCGACGTTGTCGGCGTACGCGACGACGGCCGGGGCGATCAGCAGCGCGACCAGGTTCATCACCTTGATCAGCGGGTTGATGGCCGGGCCGGCGGTGTCCTTGAACGGGTCTCCGACGGTGTCGCCGATCACGGTGGCGGCGTGCGCCTCCGAGCCCTTGCCGCCGTGGTGGCCGTCCTCGACCAGCTTCTTGGCGTTGTCCCAGGCGCCGCCGGAGTTGGCGAGGAACACCGCCATCAGCGTTCCGGCCGCGATGGCGCCGGCCAGGTAGGCGCCGAGCGGCGCGTACCCGAGCGCGAAGCCGACCGCGATCGGGGTCAGCACGGCGAGCAGGCCGGGGGTGGCGAGCTCGCGCAGCGAGTCGCGGGTGCAGATGTCCACCACGCGGCCGTAGTCAGGCAGCTCGCTGCCGTCCATGATCCCCGGCTTGGTGCGGAACTGCTCGCGCACCTC
The DNA here is from genome assembly GCF_040644635.1 of Microbispora sp. NPDC046933. NCBI lineage: Bacteria > Bacillati > Actinomycetota > Actinomycetes > Streptosporangiales > Streptosporangiaceae > Microbispora > Microbispora sp. NPDC046933. The sequence continues at coordinate 310,818 of NZ_JBEYWW010000002.1, read as the reverse complement.
GTACACGACCCGGCCGGCGGCGCGGCCGACGGCGCTGATCGCGAGGCCGGAGAACAGGAACACCACGGCCGCGCCGACGACGAGGCCGACCAGGGCGTTCGGGGCGTCCACCGAGAGGCTGAAGTTGGCGAACGAGCCCAGGGCGTTCTTCACGCCCTGCGTCGCCTTCGCGAGCTCGCCCTCGACCGCGGTGCGGAACGAGCCGAACAGCGCGGTCGCCGCGAGCACGGCGGTCGCGATCGCGATGCCCTTGGTGATGGCCTTGGTGGTGTTGCCGACCGCGTCCAGGGAGGTGAGGACGCGGGCGCCCTCGCCCTCGACGTCGCCCGACATCTCGGCGATGCCCTGGGCGTTGTCGGAGACCGGGCCGAAGGTGTCCATCGACACGATGACGCCGACCGTGGTCAGCAGGCCGGTGCCCGCGAGGGCCACGGCGAACAGCGCCACGGTCACGTTGCCGAAGCCGAGCAGGAAGGCGCCGTAGACCGCGCCGCCGATCAGCAGCGCCGAGTAGACCGCGGACTCCAGGCCGACCGAGATGCCGGACAGGATGACGGTGGCGGGACCGGTGAGCGAGCTCTCGCCGATCTCCCGGACCGGGCGCCGGTTGGTCTCGGTGAAGTAGCCGGTGAGGATCTGGATGGCGCTGGCCAGGACCAGGCCCACGAGCACCGCGCCGATGGCGATCAGGCGCGGGTCGGCGGTGAGCGCGGCGACGTCCGCGGAGGCGCCGGACAGTTCGGCGAAGCTCGACGGGAGGTACGCGAACGCCGCGACGGCCACCAGCACCGCCGAGATGGCGGCGGAGATGAAGAAGCCGCGGTTGATGGCGGTCATGCCGGAACGGTCGTTGGAACGGGGAGCCGTGGTGAAGATGCCGATGACCGCGGTGATCACGCCGATCATGGGGACGATCAGCGGGAAGACCAGGCCCTCGGTGCCGAAGGCGGCCCGGCCCAGGATCAGGCTCGCGACCAGCGTGACGGCGTACGACTCGAACAGGTCGGCGGCCATGCCGGCGCAGTCGCCGACGTTGTCACCCACGTTGTCGGCGATGGTGGCGGCGTTGCGCGGGTCGTCCTCCGGGATGCCCTGCTCGACCTTGCCGACCAGGTCGGCGCCGACGTCGGCGGCCTTGGTGAAGATGCCGCCGCCGACACGCATGAACATCGCGAGCAGCGCGGCGCCGAAGCCGAAGCCCTCGAGGACGTTCGGCGCGTCGCCCTTGTAGACGAGCACGACGATCGCGGCGCCCAGCAGGCCCAGGCCGACCGTGAACATGCCGGCGACGCCACCCGTGCGGAACGCGATGCGCATCGCGGTCCTCTCACCCGACTCGCGGGCGGCGGACGCGACGCGGACGTTTCCGCGTACGGCGAGCCACATGCCGATGAAACCGGTCAGCGCGGAGAACACCGCGCCGACGACGAAGAAGACGGACCGGCCGATTCGCTCACCGGTAGAGCCCGCCGGGAGCAACAGAAGCAGGAACGGAATGACAACGACGAATATCGCAAGCGTCCGGAACTGCCGCGCGAGATACGCGGCGGCGCCCTGCTGCACGGCACGCGCGATGTTCTGCATCCGCTCGGTGCCCTGCCCGGCGGCGAGCACCTCCCGGACGAGACCGCCCGCGACGGCCAATGCCAGCAAAGCCACGACGGCGACGACTATGACAAGAGTGAGATGGGAACCGTTCAGAGCTACCGCTGCGCCTTCGCCAGCGGCGTGCAAGGCAGACATCCGTCCTCCTCGGCCAGACGGGGTTTCGGTCTCCCTGCCCGGACGACGCTGGACGAACCCACTGGCCGTGCGGCGCTTCCGGGCGGGTTGGCAAGTGCCGCTTCCGGTTGCATCCGCAATACCTTGGCCGGTGCCGGGAGTCTACGCAGCGACGCCACGGATATGAAGGCCCTCGTGCCCCGTAATCGAAGCGGCGTCCAGTAATGGACGAACATTTGCACCGCTATGAAGGGGCTTTGACCAGCGGAGTCAGGGGCGCGGCGGTGATGGTCGCGCCTGTTACGGCCAGCCCTTGTTCCTGATTAGGGACGTCCGAAATTGGGACGGGCATAGCAAAAGATCGAGTGTCACGCCGGGGGGCGACACTCGATCTGCTCGAAGGTCGTGCCTCGAAGGTCTTTGCGTCGAAGGTCTTGCGTCGAAGGTCTTCGGAGGCTTTCGAAGGTCTTCGGACGTCTTCGCAGGCCCTCGGGGTCCACGGATGTCCTCGAGGGTCCTCGGAGGTTCTCGGAGGTTCTCGAGGGTCCTCGGAGGTTCTCAGAGATTCCCGGAGATTCTCCGAGGTTCCCGAGGCTTCCCGAGGCTCTCCGAGGTCAGAGGGCGGCGACGCCGTTGGGAGACGCGGGCCAGCTCATGCGGATGCGCATGCCCTTCGGCCCGGGGAGCACCTCGACGTCGTCGGCCAGCCCCGCGATGACCGCGATGCCCAGATTGTCGATCTCGGGCACGAGGCTGCCGTTCGCCTCCAGCACCTGGGGCGTCACGTCCTCGCTCGGGGCGGCGTCGGTGACCGTCACCTCGAAACGCCCCGCGTCATCGCGTAACTCGATGCGTACGGGCTCCCCCGGGCAGTGGAGGCGGTGCGCCTCCACAGCCCGCGAGCACGCCTCTCCGACGGCGAGCCGCACCTCGTCCAGGATCGCCTCCGCCACTCCCGTACGCCGGGCGATGGCCGTGGCGACCAGCCGGGCCGTACGCACGTGGGCGGGCAGAGCGCTGAACGTCAGCTCGACGGTGGCCATGTTGCTGAGTCCCCGGCCGTCACTTGTCCCGGCCGTGGGCTTCCTTGGCCTCCTCGACCGAGGCGTAGATCCCGAAGACCTTCGTCAAGCCGGTGATGCGGAAGATCTTCAGGATGCGCTCCTGCGTGCAGACGAGCTCCAGGGAACCGTCGTGCGCCCGCACCCGCTTGAGGCCGCCGACCAGAACGCCAAGGCCCGTCGAGTCGAGGAAGTCCACCTTCTCCATGTTCACGAGCAGGTGGAAGTTGCCCTTGTTGACCAGGTCGATCAGCAGCTCACGCAGTCTGGGCGCGGTGTAGACGTCGATCTCACCCTCGACATCGACGATGGTGAGATTGTCCTCGGAATGGTGGTCCAACTTCAGATCCACAGATCCTCCAGCGCCTTACTTGCGTAGGTCTCGATACAGGTCATGCATCCTGGTAGTCCAGAGGCACGACCCGATGCGCGGCATTCAACCACGCTACGACTCCGTGTCTATACGAAATCACGACTCCGGGCGACTCTCCCCGCAGATGCCAAACTGGAAACCAGTGACTCCGACTTCTTCGTCCTCTGCCCGAACAGGCGACCTTCTCACCCGCCTGCTCGCGGTTCCCGCACGCCGGGGGCGCGTGACTCATGTGGAGCATGTTCCAGCACGTCAGGCAGGTGAGGCAAGATGGCCGGAATGGGCCCCTGATCTGCTGGTCTCGCGACTGCGTCTGCAGGGGGTCGCCGGTCTGTGGGAACACCAGCTTAAGGCCGCCGAGCTGGTTAAACGTGGCCAAAACGTGATCATTGCCACAGGGACGGCGTCCGGGAAGTCCCTGGCCTACCTGGTCCCGGCCGTCACGGAGATCTTCTCCGGCGGCACCGTGCTGTATCTCACCCCCACCAAGGCGCTCGCCGCCGACCAGCTCAGGGCCCTGCGGAAGCTGCGGCTGACGCAGGTGCGCGCGGCGACGTACGACGGGGACACGCCGCCGGAGGAACGCCGGTGGGTCCGCCAGAACGCCAACTACGTGCTGACCAACCCGGACATGCTGCACAGGTCGATTCTGCCCCGGCACTCGTCCTGGTCGTCCTTCTGGCGGCGGCTGCGACTGGTTGTCGTGGACGAGTGTCACGGCTACCGGGGTGTCTTCGGCTCCCACGTCGCCCAGATCCTGCGCCGGCTGCGCCGGGTCGCCGCCAGGTACGGCTCCTCTCCCGTGTTCCTGCTGGCGTCGGCCACCGCGAGCGACCCCGCCGCCGCGGGAGTGCGCCTGACCGGCCTTGAGATGGCCGAGGTGACCACGGACGCCTCTCCGAGGGGTTCGACCACCTTCGCTTTGTGGGAGCCGCCTCTGACCGATTTACGCGGGGAGAGCGGGGCCCCGGTCCGCCGCACGGCCACGGCCGAGGCGGCCGACCTCCTGGCGGACCTCGTGATCGAGGACGTACGCACTCTCGCGTTCGTCCGCTCCCGCCGCGCCGCGGAAGCCGTGGCCCTCACCGCCCGACGCACGCTGGAGGAGGTCGAGGCCCTCATCGACGCCGGGCCCGCGCCGTACGGGGAGGATGTCGAGGGCGTGCCGGAAGAGATGCGCGGCCGGAACGACGGGGGATCTTCCGGTGAGGCTTCCGAGCAGGCCCCCGGCGGGGCTTTCGGTGGGGCTTTCGGTGGGGCTTTCGGCGGGGCTTTCGGCGGGGCCTCTGAGCGAGCTGGAGTGCGCGTACGGTCCTCCCCGGAGGCCACCGAGGCCGCTGAGGCCGCTGAGGCCACCGAGGCCGCAGATGCGGCCGAGACCGGCGCGGGGCGCCGTGAAGATCGTGGAGGGAGGCTGGCCGACCGGGTGGCGGCCTATCGGGCGGGTTACCTGGCCGACGACCGGCGGGTTCTCGAAAAGGCCCTGCGGTCGGGCGAGCTGACCGGCCTGGCCACCACCAACGCGCTCGAACTCGGCGTCGACGTGTCGGGGCTCGACGCGGTCCTCATCGCCGGGTGGCCCGGCACCCGCGCCTCCTTGTGGCAGCAGGCGGGCCGGGCCGGCCGCGCGGGCCAGGACGCGCTGGCCGTGCTGATCGCCCGCGACGACCCGCTGGACACCTACATCGTCCATCACCCGGAGGCGGTGTTCGGACGGCCGGTGGAGGCCATCGTCCTCGACCCCGACAACCCGTACGTGCTGGCACCCCACCTGTGCGCGGCCGCCGCGGAGATCCCGCTGACCGAGGACGATCTGGAGATCTTCGGCCCGGCGGCGCCGGACGTGCTCGACGACCTCGTGAGCCGCGGACTGCTGCGCCGGCGGCCCACGGGGTGGTTCTGGACGAGCCGGGACCACGCGGCCGACCTGGCGGACATCCGCGGCTCGGGCGGCGCCCCGGTGCAGGTCGTGGAGGCGTCGACCGGCCGCCTGCTGGGCACGGTCGACGAGCCGTCGGCGCACACCATGGTCCACCCCGGAGCCGTCTACCTGCACCAGAGCGAGACGTTCGTGGTCGACGTGCTCGATCTGGACGCGGGGGTCGCCCTGGTCACCGCCGCCGAACCGGACTACGCGACCTTCGCGAGGGACGTCACCGACATCCGGGTGATGGAGTCGCTGCGTTCGCGGCCCTTCGGGCCCGGCACCCTGCACTTCGGCTCGGTGGAGGTCACCCGCCAGGTCGTCTCGTACCTCAAGCGGCGCACCCAGACCGGAGAGGTCCTCGGCGAGGAGCCGCTCGACCTGCCGCCGCGCACGCTGTGCACCCGCGCGGTCTGGTGGACCCTGCCCACTCCCGCCCTCGCCGATCTCGTCCAGCCCGGACGCGCCGTGGATCTCGGCGGGGCGGCGCACGCGGCCGAGCACGCCTCGATCGGCCTGCTGCCGCTGTTCGCGACCTGCGACCGCTGGGACATCGGAGGCGTGTCCACCGAGCTCCATCCCGACACGGGCCTGCTCACGGTCTTCGTCTACGACGGCCACGACGGAGGCGCGGGCTTCGCCGAGCGCGGGTACGCCCGGGCCTCCGACTGGCTGACGGCCACGCGTGAGGCGATCGCCTCATGTGAATGCGAACGCGGCTGTCCGTCCTGCATCCAGTCCCCAAAGTGCGGCAACGGCAACGAGCCGCTCGACAAGGCCGGAGCGATCCGCCTCCTCGACATCCTCCTGGGCGCCTGACCCGGCGCGCGGATCACGTCGTCCGGCAGATGGGCGCGGGCCCTCCCGCCACAACCTCCAGGGTTCGCGGCGGCGTCGCGTCCCCTGGCCGGCCTTGGCGGCTGCTCCCGCTCCTGACGGGTGGCCGGAGGAACGTGTTCCGGGCACGTACGGGAGCCCGCGGCGGTCAGAGGTCGCGGTGGCGGCCGGAGTAGAGGCTGTCGTCGTCCTCCGTCCAGACGTCCGGCTCGGGCTGGCGGAGAGGCCGTTCCGGCATCTGGCCGTTGATCTCCACGCCCGTGGGCACCGTCGGCGCCGGGACCACCGGCATCTGCCCGGGCCGAGCCGCCGGAGACAGCGGTACGTCAGCGGGGGTCGTTCGGCCGCCGTCACCCAGCCGTGCCGTCAACGGAGGAAGCGATGCCAGCCGGTCCAGGGCGGACTGCACAGACGGTTCGCCTTGGGTGGAGACGGCCGAGGCCGGAAGATCACCGGACGACGATGTGGGGGAAGCCGCACCGGCGACGGCAGAGTCCACAGTGGCACCGTTCGGCGGAAGAGCGGCGGAAGCAGTTCCGTCAGCCGGGTGAGCAGCGAAAGCCGGGTCATCGGAAGCCGAGCCGCCGGAAACCGAGCCGCCGGAAGCCGGGTCACCGGGAGTGAGGTCCTCGGCTGCGGGGGAAGCGAAGGCCGCCTCAGCCGCAGGTGACGCTCCAAGGCTGATTTCAGCGACAGCCGGGAGCGGCTCCAGCTGGTCCGGCCGGGAGAAAGGGGCGGCCGGCTCGTGATCGGACAACGCGGTCTCCTGACCCGTGCCCGTGATCGCGTCTGTGCCTGCGCCCGTGATCGTGCCTGTGCCTGTGCCTGTGATCGTGCCTGTGCCTGTGAGCGTGCCTGTGCCTGCGCCCGTGTCCGTGATCGCGCCTGTGCCTGTGAGCGTGCTCGTCGTCGTCGAGGAGGTGCCGCTCAGGACGGATCCGGTGTCGGCCTCCGTCTCCGGAAGGTTTTCGCGCGCCTTGGGCCTGGCCAGGATTACGGAGGGACGTCGTACAGGCGCGTTCCCCCGGGCCTTCGCCGTGGCGGCGCCGCTGAGCGCGGCCGCGCCACTGGCCACCGTGGCGGACTGAGGCGAGGTGCCCGTCTTTCCTGTCACCGGCTGCGGCTCCGGGCCACGGGATCGTCCGTCGCCCGCGCTGTCCCCGGTCAAGCCCCTGCGCCGCAGCCAGGCACCCAGGTTCGCGCCGGTGAGTAGCAGGACGACGGCGAGCGCGACGTACACGCCGAAGCTGAGCCCGCCGAGCGGCAGGAAAGAGGACTGAGCCGTCATCTTCGGATCGTCGGTCTTCTCCGGGACGACCACCGGCTCGGTCTGGTCGCTGCCGCCGTTCGCCTCCGGCAGCGTGAGCTCGGTGTCTTCCGGCAGCTCGGTTTCCTTGGGCGGCGTGGTGTCCTTCGGTAGTGCCGGTTCCGGGTTCGGCACGGCAGTGGGCTGGTGTGTCTTCGGGTTCTTGGCGGCGGGCGACTCGACCGCCGACTGGCCCGGCTTTTTCGACGGTCTCGGTGAGGGGCTCGGGGATGCCTTCGGGGCGGGAACGGCCACGTACACGGCCGCGGAGCGCTGAGATCCGACGGTGCCGCCCGTGCCGTCCGATCGGAACGCCCGAACGGAGACGTCCACCTTCTGTCCGCCCATGCCTGCCGGGAGCGCGAGGCTCGTCCGACAGGTCGAACCGGAGCAGGCGGAGTCGACGGAGACAGAGCCGGACTTGCCGGCCTTGGCCGATGTGATCTCGTACGACTGGAGATCCGGTTCGGCGCCCTTCGCCCAACTGACCAGGATCGTCGAGGGGTTCTTGAGCTGTGCCTCGACCCCGGAGGGGGCCTCCGGCGGGCGGCTCAGCACAAAGGTCGAGGTGGCGTAGGTCTTGTGCGTTACCTCACCGAACAGGCTGACTGTGAACGTGCCGTTGGGGGCGTCGCCGGGGTCGAAGGATCCGCTGATCGTCTGGTTCGCGCCGCCGGAAGCGATCTTCTGCCGGGAGGTGGAGGGGCCCTCGACGTACAGGGCCATGCTGACCTGGTACCAGTCCGTCTGCGCGGACACGGCCACCGGACCGGACGACTTGACGACCTCTCCGTCCGAGGGGGAAAGGATCTCGGCGTCGGCCGCGTTCGCCGGTGCGGCACCGACCAGCAGCGTCGACGCCAGAGCCATCGAAATGATCATCGCCGTTGTGCCCAGCCTGCGAACCCTGGTCACGACGCATCCCTTCGTGGAGAACCGTCCGCCCCGGCTGCCTCGGCCGGAATGCGTACGGCGACTGAGAGTACGCGGCACTTTACGCCAGCCGTCCACTCTTGGACCGTATGTCTAAGAAGTCGTGATTTTATTGCGACACAAGTAGTTTGGCATTACAGAAGATCCAAAATGCGTCACATACCGCTCGCACCCTAAGCGGCTGGCAGCGCCTCATCGCGGCTCGACGGGTGTCGCGGCGGGACAGCGGCTTCGACGACGGCCGCCGCCGCCAGGCAGAGATCCTCCCGGAATCGGGGACCGATGATCTGCACCGCCTGCGGCAGCCCACCCGGCTCGCCGGTCGGCACCGCCACCGCGGGCAGCCCCAACAGGTTCGCGGCCACGCTCATCCTCATCGACGCCGGCCAGTCCGCGAGCCAGGCCGGATCGAGGTCGGCTCCCACGGCGAACGCCGGTCTCGTACAGATCGGTGCGAGGATCAAGGGCGTCCGGCGCATCCACTTGGCCCAGCCCGCTCCGTCAGCGTGTCCTCCTTTTCGTCCGCCGCGACTGTGGAACCTAAGGCGGACCGCCGGGATAGAGCAGCCTTGTTCTTTTCGGTGTAGTGATCCGCCCACCGACGATCGGCCCCTCATGCCGCGGCACCAACCGGACCGGCTTTGGCGGAAGCGGTGGCCGTCGCGGGGCCGAGGAGGGGGACCGCGAACCGCACCGTTACCGCGACCTCGGCGACTCCGTCCGACAGCGAGCACGACCGCAACGACGCGCCGTTGGCGACCGTGATCGCCTTCGCGCGATCACACGCCTCATCCGGGGCCGCCAGCGCCACGCGAGCGGCCCCGAGCGCGCCGAGATCGGCGGCGCTCTGCGCCCGGTGCCGCGCGACGCGGGCGACGCCCACCTGGACGACGACCATCGCCACCGCCCAGACGGCGGTCATGAGGGCGATCGTCCAGATGGTCGCCGAGCCGCGTTCCCGCGCGGAGCATGCTCGGTCCTCCCACGTGCCACATCTCCCCATCAGATATCTCCCTCCACCGGAGGCCGGGTCTCCGCCACGTCCGCCGTCGATGACGGGAGCACGCCGGGTTCGGTGGCCGAGACAGCGGCGGCCCGGAGGCGAACCGGCGGGAACGGCGACCTGAACGGCGGCCGGACGGTCACGACGACCTCGACCCGAGTGGTGTCCGCTCCCACGCGAATGGACACCGTGGCACCCTCGGGAGCCGCTCGCAGGACCGCTGCGTTCACCTCCTCGGCCTCCTCGCCCCGCGCAGCCGCATGTGCACCGGCCCGGGCCGCGTCGACGCATCGCAGCTGCGCGCCCACGATCGTCACCGCCCACAGTGAGGCGGTCAGGACCAGCACGAGGGCCGGGAGTGCGACAGCGGTCTCCGCGGTCACCGACCCTCGCTCCCGCCGGGGCCGCACGTCCGTCACACGACGTCCCGGCGCCCAGGTATGGCGGCGCACCACCGGTAGCCTCAGGCGGCCAGTTTGAGTGCCTTCTGGATGAGCGCGGCGAGCATGGACCTCACCTCCGCGCTGGTGACCACCTTCCAGAGCAGTGCGGCGAACCCGCAGGCCGCTATCGTGCCGACGGCGTACTCCGCGGTGGACATGCCCGCTTCGGCCCTCGTCCCGGCCTGCACCGCCCACTGAATGCTCAGCTCTCGGGCGCGGCACGAGGCCCGGGCGAAGGAGCGTCGCAGCGCGGCGAACGGCCACTTCAGGGACTCGCGCGTCGCCCGCACAGCGCCCCGCAGCCGGCCATCTCGACACCCTGCATCCTGGCAGCCCGCACCTCGGCGTCCCGGCCGTTCGGCCATCGGAAGGACGGCCAGGGCGCTGACAGCGAGGACGCTCCCCGCCGCGCCCACACCACACCGGCGGCGGCCGCCTTCCCACAGACCGCCTCCTGCCCACCGGCTCGCAATCACCCACCGGCCGGCGATCGCCCGACGCCCCATGCGGCCGAGACCCGGCCCCTGCCCAGACCTCGTCGACGCCCCCGACGCTTCGGAGTTCCCGAACCCTGTCCACCGGCCGAAGTGGGTGAACATCGACGCGCGCCCGGGGCGGCCGAACAACCCCCTTCCTACGGAGCGCACGAGGGCCGCCCATCGTGCCGGCCGTGCCCTGTGACGGCCCACAGCGTCACCGGCTCGCCACCGGAGGATCATGCCCCTCTGATTCCTCCGGCCGGTCGCGGCGTGCTTGCTCATCGGTCCTCCTGACCCCGCTGGGGGCGGCCCCTCCGCCCGCGCTGGGGCCAGACTGCGGGATGGCGGACGGCGGGATTCGGGCCGAGCGTGGTTCTGTGGACAAGAGCCCTGCCAACGCAGTTGTCCACAGCCACAGCACCCTCGCCTGTGAATCAACAACCAGCGATTGGAGAGCTTCCAAGCCATTTGCGCCCCCTGCTGTCCACAGGTGTGGATGACAGTGTCCACAGGTTGTTCATGGCAGGAGGATCTGGCCCGCCAGCCCCGCGACCATGGGGATGATCCCCAGGAAGACGAAGGCCGGCAGAAAGCAGAGCCCAAGCGGCGCGACGGCGTGAACGCCCACCCTTCGTGCCGCGGCCGAGGCCGTCGCCCGAGCCGTACGCCGGGCGTCGTCGGCGAGCCGGGTGAGGACGTCTGCGACCGGCGCACCGCTCTGGGCAGCCCGGATCATCGTTCTGGACAGGGCGGCGAGCGCCGGTTCATCGGACAGAGCGGCCCACGCCTCCTCAGGAGGAGCACCCAGGCGCATCTGAGCACCGGCCCACGAGAGGCGCTCACCCACCGGGCCCGCGATCGCGACGGCGGTCGTCTCGACGGCCCCGCTCATCGGTTGTCCGGCCCGGAGACAGGCGACGATCAGATCGACGGCGAACGGAAGGTCGGCGCTCATGTCCCTCCGGCGGCGCCTGACTTCGGCGGGTTCCCGCCTGCGAACGGCGACGAACAAGCCGATGGCCGTCACCGCCCCCGCGAGCACCCCCACCGGGCCACCGAGAAGCAGGAAAAGCGCGAATCCCACGGGTGCCGCGACTGCCACCCCCCGACGTGACGCGCTCGCGCCCACCGGCGTGGCGCCCGGTGATCCCCGGGCGGGCGCCTCCGGTGACGACCCCGACGACGCGATGGCGTTCAGGCGCACGGCCGGCGAACGAGCAACCGGCCATGCCAGCATCGCCAGCGTGGTCAGGACCCCGGCCAGTACGGCGATCATGTCTCGCCCCCCTTCCCAGCAGGACAACCGGATTCAGCAGGACAACCGGCGTCGCCTTCTATTTCGACGGCCGTCCTCTCTCACCACTCGCGACAGCCGTCGCCTGTTCACCACGGACGAAAGCCGCCGGCCAGGCCACACCGCTGCGACAGCCGCTGGCCACACCGTCGCGACAGGCGCGCACTCGCGAGAGCCGCTGGCGCTGGCCGATCACGGCATTTCTGATCACGGTGCCGTCAGGTCCTCCGCCCGGACGACGAGCCTGCGGGTCCACCAAACGCCGGCGGCGTCGAGGGCGAGCCCGACGACCAGGCAGGCGAACCCCGCCGGGCCGCCGAACAGGAACGCCACCGGATTCATGCCGAGTCCGGCGGCCATCAGCAGGCCGAGCACGGGCAGGCCCGCCAGCATCCGAGCGGTCGCCCGAGGTCCGGAAAGCTGGGCGGCCACCTCCTCTCGATGGGCCTGTGCCTCCCGCAGAGACGCGCACACCCGTTCCACCAGCGCGGTCAGGCCACCGCCCACGGCCATGCTCACCCGCCAGCACGCGGCCAGCCGGACCAGGCCCTCGCCACCACGGACGGGCGCCGCGTGCAACAGGGCCGCGGCGACGTCGCCGCCGTCACGGGCGGCGGCGACCACCGGGGCGAGTGCGGCCGCGTCGGGTGGGCTGACCGAGGAGACCGCACGCGCGAGGGCGTCACCGGGAGTCCTGCCCGCCGACAGCTCGGCTGCCAGGCTCTGGCACAGCTCGACGGACGCCGCACGCCAGGCCGCCGCCGTCGCCCCTGGCCGTGGACGGCGGGCAAGTGCCGCCCAGAGCCCGCGCATGTCCCTCGGCCGCCGCGTTCCGGTGAGCGATGCCAGGCGTGTCCTCCCGGCGTCCGGCCCGGCCCACACCCAGGCGGCGATGGCGGCGGCGAGCACCGCGACCAGCCCCGTGACCAGCCCTCCCGGCGGCGTCATGACAGCCCTCCCGGCAGCGAGGCACCGGCCAGGAGCGTCGCCCCGCGACCGCCGGCCCGGTGCGACAGGCCCACCCGCGACGACACGGCACGCCCTTCCCGCTGCGGCCGACCCGCCCGGAACGCGCTTCGGCGTCCGCTGCGGCGCGAAGGAGCACCTGGCGGCGGCGAAGGAGCACCTGGCGACGTCATGACGGCCAGGACGCGGGGCAGCGTGCTCGTAGCGCGTCGAAGGACGGGCCCCGGCACGCCCGGCCGTCCGGGTCGAAGGTCAGAGCCGGAACCGCCGTCACCAGACCGGACGAGCCGCGTTCGAGCACGCAGATCTCCGACACGCGGCGACGGCCGCCGCCCGCCTCCCGCACGAGGTGGATGACGAGGTCGAGCGCGGCGGCGATCTGGCTGTGCACCGCCTCTCGGGACAGCCCCGCCGCGCAGGCCAGAGCCTCCAGCCTCGCGGGCACGTCCGCCGCGTTGTTGGCGTGCAGCGTGCCGCAGCCACCCTCGTGACCGGTGTTGAGCGCCGCCAGCAAGTCGACGACTTCCGCTCCGCGCACCTCACCCACCACGAGGCGGTCGGGGCGCATCCGGAGGGCCTGCCGTACGAGATCGCGCAACCCGACCCCGCCCGCGCCTTCCAGGTTCGGCGGCCGGGCCTCCAGCCGTACGACGTGCGGGTGCTGGGGCTGCAACTCGGCGGAGTCCTCGACCAGCAGCAGGCGCTCCGCCGGACCCGCGAGGGAGAGCATGGCGCTCAACACGGTCGTCTTACCGGTGCCGGTGCCCCCGGTGACCAGGAACGCCAGCCGCGCCGCCATGATCGCGCGGAGCACGGCGGCTCCGCCCTCCGCGGCGAGCTCCTCCACCGTGAACGCCCGCCGTGACGGCAGCCGCAGGGACAGGCAGGTCCCCTCTGCCGCGATCGGCGGGAGGACCGCGTGCAGGCGCACGCCGCCGGCCAGCCGGGCGTCCACGTAGGGGCAGGCGTCGTCAAGACGGCGCCCGGCCGCCGCGGCCAGACGCTGGGCCAGCCTGCGGACCTCGTCGTCTCCCGGAAACGTGACGCTCGTCCTGCGCAGGCCGTCCCCGTCGTCCACCCACACCTCGCGAGGCCCGTTGACGAGGACGTCCGTGACGCCCGGCTCGGCCAGCAGGGCTTCGAGCGGGCCCGCGCCGATGAGATGGGCGCGCAGCGTTCGTGCGACAGCCAGAATCTCGGCGTCACCGAGCACGGCCCGCTCCGCGCGCAGGGCCGCCGCCACCTGTGCCTCGCTCGGAGCCGCACCGGTCTGCGACAGCCGTACGCGAACCGCCTCGAACAGATCCGCGCCGACCCCCGGAACGGTCACCGGGCCTTCGCGGGTCATGGGCCACCCGCCCCGGCGGACGGCCGGCCGGTCCTGCCGGTGTGGGACAACCCGCCCACGAGTGACTCGAGCAGCTCCCCGCAGAAGCGGCCCAATGGGGATCGGCGCAGCGGCGGCGGATCTCCCCGATCCAGCGTCTCCACGAGTCCGCGCACCTCCGGGAGCACGCCCGCGCACGGGACCGACAGAGAGGCCGCGACGACCTCCGGATCGAGCGTTCCGGCGCGCATCACCAGGCGCAGGTCGCCGGTCCCCGGCCGGAGCAGCGTCACCGTCTGGGCCGCCGCGAGCGCTCCTCGCAGGTCCGCGGGAACGACGACGATCGTCGCCGCGGCCCTGGCGAGCGCCTCCGCCTCGCCTTCGCCGACATGCCGGGGCAGGTCGACCACAACCAGGTCGCAGCCGCGCCGCGCGGCGTCGAGCACGACGCGCATCGCCTCCCGGGGGATGCGCACCGGCTCGCCGCGATGCGCCGACAACACGGTGAGCTCCCCGAAGGTGGGCAGCGCCTCCTGGAGCGCGGCGAAGCTCACCCTGCCTTCCCGCCCGACGACGTCGGGCCAGCGGGCGCCCAGGGCCTCCTCCTGACCGAGCAGCACGTCGATGCCGCCGCCGAGCGGGTCGGCGTCGACGAGGAGCGTGCGCAGCCCGCCGCGGGACGCCGTCAGCGCCAGGGAGGCCGCGAGGACGGTGGCTCCGGCGCCGCCCTTCCCTGCGGCGATGCACAGGACCGTGCCGGCCCTGGTCGCGGGCTCGGCGGCGTCGCCGAACTCCTCCACGAGGAGCCGCTCGGCCTCGGGCAACTCCAACACGGTGTGCGCCCCGACGGCGACGCACCTGCGCCACATGTCGGGGTCGTCGGCCGTCCGCGTCACGACGACCACGTTCTGCCGGGGCGGCGGCCCCGTGGCGGCGAGGTCGTCGGCCAGGTCACTGCCGACCACGACCAGCGGCGCCCGGATCCAGTACGGCCGGGCGTGGGCGGCCGCCTGGGCCACGTCGAGTTCGACGCCCGCGGCGGCCGCGATGCGGAGCAGATCGTCGAGGAGTTCCTGATCGTCGGTTATGGCCAGTGGGCGTGGCATCGGTGTCTCCCTGTCGTCCGGGACGACTCGGCGTCCGGGAGGACCACGATGCGATGGGCCGCGACCGGCCCGGGAGAGCGAACCGCGTTCTGTGGACGAAGCCCGGCCTGTGGACAGGACCGAGCAGTTAGGGGCGTCCGCTACTCGCCACAGCCAGGTTGGTCCAAAAGGGCGACCCCCGCCGGGGGGGAGAGCGGGGGTCGCCTGGCGGTCCGGCTCTGGGGGGGTAGAGCCGGTCCCGTATTACAAGAAAGCTTTAAACAAGGAACCAGGGCATGGCAAGGGTTCCAGCACCCCCAAGGGACGCACGCCGTTCCGTATGGAGAGACACACGGTATGGTGCCTGATCACGAGAGGTACGTCGAGGACCCTCTCCCATCTGAGTAAAATTTTTTCCCAGAGTCAGTGTGGCATGTCGACAGGCACGGTCGCAACGGGTGCGAGCGGCGGCCACGAGGAGTCACCGATGACACCTCATCGTGCCGACAAACGGCATCAATGGGGACAAAAGTGCAGGATTGACCTCAAGGGACTCGGTAAAGCTCTTGAAGGTAGGGGTTTCCATCCCAGGGAAACGGACGTAAAAAGGGATTACGGACCTGCGGGTCCGCGTACGGCATCGGGTACCCACGCGCGACCAGCCGCGGGAGGCGTGTCGAGACGGGCTTGACCCGCTCCGACAGATTCAGGTGCACGCTTGGTAACCCGGTGACACGTACCGGCGACGGCGTTCCATACCAGGGACGCCGTCCGCTTTGTCCACGCCAGCGCCTTCGTCCACACCGACGCCCTTGTCACAGGCCGATGTCCACCACGGCCCCGCCGCGGACCGCAAGAGGCGGATCAGCGGGACATGGCCTCGCAGATCGCCGTCGTCTCGCGGACGCCGAGGACGACCGCCGAGGCGCAGTGCCTCACCCACGTGCCGACGCCCTCCCCCGTGCCCTTGAGATACGCCCTGAGGCCCTCGGCGTACGCGTCGCCGAGATCGGCGTGGCCCACCTCGACGGCGGCGAGCGACTTCGGATCGAGGCCGAGGTCGACCAGCGTGAGCCGCTCCGCGGCGCGGGCGACCAGGCCGTCGGCCACGCCGAAGGGACGCAGCACCGCCAGCTCCGCGTGCACGATCGCGGCGAGCACGAGGGCGGGCGCCGAGGTGGAACCCGTGACCAGCCCGGCGAGGGCCGACATGCGCGCCGCGGTCTCCTCCGCTCCGGGCGCCGGTCCGAGCCCGAGCGGATCGGCGGTCGTGGGCGTGGTCCGGGGCCTGCCGGGGTCGGCGGTCAGCCCGGCCGCGGCCAGCGCGTGCAGCCGGGCGAGGACCTGCCGCGGCGCCGACCGCCACGTCGGGGCCAACCGGCCGAGTTCGGCCGAGGCGCGCAGCGCACCCTGCACGACGGGGTCGGTCACCTCGCCCAGGCGCAGCGGCTCCAGCGGCACGTCCACGCCCTCGATCGCGGCGGAGGCGCGCGCGCCGCGCAGGGCCGACTCCGCCGATACCTCCGGACTGCGCCGGCGCAGCACCCGGTGCCGGTAGAGCCGGTCGACGGCCTCTCGGGCCTCCTGTACGGCCTCGGGCACGCCGGGCAGCCCGGCGATCACGGCCAGGGGATCGCTCACAGCCCCCGACCATACCCGCCGGTAAGGAGTCGTTCGCCGAGGAGGTGCGGCCGTTCAGCGCACAAAAGCGACGCCGGTCTCGGCCGCCTTCACAGCTGTCGCTAAGTTTGCAGGCCATAGCCCTATTACCGGACAAAACACGCCTGCCCCGATTACTTGTACTTGACACCGCTCGCCTGGTGAAGTGGGACACGACATACCCCAGCTTGGCCGAGGCGGCCGAACGAGAGACAACCTTTAGACGCTGTGAAGGAGCACGGAGTGGCCACCGAGACCCCCGGTCAGGAAACCCAGGAGACGCTGTCGAACCTGCTGAGCGAGACGCGCCGGTTCGAGCCCCCGGCGGACCTGGCGTCGGCCGCGAACGTCACGGCGGACGCCTACGAGGAGGCCGCCCAGGACCGGCTCGCCTTCTGGGAGCGCGCCGCGGAGCGGCTGACGTGGGCGGAGCGCTGGGACACCACGCTTGAATGGAAGCCGCCCTTCGCCAAGTGGTTCATCGGCGGCAAGCTGAACGTCGCCTACAACTGCGTCGACCGCCATGTGGAGGCCGGCCGGGGCGACAAGGTCGCCTACTACTGGGAGGGCGAGCCGGAGGGCGACAGCCGTACGATCACCTACGCCGACCTGCAGAAGGAGGTCGCGAAGGCGGCGAACGCGCTGCAGGAGCTGGGGGTGCGCAAGGGCGACCGGGTCGCGGTCTACATGCCGATGATCCCCGAGCTGCCGATCACCCTGCTGGCCTGCGCCCGGATCGGGGCGATCCACTCGGTGGTCTTCGGCGGCTTCTCCGCCTCCGCCCTGAAGAGCCGCATCGAGGACGCGGACGCGAAGGTCGTCGTCACGGCCGACGGCGGCTTCCGCCGCGGCGCGCCCAGCGCGCTCAAGCCGACGGTCGACGAGGCGGTCGCCGAGTGTCCCGGCGTCGAGCACGTCGTCGTGGTGCGCAGGACCGGCCAGGACGTCGCGGTCACGGAGCGGGACGTGTGGTGGCACGACCTCGTGGACCGCCAGCCGGCCGAGCACGAGCCGGTGCCGCACGACGCCGAGGACCCGCTGTACATCCTCTACACCAGCGGCACGACCGGGAAGCCGAAGGGCATCCTGCACACCACCGGCGGTTACCTCACCCAGGTCGCCTGGACCCACCACGCGGTCTTCGACCTCAAGCCCGACAGCGACATCTACTGGTGCACGGCCGACATCGGCTGGGTCACCGGGCACTCCTACATCGTGTACGGCCCGCTCGCCAACGGCGCGACCAGCGTGATCTACGAGGGCACCCCGGACACCCCGCACCGCGGCCGTTTCTGGGAGATCGTGCAGAAGTACAAGGTCACGATCCTCTACACCGCCCCCACCGCGATCCGTACGTTCATGAAGTGGGGCGACGACATCCCCGCGAAGTTCGACATGTCGTCCCTGCGGGTGCTCGGGTCGGTCGGCGAGCCCATCAACCCCGAGGCGTACGTCTGGTACCGCGAGCACATCGGCGCCAACCGCTGCCCGGTGGTGGACACATGGTGGCAGACGGAGACCGGCGGCATCATGATCAGCCCGCTCCCCGGTGTCACGGCCGCCAAGCCCGGCGCCGCCATGCAGCCGCTGCCCGGCATCGCGGCCGACGTGGTCGACGACCAGGGCAACTCGGTGCCGAACGGCGGCGGCGGCTTCCTCGTGGTCCGCGAGCCCTGGCCGTCCATGCTCCGAACCATCTGGGGCGACGACAAGCGCTACGTCGACACCTACTGGTCGCGGTTCGAGGGGATGTACTTCCCCGGCGACGGCGCCAAGCGCGACGAGGACGGCGACCTGTGGCTGCTCGGCCGGGTGGACGACGTCATGCTGGTCTCCGGGCACAACATCTCCACGACCGAGGTCGAGAGCGCGCTGGTCAGCCACCCGAAGGTGGCCGAGGCGGCCGTCGTGGGCGCCACCGACCCGGTGACCGGCCAGGCCATCGTGGCCTTCGTGATCCTGCGCGGCAGCGCGGAGGAGAGCGACGACATCGCCTCCGAGCTGCGCGCCCACGTGGCCAAGACGCTCGGCCCGATCGCCAAGCCGCGGCAGATCCTGGTCGTGCCCGAGCTGCCGAAGACCCGCTCCGGCAAGATCATGCGCCGGCTGCTGCGCGACGTGGCGGAGAACCGCTCGCTCGGCGACGTCACCACGCTGACCGACAGCTCGGTCATGAACCTGATCGCGGAGAAGCTGCCCAGCGCCAAGAGCGACGACTGATCGCGAGCCGCCCGATCTCATGAGGAAGGCGTGGACGAACGGCGTCCACGCCTTTCCTCGTCTCCACGCCCGCACGGGGGGCCGCGTCCGAGAAGTCCCCAGTGCCCGTGCGGAATCTCCGGTGCCCGTATGGAATCCCCGGTGCCCGTACGGGCGCCGGAGCCCCGCGGCCGCGCGCTTCGCCGCGACGAGGAGCGGGCAGATCGCCTGAGGCGTCTATTCCGGCCGTGTGCGGGCAGGTCCCCGCCTACGCGGCCTTCGGGCCGCCGTCATCCACAGGCGAGGGGGCTTCACGTGCACGTGCGCGGACGGGCACGAGATGATGTTTGATAGTCGCAGATAGGAGATCGCTCATGCCCGAGGACGAATCGCTCGGTGCGCTGGTCGCCCAGGCGAGCCATCACATCTCGACCCTCGTACGGTCGGAGATCGAGCTGGCGAAGGCCGAGCTGAAGTTCGACGCGAAGCGGGTCGGCGTGGCAGCCGGGCTGTTCGGCGCCGCGGCCTTCATCGGGCATCTGTGCCTGATCCTGGCCTCGTTCGCGATCGCGTACGCCCTCGTGGCCGCGGGGCTGGCCACGTGGCTCGCGTTCACGATCGTCACCGTGTTCTACCTCCTGATGGCCGGGTTGCTGGTCCTCGTCGGCTACCGCCGGCTCAAGGGGCTGACCGGCATGAAGCGCACCAGGCGGAGCCTGCGCGGCCTGGCGGGCCCGGAAGAGGCGGAGGAGGAGCTGCCGGAGAAGGTTCCGGCCCCCGCGCCGCGGCCCGCTGCCCCGGCGCCACCGCCGTACACCGGCCCCACCGCCGGGCAGGTGGGCGCCCACCGGGAGTCCGTGAGCGATGCCGGTTGACGAGACGCTGACGGAGGTCGACGGCCCCTGGACACACCGGGTGGTCCACGCGGGCGGTGTGCGGTTCCACGTGGCGGAGGCCGGGGAGGGGCCGCTGGTCCTGCTGCTGCACGGGTTCCCCCAGTTCTGGTGGACCTGGCGGCACCAGCTTCCGGCGCTGGCGGAGGCCGGCTACCGGGCCGTCGCCGTCGACCTGCGCGGTTACGGCACCAGCGACAAGCCGCCGCGCGGATACGACCTGCCCACGCTGGCCGTGGACGCGGCGGGCCTGGTGCGCGCGCTCGGCGAGACGAGCGCGATCGTGGTGGGCCATGACTGGGGCGGGCTGCTGGGCTGGACGATGGGCGTCCTCGACCCCAAGGTGGTCCGGCGGCTGGTCCCGGTGTCGGCGCCGCATCCGCTGCGCCTGCGGTCCGCGCTGTTCACCGACCCGCTCGGGCAGCTCAAGGCCAGCCGCTACGCCCTGGGGTTCCAGCTCCCCTTCCTGCCGGAGCGGAAGCTCACCCGCAAGGGCGGCGCCGCGGTGGGCAGGCTCGTCGAGAGGTGGGCCGGGCCGCAGTGGCCCGGTGACGGCGTGACGCGGGTGTACCGGGAGGCGATGCGGCTCCCGACGGTGGCGCACTGCGCGCTGGAGTACTACCGCTGGTTCGCCCGGTCCCAGATACGCCCGGACGGCTTCCGCTACGCACGTCAGATGCGCGCGGAGATCGAGGCGCCGACGCTGCAACTGCACGGCGCGCTCGACCCGTGCGTCCTTCCGCGGACCGCCCAGGGCTCCAGCAGGTTCGTGGCCGCGCCGTACCGGTGGCGGCTGATCGAGGGCGCCGGGCATTTCCCGCACGAGGAGCGCCCCGAGCAGTTCAACGCCGAACTGATCTCCTGGCTCTCCGACCCCGAACCTGACCGCTGAACCCGACCGCCGAACCCGACCGCTGAATTCGACCGCCGAACCCGACCGCGGGATCCGACCGCTGGATCCGACCGCTGGATCCGACCGCTGACCTGGCGTCCGGTGCCGGGCTTTGTCCCTCCGTCGCCGGTCTCACCCGTCGTGACCGCCCCAGGCGGCCGTCCCCGGCTGCCGGATCGGTACCCGTGATCTTGAAGAAGATAGTAGAAATGTGCCCTGAAGTGGCCCAACTTCCTGGTTGATCTCCGGTGTTCCGGGAGATCGCCGCCGCTTCGGCCGCTCTGAACCGCCCACGCGCCCTGCGGAGAGACCATGCGTGACCGTGATGAAGCGGGTCGCCCCCGCAATGCACGCCCTCGCGACGAGTACGGCAGGCCGCTCCCGAAAGGCGCAGAGGGAGTGCCCCGGGTGCCGGACGACTACGCCCCCGCCGCCGAGGAGGCGCTGGAGGAGGCCAGGAAGCTGCTGGCGGCCGGCCGCCCGTTCCACGCCCACGAGGTGCTGGAGGCCCGCTGGAAGACCGGCCCGGCCGAGGAACGCGAGTTGTGGCAGGGGCTCGCGCAGATATGCGTCGGTCTCACGCACATCCAGCGCGGCAACCTCTCCGGCGCGGCCGCCCTGCTGACCCGTGGATCCGCCCGGCTCGCGGTGTACGGCTCCACCCGGCCCTACGGGCTGGACCTGCGGGCCCTGGCCGTGCAGGCCGACGCGATCACGACCGCCGTCGACGAGGGGAACGCCGACGCCGGCTCGGCCATCGCCACCGTGCTTACCCTCCTGACCCCCGCCGGGTGACTGGTGCTGTGACCGCATAGGTTCGCCGGGTTGGCCGTTGTGGCGGTTGGACGTGCGGCGACATCCGATCCTGCGGCAGCGCGGGAGGGGTGGCTGCTGACCGAGCCGGGCCTCTCTGTTTCCGACCGTCCGGACCGGCCGACCGGGCTTCGGCACCGCCGGCTCGACGGGCCTGCCTGTCCTCTGATCTCTCGGTTTGCCGGCCGCGGAGAATCGCGGCTCCGAAGCTACTCGCAGTAGGCGCGGCCACCGAACCGGCCCAGTGCCGTGCGCATGGTGTGCAGCAGCGCGGTGCGCTCCGCACCGCCCGAGGCTACGTACAGCCGGGCCACAGAGCATTTGTAGGAGGTCGCGCAGTTGTGGCGCTTCTTCAGCGCGTCGATCTGTGCCCGCTCCGCGGTTCCGGCCTGCGCGTCCTTGAACTCCACCATCAGGGCATGGCAGGGGCCGCTGGGCTCGACGCGGATGCGGTGCACCAGCGCCCAAGGGATGGAGAAGGATGTGTCCGCCGCGCGTATCCAGCGCTTGTCCACGACGGTCAGACCGATGTGGTCCACGATGAGCAGGTCCTTGCCCTCCGCCCCGGCGGTCAAGAAGAGCAAGGTGGCCATGAACCCCCCGATGATCGCATACATCTGGAGGATCACCCCTACCGAGAGATGCTTGTGGCTCTCTCCTGTGATCGTGTCCATGCCCAACCCGACGACGAGAGTGATCGCGGCCAAGCCTGCGCCTTTGAACGCGCTGGCCAGCCGCTTGGCGATCCGTATCCAGGGCGTGGTCAGCTCCACGATCACCGGGCTTTCTTCTCCTGCGGCCGGGGACGTTTCGGGTCGGGCCCGGCCGGGATCGGACGCGGCCGCCGGTGCGGGGATGTGCGCACGCTGGTCGGAAGCGCCGGTGGGGGGCAGCGCCGCGGCCAGGGAGGCCACCGCGACGATGAACGAGCCGGCGCCCGCGATCCAGGACAGCGTCTCCAGGTCACTCAGGAACAGGGCCACCGCCACCACCGCACATGCCGCAGCAGCCGAGGCGCCCACCCATACCAACCGCATGCGCGCATTCTGCCGCCTGGTGCTCGCGACGACAGGCAGTTCCGGCTACCTCGCCTTCACCATCACAGCAAGCCGAACGACTGGCTAGTCGCAGTCCTGGGTGCCCACGCGGACGACGGCGCCGCTGCCGTCCTTGGCGTCGGGCATGACCTCCTCCGCGGTGAGGGCGTAGCCCGTCTCCGGCTGGTCCGTCGCGGCGGCGAAGATCACTCCGAACACCCGGCCGTCCGGGCTCAGCAGCGGCCCGCCCGAGTTGCCCGGCTGGACCTTGCCCCGGATGGCGTAGACCTCGCGCTCCACCTTGCGCTGGTTGTAGATGTCGTACGACTCGGCCCGCTGCTTGATCCTGACGCGCGCGGCGAGCGGCGTGAAGGGGTGTCCCTTCGGATAGCCGGCGATGATCGCGCTGTCGCCCTTGTCGGCGTTCATGTCGAAGCGCAGCGCGTTGATCGGAAGGCCCGGGACGAACAGGACCGCGATGTCGCGTTCGGGGTTGTACAGCACGACCCGGGCGTCGTACTGGTTGCCGTCGTAGTCGGTCACCCGCAGCCCCTCGGTGACCCCGGCGACCACGTGGGCGTTGGTCATGATCCGCTGGCGCGCGTAGACGAACCCGGTGCCCTCGATGCGCTTGCGGCAGCTCGGGGCTGTGCCCTGCACCTTGACGATCGCCCTGCGGGCCCGGACGAGGGCCGGGCTGCTGTTGATCAGGCTCTGGTCCGGCGGGGGCACGTTCTGGCCGCCGATGGAGGTGATGACCTGCGGCCACTCCGACGTGCTGACGAAGTCCCTGAAGGGTTTCTGCATGTCCCGCACGCCGTCCGGAATGGCCTCGTCGACCGTCTGCCACACGACGGAGCCGTTGATCTGGTCCTTGATCAGCGGCTGGCCGAAGCTCATCGAGATCATCAGGGAGCCGAGCAGCCAGGCGATGGCCAGCACCGACAGACCGCTGGCGACCGAACCGCCGAAGGCGTCGACGGCCTTGGCCGGCTCCCACGTGACGTGGCTGCGGGCCACCGCGCCGATCGTCGAGGACGCGAACTGCCCGATCGTCGCCGCCAGGAAGACGATGACGATGGCTAACAGGGCCCTCTCGATGTCCCCGCTGACGATCGCTCCGGCCAGGGGCGGCGCGATGAACAGCCCCAGGAGGGCGCCACCGACGAATCCGATGAAGCTGAAGGCCCCGATGATGAAGCCCTGCCGGTAACCGGATACCGCGAAGGCCACCACCAGGCCGATCAGGATGAGATCCAGAAGATCGCCGCGCACAGTTTCCACGGTATAGGCACGCCACTCGTCGTGTGCGGGCGTCTGCCGGGTCTCGTCGCCATCCGCGGCGTACGGGCCCCCGCGGCGGCTCAGCCCCGCGCGGCCAGGTCGAGGACCTCGGGGGGAAGATCCTCGACCCGCGACCGGTCCCAGGGACGCTCGAAGCCGGCCGCGGTCAGCACCCCGTCCAGCACGCCGGCGGTGAACCCCCACACGAGCAGGCCGCGTACACGGAACGCCACGGAGGGGACGATGCCGCGCGGGTGGCGCAGCCGCAGCCGGTTGGCCGGGTCCACCAGTTCCGCTACCGGCACCCGCTCGACGGTCTCGACCTCGTCGGGAGACGCGGCGTGCACGGCGCAGGGCGTGTGCCACCAGGCGAGCACGGGGGTCACCCGGTTGTCGCTGCGCCAGACGTAGAGCTCGGGCATGGTCCCGACGACCTCGACGCCCGAGGGGTCGAGCCCGGTCTCCTCCTGGGCCTCGCGCAGGGCCGCGCCGACGGGGCCGTCGTCGTCGGGATCGACGCCGCCGCCGGGGAACGCGGGCTGACCGGCGTGCACCCGGCCCTTCGAGCTGCGCTGGATGAGCAGGATGTCGGGCCCTTCCGGCCCTTCGCCGAACAGCAACAGCACCGCCGCCGAGCGGCCGGCGCCGTTCGCGGGCGGTCGCAACGCGGTGGGAACAGGGCTGTGCGCGGCCTTCGCGGCCAGCTCCGTCAACCAGGGGGGAGCCACGACCACCTCCACATCGTCACACCGCTGTCACACCGGGCACGCGCGGGCCCAGGCGTGCCGTACAACCACGCGAGAGCACGCGAGCTTCCCGATCACCGCGTATTCACGAGAACGGGCCCGGCCGCACCAGCTTGCGCGCCTCGTCCGCGTCGGTCGGGCCCGTGCCGTACGACGGGCAGAGCGCGGCGAGGGGACACACGCCGCAGGCGGGCTTCCTGGCGTGGCAGATGCGCCGGCCGTGCCAGATCAGCCGATGCGACAGCATCGTCCACTCGGACTTGGGGATCAGCTCGCCGACCTCGTGCTCGATCTTCACGGGATCGGTCTCGGTCGTCCAGCCGAAGCGCTTCGTCAGCCGCTGGAAGTGCGTGTCGACGGTGATTCCCGGGACGCCGAAGGCGTTGCCGAGCACGACGTTCGCGGTCTTGCGGCCCACGCCGGGGAGCTTGACCAGGTCGACCAGCTTGCCCGGAACCTCCCCCTTGTGGCGCTCACAGAGGGCCTGCGCCATCCCGATGATGCTGTTGGCCTTCGCCCGGAAGAACCCGGTCGACTTGATGATCTCTTCCAGTTCGGCGCGGTCCGCACCGGCATAGTCGGCCGCGGTCCGATACTTCGCGAAGAGCACCGGAGTGACCATGTTGACCCTCTTGTCGGTGCACTGCGCCGACAGGATCGTGGCGATCAGCAGCTCCAGAGGGTTGCCGAAGTCGAGTTCGCAGTGGGCGTCGGGGTAGGTCTCGGCCAGGATCCGGTTGATTCGCCGCGCCCGCCGCACGAGTCCCAGGCGGGTCTCGGCCTGGCGCTGGCGCCGTCGGGGAGCGGCCGTGTTCGTCGCCATGCCGCAAGCGTAGGGCCTCGCGCCCCCGGCCCGCTCCCAGGTCATGGCTTGCCACACATGCCACATATGCAGCCTGTATTTGCCAATTTGTCCCTACGCAGCGCAATACACTGTGCCCGTAGGGGGACGACCGGCTACCCGAGCTGGTCGAGCAGCAATGGGCGTCAGGATAGGTTTTCGCCAAGATTGTGTTGTTTCGCCAGGCACGACGCACACGAGTGCGAGCCGGGACCTACGCCCATGCGACGTAACGGGACACCCCGTAATGCGCCGTGGAAGGCGTGGGTCACAATGGCTAGCACGGAGCCGGCGACCGAGCGCGCCCGCAGCAAGGAGGCACCGTGAGCACCGAGGAAGTACTGAGCAAGGCGCCGCTGTTCTCCGCGCTCGACCGCGAGAGCGCCGCGGCTCTGCGTACGAGCATCACCGAGGTGGAGCTGCCCAAGGGCCGCACCCTCTTCAGTGAGAACGAGACGGGCGACCGGCTCTACGTGGTGCTCGAAGGAAAGATCAAACTGGCGCGTACCGCCCCGGACGGCCGGGAGAACCTGCTGAGCGTGCTCGGCCCCGGCGAGATGTTCGGCGAGCTGTCGCTGTTCGACCCCCGCCCGCGTACGGCCTCGGCGATCGCGCTGACCGACGTGCGCCTGGCGGGGCTGGGCCACGACGACCTGCGGCCGTGGCTGACCGGCCGGCCCGAGGTCGCCCTCCACCTGCTGCGGGCCCTGGCCCAGCGGCTGCGCCGCACCAACGACGTGCTCGCGGACCTCGTCTTCACCGACGTGCCGGGCCGGGTCGCCAAGCAGCTCCTGGACCTGGCCGACCGCTTCGGGCAGAAGACCGACGACGGCATCCGGGTGCACCACGACCTCACCCAGGAGGAGCTCGCCCAGCTCGTGGGCGCCTCTCGGGAGACGGTCAACAAGGCCCTGGCCGACTTCGCCCAGCGCGGCTGGCTGCGCATCGAGGCCAAGGCCGTGGTGATCATGGACAGGGAGCGGCTCTTCAACCGCTCCCGCTGAGCCGCTAGAGCGTCTTGAGGTAGTCGAGCTGGGCCGCCACCGACATCTCGGCGGCCGGCCACAGTGACCGGTCGATCTCGGCGTAGACCATCTCGACGATCTCGCGCGCGTCCCTGGCGCCCCTGCGGATCGCCTCGCGGATCTGGTCAAGCCGCTCACGCCGGTGGGCGATGTACGCGTCGAGCACCCCGGCCGGATCGGGCAGGACGGGCCCGTGACCGGGCAGCAGCGCCGTGGCCTCCAGGATCTCGGCGCCGTGCCTGAGCCGGTCCAGGCTGCGCAGGTAGTCGCCGAGGTCCCCGTCGGGAGCGATCACGGTCGTCCCCCGGCCGAGGATGGTGTCACCGGTCAGCATCGCCCGGTCGCCGGGCAGCCAGAAGCACAACGAGTCGAACGAGTGGCCCGGCGTGCCGACGACCCGCACCTCCACGTCGCCCGCCGTCACCACGTCGCCGTCCACCAGGCCCTCCTCGCCCAGGCGGTGGCGGGGGTCGAGCGCCCGCACCGGCGCGCCGAGCATCCGCGCGAGCGCCCCCGCGCCCTCGCTGTGGTCGGGGTGGCCGTGCGTGAGCAGGACGGCGGTCACCCGGCGGCCGTCCACCCGCTCGGCGACCCGCCGCAGGTGCGCCTCGTCGTCCGGGCCGGGGTCCACGACCAGTACGGCGTCCGCCCCGCCGACGATCCACGTGTTGGTGCCGTCGAGGGTCATCGGCGACGGGTTGGGCGCCAGCACGTTCACGGCGCTCGCCGTGCCCGCGCCGTCGAGACCGCCGGAGCCGTCCGGGCCCTCCACCGGGATCTGCAGGCCGCTCACTCGGCCGCCTTTCCTGTCTCGGGAATCATGAGCACCATCCGCCCGTCCACCTCGGCGGGCTCCGGCAGGACGGTCGTGATCGACCGGGGACAGGCGAGCACGTCGCCGGACGACTCGAACGCCGCCATCTCGGCCAGTGTGCGGAAGGTGGGCGGCAGCATGTGCGCCGTTCCCGCCCTCGCGGCGGCCAGCGCGTCCCCCGGCCGCATCCAGGCCACCCCGGACGCCTCCCCGCCCACGTCACGCGTACGCTGCCCGGGCGGCAGCGCCGCCACGAAGAAGCGGGTGTCGAAGCGCCGGGGCTCCACGACCGGGGTGATCCAGTGCGCCCACGCCTTGAGCAGATCGGACCTGAGCACGAGACCGCGCCGGTCGAGGAACTCGGCGAACGACAGCGTGCGCGCGATCAGCGCGAGGCGGTCGGCCTCCCAGTCCGGGCCGGTCGTGTCCGTCACCACCGTGTCCGGGCCCGGCCCGGCCAGGAGCACGCCCGACTCCTCGAACGTCTCGCGTACGGCGGCGCAGACGAGGCCCCGGGCCGTGCTCTCGCCGGCCCGGAAGACCTCGCCCCACTCGGCGGGCGACGGGCCCGCCCAGGCAACGGCGTGGTCGGCGTCCCGCGGGTCGACCGATCCGCCGGGGAACACGTAGGCGCCGGCGGCGAAGGCCATCGTGGCCTTGCGCCTGAGGAGGTACACCTCCAGGGGGTCGTCACGCAGCAGCACCACCGTGGCCGCGTCCCTGGCGGGGACGGGAGCCAGGCGGCCGGCGAGGATCTCCCGCGCCCGCTCGCCGACCTCGCCGGGCAGCGGAAACCCCATGAGGCCCTCCAGAACAACGATCGGGTCAACCGGCCCCCATGCTCCCCCACGCCTTCACGGAACCGCAAACCCCGGTTCCGGCCGGCCGGACGGTCAGCGGACCTCCGCGATGACCTCCACCTCGACCGGGGCGTCGAGCGGGAGGACCGCCACGCCGACCGCGCTCCTCGCGTGCTTGCCCGCCTCGCCGAACACCTCGCCGAGCAGTTCGCTGGCGCCGTTGACGACCTGCGGCTGCCCGGTGAAACCGGGAGCGCTCGCGACGAACCCGACCACCTTCACGATCCTTACGACCTGCGACAGGTCGCCCACCAGCGCCTTGATGGCCGCCAAGGCGTTGACCGCGCAGATGCGCGCCTGTTCCTTGGCCTCCTCGGCCGACACCTCCGCGCCGACCTTGCCGGTCACGCCCAGCTCGCCCTTGACGAGCGGAAGCTGGCCGGAGGTGTAGACGTGGTCGCCCGTCCGTACGGCGGGCACGTACGCGGCCAGCGGGGGCACGACCTCGGGCAACGCGAGCCCGAGCTCGGCGAGCCGCTCCTCCGGGGTCGCCATCACTTCGGCCGCTTCATGTAGGCGACCAGCTGCTCGGGGTTGGGCCCCGGGATGACCGAGACGAGCTCCCACCCGTCTTCGCCCCAGTTGTCCAGAATCTGCTTCGTGGCGTGCGTGAGCAACGGCACGGTGACGTATTCCCACTTGGTCATGGGCAAAGGCTATCGAGGCACGGCACGCCGGGGACGCTCAGGAACGCGGTTCGGGCCGGGGAGCGTGGGCGGGCACGTCGAACGCCGTTCCCGGCAGGTCGGCCGGAGCGTCGATGGCGGGCAGCTCGTCCAGCGCCTCCTCGACAGGCTCGGGCTCCTCGGCCTTCTGTGTGGCGGCGGGCGCCTCGGCGGGAGCCATCTTGTCGAAGAAACGCAGCAACTCGACCGGCAGCGGCATGACCAGCGTGCTGTTCTTCTCGGCCGCGACCTCCACCACGGTCTGCAGCATGCGCAGTTGCAGGGCCGCCGGGTCCGACGACATCTGCCGTGCGGCGGCGGCCAGCCGCTTGGACGCCTGGAACTCGCCGTCGGCCGTGATGATCCGGGCGCGCCGCTCCCGCTCGGCCTCCGCCTGCCGCGACATCGACCTCTTCATGCCCTCGGGCAGCGCCACGTCCTTGATCTCGACCCGCTCGATCCGGATGCCCCACGGCCCCTCGGTCGGCTCGTCGATGACGGCCTTGAGCTGGGCGTTCAGCGCGTCCCTGTCCGACAGCAACTGGTCCAGCTCCGACTGGCCGATCACCGACCGCAGCGACGTCTGGGCCACCTGCGAGACGGCGAAGAGGTAGTTCTGGACGTTGACGACCGCCTTGATCGGGTCGATCACCCGGAAGTAGACCACGGCGTCGACGCGGACCGACACGTTGTCCCTGGTGATGCCCTCCTGCGCGGGCACCCCCATCGTGACGATCTGCATGTTGACTTTTTGCATGCGGTCCACGATCGGGACGATCAGGTGGAGACCGGGCCCCCGCACCTCCTGCTGGATCCGGCCGAGCCGGAACACGATCCCGGTCTCGTACTGCTGGACGATCCGCACACCCCGGGCCACCGCGACGAGCAGGGCGAACCCCAGGACCACGACCAGCGTCAACAGCACCGACTCCACGGCCGGCACCTCCTTCGTCGACCCGATTGGGCGAGCGCCCATTGTCGAACCCTTACCCAATCGACGCGCAAGCCGTACCTCGGGTTTCGATGGAGGACGACCCCCGCGAATCGGCAGGTAACCCTTGGGTAGCCTTCCTCACGTGGGCGAGTGGAGCAGGCACGCCGACGGGAACCACCGCGCGACGACCCGCGCACGCGATCTCGCCGGCCGTCCGGAGGAGGCACGGTGAGTCAGCCGACCAGCAGTCGCGGCGGGAGCAACGGGGAGGCCCGTGACACCGACTGGGACGGCGTGCGCCTGCACGTGGTGAGCGGCAAGGGCGGCACCGGGAAGACGACGGTCGCCGCGGCGCTCGCGCTGGCCCTGGCCGCGGGCGGGCGCAAGGTGCTGCTCGTCGAGGTCGAGGGACGGCAGGGCATCGCCCAGGCGTTCGACCTGCCGCCGCTGCCGTACGAGGAGCGCAAGATCGCCGTGGCGCCCGGCGGCGGGGACGTGTACGCGCTGGCCGTCGACCCCGAAGAGGCCATGCTCGAATACCTGGAGATGTTCTACGGCATCAAGCGCGTGGGCAAGGCGCTGACCCGCATGGGCGTGGTCGACTTCGCCACGACCATCGCCCCCGGCCTGCGGGACGTCCTGGTCACCGGCAAGACCAGTGAGGCCGTACGGCGCCGCGACAAGCTGGGCCGGAGGGTGTACGACGCGATCGTCATGGACGCGCCCCCGACCGGCCGGATCGCCCGCTTCCTGAACGTGACGCAGGAGGTCGCGGGGCTGGCCCGGGTCGGGCCCATCAAGAACCACGCCGACCTCGTGCGGGGCGTCCTCGCCTCCCCGGAGACGGCGGTCCACTTCGTGACGCTCCTGGAGGAGATGCCCGTCCAGGAGACGCTGGACGGCATCGAGGAGCTGCGTACGACCGGCCTGCCGGTCGGCGGCGTGTTCGTCAACATGGTGCGCCCCGCCGGGCTGCCGGAGGGCGTGCTGGAGGCGGCCGGCCAGGGCCGGTTCGACTCCGCCGAGCTCGCGCTCGGCCTCAAGGCGGCCGGGCTGACGGACGGCAGGGCCGACGCCTCCGCGGTCGCCGAGGCGCTCGCCCGTGAGGTGATCGAGCACGCCCAGCGGACCGAGCTGGAAAAGCGCGAGCGCGTCGCGTTGGAGGAGGCCGCCGTGCCGCGGTACGACCTGCCGCTGCTGCCCGACGGCGCCGACCTGGCCGGGCTCTACGAGCTGGCCGACGCGCTGCGGGCCCAGTGTGTCGCGTGAACTGTGCGCGGCGTGACCTTGTGATCGAGTGAGAGGCTGAGCTGTGACCAGGACGGCGCCCGCGCTGGACATCGACGCGATCTTGGATGATCCGGACACCCGGATCATCGTGTGCTGCGGCTCGGGCGGTGTCGGCAAGACCACGACGGCCGCGGCCCTCGGGCTGCGCGCCGCCGAGCGGGGCCGCTCGGCGGTCGTCCTGACCGTGGACCCCGCCAGGCGGCTGGCCCAGGCGATGGGCCTGACCGAGCTCGACAACACCCCGAGGCGCGTGAACGGCGTGAACGGCGTGGACGGCGCCGGAGAGGCCGGCGGCGAGCTGCACGCGATGATGCTCGACATGAAGCGGACCTTCGACGAGATCATCGAGGCTCACGCCGATCCCGAGCGTGCGCAGCAGATCCTGACGAACCCCTTCTACCAGTCGCTGTCGTCCAGCTTCTCCGGCACGCAGGAGTACATGGCGATGGAGAAGCTGGGCCAATTGCGCCGCTCGAACGAGTGGGACCTGATCGTGGTGGACACCCCGCCGTCGCGGTCGGCGCTCGACTTCCTCGACGCCCCAGAGCGCCTCGGCCGGTTCCTGGACGGCAGGCTGATCCGCATACTCACGGCACCGGCCAAGGCCGGCGGGCGCAGCGCGTTCAAGCTGCTCAACGCCGGCTTCGGGATGGTCGCGGGCATCCTGACCAAGGTGATCGGGGCCCAGGTGCTCCGGGACATCCAGATGTTCGTCACCGCGCTCGACGCGGTGTTCGGCGGTTTCCGCCAGCGTGCCGAGCAGACGTACCGGCTGCTGCAGGCGCCGGGCACGGCGTTCCTCGTCGTCGCCGCGCCGGAGCGCGACGCGATGCGCGAGGCGTCCTACTTCGTCGAGCGGCTGGCCGACGAGCGCATGCCGCTGGCCGGGCTCGTCGTCAACCGCGTGCACCGGCCGCTTGCGCCGTCGCTGTCGGCGGCGCGCAGCTCCGCGGCCGCCGAGGACCTGGACGGCAGGGGCGAGCACGAGCTGACCGCGGCCGTGCTGCGACTGCACGCCGGAAGGATGCAGCTCGCCGCCCGGGAGCAGCGCCAGCAGGAGCACTTCACCTCGGCCCATCCGACGGTGCCCATCGCGCAGGTGCCCGCGATGCCCGAGGATGTGCACGATCTGGCGGGACTCCGCCAGATCGGGCAACTCCTCGCGTCCTGAAGGCCTGTCGTCAGGCGTCCCGTTTGGCCGCGGGACGCCTGACCGAGTTCAGCCGGCGATCAGTTCGTTCGTCCGCTCGTACTCTTCCTTGGCGGACTCCAGCAGGTCGCGCCAGGACTCCACATCCGGCCTGCGCCTGAGCAGCGCGCGCCGTTCCCTCTCCGTCATCCCGCCCCACACCCCGAATTCGATGCGGTTGTCCAGCGCATCGGCGAGGCATTCGGTACGGACGGGGCATCCACGGCAGATGAGCTTGGCCCGGTTCTGGGCGGCGCCTTGCACGAAGAGTGCGTCAGGATCCGCACCTCGGCAGGCGGCACGGGAGGTCCAATCCGTGATCCACATGTTCGACCCCACTCCCCTTAGGTGGTCAGTCGTCGTTTCGGCCGACGGGCGCGGGCGTCGGGCCTCCTGGTTGCAGTAGCCGCAGAGGAGAAAGTACGCAAGGAAACGATCGAACCGACATACCCCGGGGGGACCAAATTCGTGCATGGTCATGTCAGGCCATGTGGCCGGGAATGACTAGTCCCCCCCGCGAGGGGGTAATGCGGACCTGTGAGGTCGATGCCGGGAGAGTCACCAAACGGACGTACCCTTGGATCCGTGCAAGCTCACGGCAAAACTCTGGCATCCCGGACAGGTGCGGCCCTGCGCCTCGTCGGCGCGGCGGGCGTCGCGGGAGTGCTGGCGGCGGCGATTGCACTACCCGCCGTGGGTGGGGCCGGTGTGACGGTCAAGTCGAGCATCGATGCTCTGAGCCTCAAGGCGGCGGACCTCGACGAACCACCGCTGCCCGAGAAGACGGTCCTGCTCGACGCGGACGGCAAGCAGTTCGCCCAGTTCTACTTCGAGAACCGGGAATCGGTCCCGATGGACCGTATCGCGCCGATCATGCGCAAGGCGATCGTGGCGATCGAGGACTTCCGCTTCTACCAGCACGGCCCGCTCGACGTCGAGGGCACGACCCGCGCCCTGGTCAAGAACATCACGACCGGCGGGGTGACCCAGGGCGGCTCGTCCATCACCCAGCAGTACGTGAAGCAGGTCCTGTTCAACAAGGCGGAGACCGACGAGGAGAAGGCCGCCGCCGTCGCGCCGACCGTCGGGCGCAAGCTCAACGAGATCCGCTACGCGATGGGGCTCGAGCAGAAGTACAGCAAGGACGAGATCCTCAACCGGTATCTCAACATCGCCTACTTCGGCGCCAGCGCGTACGGCATCGAGTCGGCGTCCAAGCGGTTCTTCGGCAAGCACGCCTCGGAGCTGAGCCTGGCCGAGGCGGCGACGCTGGCGGGAGCCGTCCAGGACCCGAACGCCACCGACCCCAACCGCGGCAAGACGTTCCGCGACCGGCTGCTGGCCCGCCGCAACGTCGTGCTCGACCGGATGGCCGAGCTGCACATCATCACCGAGGCCGAGCGCGACGCGGCCAAGAAGAAGAAGCTGGGGTGGAAGGACAAGGAGATCCCCGGCGGCTGCGAGGAGAGCGAGTTCCCGTACTTCTGCCTGTACGTGCGGAACGAGATCCTCAACGACTCGCAGTTCGGCAAGACCAAGAAGGCCCGGCAGGACTTCCTGGCGCGAGGCGGCCTGACAATCAGGACCACGCTGAGCCGGAAGATGCAGAAGGCCGCCGAGAAGGCGATCAAGAAGTACGTCTACCCGTCCGACAAGCCGGTCGCCTCCGAGGCGCTGGTCGAGCCGGGCACGGGCGCCATCAAGGCGATGGCGGCGAGCCGGAAGTTCGGCACCAGCAAGAAGAAGAACGAGATGTCGATCAACGTGGTCGCCGACGCGTTGCACGGGGGCGGCGCGGGCTTCCAGGCGGGATCCACCTTCAAGGTGTTCACGCTGATCACGGCGCTGAAGGAAGGCTACAAGTTCAACGACGGCATCAACACCGGCGCGACCTTCCAAGCCAGCGGCTCCTCGGCCTTCAAGGACTGCGACGGCAACCTGGTCGGCGACCCCCGAGGCATCCAGCACAACTCCGAGGGCGGCAGCGGCGGGTTCCTGACCCTGCAGACCGGAACCTGGAAGTCGGTGAACACCTTCTTCATGGCCCTGGAGCAGAGGGTCGGGCTCTGCGACGTCGTGAAGACCGCCAAGGACCTCGGCATCAAGCGGGCCGACGGCGCAAAGCTGCGTGAGTTCCAGACGTTCACGCTCGGCTTCAACGAGATGGACCCGGTGACCGTGGCCAGCGCGTACGCGGCCATCGGGGCGCGCGGGAAGTACTGCAAGCCCATGGCGATCACGGAGATCACCGACCGCTTCAACAAGGTGACCGCGTTCAAGCCGTCCTGCAAGCAGGCCGTCGAGGCCGAGGTCGCGGACGCCGCCACCCACATCCTGTCGGGCGTGTTCACCAAGGGCACCATGTCGGGCGTCGGCGGCATCGGCCGGGACGCCGCCGGCAAGACCGGTACCGGCGACCAGTCCCGCACCGTCTGGTTCGCCGGCTTCACTCCCGACCTCGCGGGCGCGGTCAGCCTCGGCGACCCGCGCGGCCCGATGCGGTATCCGCTCCCCGGACAGTCGATGGGAGGCCGGACGTACGGCTCGGTCTTCGGCGCCACCATCCCCGGTCCGATCTGGAAGGCCACCTTCCTGGCGGCGCTCAAGGGCGTGGAGCCCACGTCGTTCGTCAATCCGGACATGTCGAGGTTCGGCGGCTGCGCCCACCAGTGCGCGCCCCCGCCGAAGCCGAAGTCCGACTGGGGCGGCGGCGACGGTCACGGAGGCGGACAGGGAGGCGGTCCCGGTAACGGCCGTGGCGGCGGCAACGGCCGTGGCGGTGGCAACGGTGGCCCCAACGGTCCCGGCGACTCACCGTTCGACATATTCGGCCACTGATCGTGTGCGATGGGCCGCTCCTCTCGCCGGGGAGCGGCCCATCGGCGTTTCCGATCCCGGCCCTCAGGCTCCCGGCCGTCAGGCGGACAGACGGGCGCGTACGGCCTGGGCGACCCGGCCGCCCTCGGCCCGGCCCGCGACCTTCGGGTTCAGGATCTTCATGACCTGGCCCATGGCCTTGGGGCCCTGCGCGCCGCTCTCGGCGATCGCCTCGTCGACGAGCGCGTGCAGCTCGTCGTCGCTCAACTGCGCGGGAAGGTACTCCTCCAGGACCGCCTGCTCGTCCAGCTCCGCCTGGGCCTGCTCGGCCCGCCCGGCGCCCGCGAACGCCTCGGAGGCCTCCCTGCGCTTCTTGGCCTCGCGGGTCAGCACCTTGACCACCTCGTCGTCGGAGAGCTCGCGGGCCTCCTTGCCGGCGACCTCCTCGACGTTGATGGCGGCCAGAGCCATCCGGATGGTCCGGACCCGCACCTCGTCACGGGCCTTCATCGAGGCCGCGAGGTCGGCCTTCAGCTTGTCCTTCAACGCACTCATGCATCCATCTTGCCGTGCCCGGCCTCCGGTCTTCGCCAGGTTATGCGGGAGGCGGGCCGTACGTCGGGCATCATGGCTGTGTGAGGAAAGCAGCCGCGATTCCCCTGTCCATCCTCGGCCTCGGCGTGGCCGGTGTCGGCTACGCCGCAGTGATCGAGCGGAACTGGTTCCGGCTGCGCCGGTTCGACGTCCCCGTCCTGGCTCCGGGCCAGCGACCGGTCCGGATCCTGCAGATCTCCGACCTGCACCTCACGCCCCGGCGCCACCGGCTGATCAAGTGGGTGCGGTCGCTGGCCTCGCTCAACCCCGACCTCGTCGTGAACACCGGCGACACGCTGGCGCACCCCGACGCGGTCGAGTCGTACATGTACGCCGTGGAGCCGCTGCTCGACCGGCCGGGTCTGTTCGTGTACGGCTCCAACGACCTCTACGCCCCCCGGCCGAAGAACCCCGCCCGCTACCTGTGGCGTACGTCCAAGGGGGACTCCCGGCAGCACGTGCCGACCCTGCCCTGGGCCGAGCTGGGCGCCGCCATGCGGGAGGCCGGCTGGCTGGACATGAACAACGCGACGGCCCGCCTCAAGGTGGCCGACCTCGACGTCCACGTGGGCGGCATCCACGACTCCCACATCGACCGGGACCGGTACGACGAGATCGCCGGCCAGGCTCCCGTCGACGCCGACCTTCGGCTCGGCGTCATGCACTCGCCCGAGCCGCGCAACATGTCGCGGTTCGCCCAGGACGGGTACCAGTTGCTCCTGGCCGGGCACACCCACGGCGGGCAGCTGTGCATCCCGTTCTACGGCGCCCTGGTGACCAACTGCGGCATCGACCGCGCCCGCGTCAAGGGGCTGAGCAGGCACGAGAGCGCCTGGCTGCACGTCTCGGCCGGCCTCGGCACCTCGCCGTACGCGCCCGTGCGCTTCGCCTGCCCACCCGAGGCGACCCTGCTGACTCTCGTCCCCCGCCGCCCCGTCGTGCCGGATGACACAAGCAGCCGCAAAGTCCGCTAGACTTGCCGAGGCGCAGGACGAAAAGTCCAAGCGACCGGGGTGTAGCGCAGCTTGGCAGCGCGCTTCGTTCGGGACGAAGAGGCCGTGGGTTCAAATCCCGCCACCCCGACCAGGTAGTTGCAGGTCAAGGGCCTGATCGCTGGAGACAGCGGTTGGGCCCTTGATCGTTTGACCGTCATTTGACCGTCGGTCTGAACGCCGCCAGGGAGCACTGGCGGGTTCAAACGAGTTCTCCTGGGCACCTTGATCACGACAGCCTGGGCCCCGAATCTTGATGGTCGTTCAAACTGTCGGCGCAGTAACCGAGCCGAATCGAAGAGTGAGTTTGTTCCGCTTTGACGGATACCGGGTGGTTAGGCTGTGCGAGTTTCTTCGTAGGCGGCTTACCAGCTTTCGATGAATTCAAAGATCGCGCTGCGGGCGGCGGCTCGGGTGGGCCAGCGACGTTGGTCCAGGAGTTCGCCCTTGATCGTGGCGAATAACGACTCGGCCAGTGCGTTGTCCCAACACTGACCCCGGCGTCCGACCGACAGCCGGATCCCGAGCCGCTCCGCCAGGCGGGCGTAGGTGGTGCTGGTGTATTGGCAGCCGCGGTCCGGGTGAAAGATCACCGGTGTGGTGGGGCGGCGGTTGCGCCACGCCTACTGTAAAGCGTCCGCGACCAGTTCCGTGCGCAGGTGGTCGGCGGTGGCCCAGCCGACCACCCGGCGTGAGGCGATGTCGATGACCGTGGCCAGATACAACCAGCCCTCATCAGTGGCGATATACGTGATGTCGCCACACCAGCGGGTGCCGACCCCGTCAGGTTCCGGCTGGAAGTCGCGGCTGATCAGGTCCGGCCGCTTGGCGGCCTCCGGATCGGGGATCGTGGTGGTCTGCCGACGGCGCCGACACCGGCCCTGTAATCCCAGCGCGCGCATCAGCCGGGCGACGCGACGGCGTCCGCATCGTTCGCCTTCGTGCTGAAGGGCCGCGTGGATGCGTCGACCTCGGCCTGGCGGACCCAGTCCCGCACCGCGGTCTCGGTCAGGTCGAACTCCTTGGCCACCTGGCTGATCGAACGATCACCGCGCTGGCATAGCTCGACGATCTCGGCCTTGAACTCCGGCGTGAACGAGCGGCGAGGACGCTTCTTCTTCCCCATGCTCTCCATCTTGGACATCCTTCCGGGGAGGAACCCCTGATCTCAGATGTCCGTCAAACCGGATCAAGCCCACGACGTCGTGGTCCTCAGATGAACGATCGGCCCGATATGTTCCGGCAGGCGATGGCGTCCCTCCTCGCTCAGCAGGGCGTCGACCTCCGCGTGGTCACCCTGGGCAACGGAGTGAACCCAACCGTCTGAGGGAGATCCACATCGGTGATTAGATCATCCCGGCCGTCCCTGTTGAGGTCGTCGACACGCCGCTTGCCCTTGGCCAGGCGGGCTGACCTGCTGGCAAGGCGCCGGTCTCAGTACAGTGACGGGGTGTCGGGTGAGCAGGTGGGCGCGCGGGTGGACATCTGGATCTGGTCGGTACGGCTGACCAGGACTCGTTCGATCGCGTCCGACGCCTGCCGGGGCGGTCACGTCCGGGTCAACGGGGTGCGGGTCAAGCCCGCGCACGTCGTCCGGGTCGGTGACGAGGTCCGTCTGCGGCACGAGGGGCGCGAACGCATTGTGGTCGTCTCCCGCGTCATCACCAAGCGCGTCGGCGCCACCGTGGCCGCCGAGTGCTACGTCGACAAGAGCCCTCCGCCTCCTCCGCGCGAGGAAGCCGTGACGGTGGCCGTTCGGGCTCGTGGCGCGGGACGTCCCACCAAACGCGAGCGCCGCAGCATCGACAAGCTGCTCGGGCGCCCGGTGGTGGAGGGGCGGGACCGCCGGGCACGCCCGGAGTGAACGGGCATGCCGCATCGAACTGGATGCGGGGTTCTTGGGTGATCGGCGACAACCCCACCAACGACATAGCCGGTGGACGAGCCACGGGCCTCCGCACGGTCTGAATCGACCGAGGCGCCTGGCCGAGCGTCGGCCACAGGCCGACCACGCGGTGACCGACGTACTCCAACCATCAAAGTCCCTGAGCATCATGAGCAGTTGTGACGGCAAACTGACGATGGAGGTGATGGCAGACCGTCAGCATGAGCACCGGGCAGCCCGACAAGTCCGCAGAAGTGACCGTGATCCTGCGCCCCGTGGTGCACTTGATGCAAAGAGACCACAAGCGGTAGACGTTGAAGGACAGACGTCCAGCCTGCCTTGTTAGGAGACAGCCCCGACGACCTGGCGCCTCAGGCGCCGATCATATTGAAGCCGCCATCGGCGTTGAGGTAGACCCCGGTCATGTGCCGGGCGTCGTCGGTCGCGAGAAACAGGGCCGTGCCAGCCAGTTCACCGGGGGCGGGGATGCGGCCCATGGGAGTCTGGGAGATCAGTTTTTCGCGGCGGCCGGCCTTCCAGTCCTGCCGGTTTAGTGTCGCCTCGGTCTCGATGAAGCCGGGTGCGAAGGTGTTGACCCTCACCGTGGGAGCGAAGGCGGCGGCGTAGGACTTGGTGATGCCGAGGATGCCGTACTTGGCGGCGGCGTACTGAGGAGCGCGGGCGCTGCCGCGCACGATCACCGTGGAGCCGATGTTGATGATCACACCGTGTCCCTGCTCCAGCATCCGCGACCCGAACTCGTGGGTGCACAGCATGGTTCCCTTGACGTCGACCGCGAGCACCCTGTCGATGGAGTCCTCGGTCAGGTCGCGCCACGACATCTGCTCGGGAGCGACGTCCCCGACGTTGTTGACCAGGACGTCCAGGACGGCGAAGCGGGAGAACACCTGCTCGGCCATGGCGCGGATGTCCTCGTGGCGGCTGATGTCGGCCTGGACGGTGAACGCATCGCCGCCGATGTCCTTGATCCTCTCCACCGTCCGCTCGGCACCGGCGGCGGAACGGTTGTAGTGGACGGCGACGTTGGCGCCCTCCTGCGCGGCGCGGACGGCGATCTCGGCGCCGTACCCGGTGCCGGCACCGGTCACCAGGACGTTCTTACCGACGAAACGGCGTGGAATGAGGTGCTCGGACACGGTTTCTCCTGTCTTCAGCGAACGAAGCTCTGTCGCAGCTCGCCGATACCTTCGATACGGCTGACCAGTTCGTCGCCGTCCGTCAGGTACCGGGGCGGGGTCCGGCGATTGCCGACTCCGGCGGGGGTGCCGGTGAAGATGAGGTCGCCCGGCAGCAGTCGCACGGTGGCGGAGAGCCTGGCGACCAGGTCGGGGACCGAAAAAATCATGGATTTGGTCCTGTCGTGCTGGACCACCTCGCCGTTGAGCAGGCAGGTGAGTCCGAGGTCGTCCGGGTCGGCGAACTCGTCCGGCGTGACGAGGAACGGCCCGGTGGGGCCGAAGCCGGGGAAGGACTTGCCGAGGCTGAACTGGGCGGGAGCGCCGCGCGACTGGGTGAGGCGTTCGGACAGGTCCTGTCCCACGGTCAGGCCGGCCACCGCCTCCCACCCTTGGTCCGCGCTCACCTGGTAGGTCTCCCGACCGATCACGGCGACCAGCTCGACCTCCCAGTCGACCCTGCCCTCCGGGAGGGTCACCTGCGTGCGGGGCCCGGTGAGGCAGGTGGGGAACTTGGTGAAGACGAGCGGGTCCCGCGGCGGGGTGAAGCCCGCCTCCGCGGCATGCGGCGGATAGTTGAGCGCGATCGCGAACACCTGCCGGGGCCGGGGCACGGGAGCCTGGAGCAGCTCCGGGTCGAAGGGGCGGCCGTACGCCTCATCGGGCAGGTCCGCCGCCTGCTCCCGTAACCGATCCCACTGTTCCAGCAACGCCATGGGATCGGCGGGGAGGCCCTCGATCTCCGCCGCCCTGTCGCCCTTCACCAGGATGGCCCGGCCGGCCAGGACGGCGAGCCTCACCAGTCCACCTTCTCCGGGACGGGCGTGCCGTACGCTTCCTCCCAGCCGATGACGGGGGTGCGCAGCACGCCCAGCCGCTCGACCTCGGCCTCGATGACGTCACCGGGCTTGAGGTACATGTCAGGGTCGCCGCTGAACCCAGCCACGCCCTGGACGGTGCCGGTGGTGATCAGATCGCCGGCGCTGTAGCCCTGCGGCGAGTGGTAGGCGACCAGGTGCGGAATCGACACCGACATGCGGCTGGTATTGGACTTCTGCCGGATCTGGCCGTTGACGCGCAGCTCCATGTCCAGGTTCTGGGCGTCGGGGATCTCGTCCGCGGTGACGATGTACGGCCCCAGCGGGCAGAACGTGTCGATCGCCTTGCAGAAGGAGAAGACGCCCGACTGCATCTCGCGACGCTGGATGTCCCGCGCTGTGATGTCGTTGAAGACGACATACCCTGCGATATGGTCGGGCGCGTCGTCCACGCCGAAGAACTTGCCCGGCTTGCCGATGACGACGGCGATCTCCAGCTCGTAGTCCAGTTCGCCGGTCAGGTGCTCCGGGTACACGACCGGCTCATCCGGTCCTACGATCGCGTCCACGTTCTGGAAGAACACGATGCCCTTGTGCATGGGGTGGGACCAGTCGACCTTCTTCGACTCGTCCTCGTGCTCCCGGAAGTTGCCCGAGGTGTGGAAGAACTTCTTCGGCACGATCGGAGCGCGCAGCCGTACCCCGTCGAGCGACAGCCGCTCCCCGGTCTCGGCGACCCGGCCCTCCCGCTCGAAGTACTCGCGGGTGCTAGCGACCTCGAGCGGCACCACGAGGCGCTCCTCAAGTTCCAGCCGCCCGACGCGGCCCTCGTCAAACGTGATCAGCTTCATACGTTCCGTTCCCTGTGTTCCCCGGCGAAGACCCTCAGGTGGAGGGCCAGTGTGCTGTAGTAACCGACCAGCGTCGTCAGCTCGAACACGCCGCGTTCGCCGAGCACGGCGACCGCGTCGCCGTACTCCTCGTCGGTCAGCGTGCCCGCC
The DNA here is from genome assembly GCF_040644635.1 of Microbispora sp. NPDC046933. NCBI lineage: Bacteria > Bacillati > Actinomycetota > Actinomycetes > Streptosporangiales > Streptosporangiaceae > Microbispora > Microbispora sp. NPDC046933. Next base: position 269,621 of record NZ_JBEYWW010000002.1, on the reverse strand, counting down.
TCGGCCAGCGCCGCGGCGGCACGTACGGCCGCCCGCTCGGCGGGATCGGCGAGATCGGGCGGCGAGCCCTCCCGCAGCGCGGCTAGTTCGGTCTCGGTGAGGCCGCAGGCGCGGCCGACGGCCTCGTGCGCCTCCCGCTCGAAGGCGCTGCCCCAGTGCGCGGCCACCACGAGGATGCCCATCTCTCGTACGCGATCCCGCAACACGGAGCCGTAGCGCACCGCCGCGCCGAGCTCCTGCAGGGCAAGGCCGACGGTCGGGCTCAGGAGCATGGCGTTGAACGGGCCACGCAGCCGTCCCTCCTCGTCGGCGAGCGCGAAGCTCTGGGGCCCCGCCGCTCGCGGCCCGCCCGTGATGGCCCGGTAGACCTCTGCCTGCTCCGCCTCGAGCTCGCCAGGGAGCAGTCCGCGCAACCGTGCGTTCATACGAGCGTCCTGCCGCCATCGATGTACAGCACCTGCCCGGTGATGAAGGAGGCGCGGGGCGAGAGGAGGAACAGCACGGCGCCGACGACGTCCTCGGGCTGCCCCAGTCGTCCTGCCGGGACGAGCCGAATCATCTCCTCCCTCATGCCAGGCTTGGCCAGGTAGTCACGGGTCAGCTCGGTCTCGGTGTAGCCCGGTGCGACCGCGTTGACGGTCACGCTCCCGGCCGCCCACTCCCTGGCCATGACTTTGACCAATTGGTCGAGGCCCCCCTTGCTCGCCGCGTAGGGGCCGTGGTGAAGGTGGGCCAGCCGGGAGGAGACCGAGGAGAAGAACACCATGGCCCCCTGACCGTTCTCCCGCATTAGGCGGCCGGCCGCGCGGCCCGCCCAGAAGGCGCTGGACAGGTTGAGCGTGAGGATGCGGTCCCACACGTCGTCCGGAGTGTCGACAACAGGGCGGCGGTCGTTCGTTCCGACGGCGTGCACCAGCAGGTCCAGCCCGCCGAGCTCCTGCGCGGCGGTCGTCACCGCGGCCTCGCACGCCTCGGCGGTGGTCAGGTCGGCCGTGACCACGCGGAGCTCCGCTCCCACGAGCCGCGCGTCCGTCCGCATCGCCTTCAGCTTGACCGGATCCGCGTCGATGGCCGCCACGGATGCACCGGCCTCCGCCAGGCCCGCGACGCACGCCGCGCCCAGCCCTCCTGCTCCCATGACCAGCGCTTTACGGCCCCTCAGGCCCAGCCAGTCCATGCACCGGCCTCCCCGTCTCACTGTACGAAAGTCACTTTCACAGCGGGTCCGATGGTAGCCGCCCGTCGCGTGGTTGTCTACGAACAAACGTGCCATCTGTCGACAGAACTTCGAATTCGAGTCCAATTGAATCCTTGACGGCGTCCTAATGTCGACAGTATGAAGTAATGGGTCGACCACGGCCAGCGGACGGGATGAGGAGAAATGACGTGCCCGCTACCCATTTGACGAACCACCACCAGGCGGGCCGACTGGCCGGCAAAGTCGCCCTGGTGACGGGCGCAGGCGCAGGTATCGGACAGGGATGCGCGCTGATGTTCGCGGCCCAGGGCGCCGCCGTCGTCGGCTGCGACATAGACTCGGCCGCCGCCGAAGGCACCGTGGAGCAGGCGCGCGAGCGCGGGCTCGACCTGCGGATGGTCCACCCCTGCGACATGACGGATCCCGCGCAGGCCCAGCGTTTCGTGGACGAGGCCGTGGCTCTGCACGGCAGGATCGACATCCTGGTGACCGCCGGGGCGATCCCGCCGCACATGGCCTCGGCGGCCGAAATGGACTTCCAGAAGCAGTGGACGCCGACCATCCGGGGCGAAGTGGACGTGGTCTTCCTGCCATGTCAGGCCGCCTGGCAGCACTTCGCCGCCGCGGGCGGCGGTTCGATCATCAACTTCGCCTCTGTCAACGCGTTCCGCGGCAGCTCCAACTTCGGGATGATCGCCCACTGCGCCGGGAAATCCGCGGTGCTCGGCCTGACGCGCCAGCTCGCGGTCGAGGGCGGGCCCCTGGGCATCAGGGCCAACACGATCTCCCCCGGCATGGTGCGGACGCCCGCGACGGAGTCCGCGGGCGCGCACGAGGGCGCCAAGCGCGAAGCCCTGCTCTCCCGTATCCCGATGGGGAGGGTCGGCACGCCCGAGGACATCGCCTGGTGCGCCGTCTACCTCGCCTCGGACGAGGCGTCCTGGGTGACCGGCGCGAACTTCACCGTCGACGGCGGTGTGCTGGCCAAGTAGGAGAACCGTACGGGTCAGGCGGTGGCGCGGCGCCTCCGGGAGGGCTTGGCGGCGCCGGCGGCCTCCAGCGCCAGCTGCTCCTCGATCGCCCGGTACGCGCGGGCGGTGGCACTGGAGATCAGCGCGGAGGCCAGCGCCGCGTCCCGCTCCTCGTACGCCTGAATGAGCCGCTCCTGGTCGTCGACGCTGTAGGCGAGGCGGCCGGGGCGGGTCAGGCTGAGGTGGCGCAGCATCAGCGTGCGCAGCGCCAGCGAGTCGAGGATCTGCTTGAGGGTTGCGTTGCCGACGATTTCGGTCATCCGCTCCTGGAGATGCACATGGCTCCAGAAGTAAGCGTCCACGTCCCCGGCGTCGGCCAGCTTCCGCATCCGTGCGATCTCGGCCCGCAGGCTCGCCAGGTCCTCGTCGGTCGCGCGCTCGACGAAGAGCGCCGCCAGCATGGCGAGCAGGTGGCCCCGCACCTGATAGATGTCGCGGATGTCCCTGAGCGACGGCGCCGCCACGCGGGGGCGCCGGCGGGCCTTCATCTCCACCAGGCCCTCCTGCTCCAGCAGCATCAGGGCCTCGCGCACCGGTGTCCTGCTGGTGTTGAAGCGGCGGGAGAGGTCCACGCTGTTGAGGTCCTCACCCGGTCGCAACCGCCCCTCGATGATCCCGGCGCCGACCCACCCGGCGATCTGGGTGACCAGGGGTTCGCGCCGCTCCCGCAGCCGCAGCAGCCGCTCCAGCACCCCGTACGTGTCGTGATCGATCATGTATGGCTCCTCGCGAGGGCCTGCGGACGACGCGGGAGTTCCACGTCCAGGGCGACCAGGAAACGGGAGACCATGTTATAGGCGGCCGCCGTCGCGGTCAGTTCGACGATTTCGGCGTCGGTGAAGTCCGCGCGCAGGGCATCGAACACCGCGTCGGAAACGTGGACGTGCCGGGTCATGGCGTCGGTGTACGCGATGACCCGGCGGGCACGGTCGTCGAAGGCCGGATGGCGGTCGGCGTCCTCGTCGCGGATCGCGTCGAGGTGGGCCTCGCCGAGTCCGGCCGCACGCGCCTCCGGCTCGTGGGCGGCCCACTCGTAGTCGGCCCGGTTGAGCACGGCGATCCGCAGGATCACCAGTTCTCTGATGTCGGGCGGCAGGGCCGTCCGCTGCCGGATGGCGCCGAGCAGGCTGTTCCAGCCGTCGGCGATCGGCGGGCTGTGCAGCAGCAGGCCGTCGAGCGGGCGCAGGGCGCCGCCGCGGCGCGCGCGGATGCGTGCGGCGATCTCCCCGGCGCCGTCAGCGCCCGGTAGTCGTGCCATGATCGTGTCCTTCCGCAGGCAGGTCAGAGCGGGCGGGGAAGCCCGTCGAGCAGGTGCATCGCGGCGAGCCGCTCACTCACATCCGGGTGGACGGTCTCGCCGAAGACCATCACCGGCGCGTCGTCCGCGCCGCTGAAGACGGGCCAGGTGGGCAGCGTGCCGCCGTTGGGGTCTCCCGTGGCGGCGAAGCGGGCCCACGCGTCCGCCATCGTGTCCGCCAGCCGCCGGTCCAGGGGCCGCCACGGCCAGCCGGGACGCTGGTCCAGGTTGTCCAGCGCGTACGGCAGCTCGGCGGTGTGGTAGACACCGAGGTCCGGCAGTCCGGAGGGCAGGGGCGGCTTGCGGGTGAAGCGGTACATCCAGGTGGGAGCGCCCGTGCTGGCGCGGTGAATCCTGGCCCAGTGCCAGACGGGGTAGACGAAGCGGCTCTCTCCGGTGAACCGGACCGCCGACCGGGCGTCGCCGGCGGGATAAAGCCGGTCGAACTCGGGCCCACAGGGTACGCGGGACGGGCCGTAGACGGTGCCCTCGTCGCTGTTCGTGCCGACGAGCAGCGGAACAGGATGCTGCCGGCCGGCGGCGAAGACGTCGTCGCTGGCTTCGGCCAGCACACGGCCGTCGACGACCGGGCCGAAGTGGCCGCGCACGACGAGCTCGACGCCGGAAAGGCGGCGCAGCGCGTCGATGTCGCGGCCGCCGAACCCCTCCGCGTACAGCAGGCCCTGCTTCTGGGCCTCCTCCTGCGTCGGCAGCGGACCTTCGGCGCGGCCGACACCGCTGGCACTCTGCCCTATCGCCGCGCCGAACAGGGGACGGGCGGGCTGAGAAGCCATCAGGTGGCAGATGTGGGCGGCGCCGGCGGAGTTGCCCGCGAGGGTGACCTTTCCGGCGTCGCCGCCGAAGGCCGCGATGTTCTCCTGGACCCAGGTGAGGGCGGCGACGATGTCGTGCAGGCCGTAGTTCCCGGAGTGTTCGCCGAGACCCGGGTGGGCGAGGAACCCGAGTGCCCCGAGGCGGTAGTTGAGAGTGACGACGACCAGCCCGCGGCGGGCCATCGCCCGGCCGTCGTGGATGGACTGCGCGCCGTGTCCGTAGCGGTTGCCACCCCCGTGGATCCAGACCAGGACGGGCAGCCCGGCGCCCGGAGAGGGCTCAGGCGTCCAGACGTTGAGGTAGAGGCAGTCCTCGCTCATCACCAGGGCGCGGGGGTCGTCGAAGTTGGTGCGGTACATCACCGAGTCGGTCGGCGGGTGGGGTTGCAGCGGAGCCGGGCCGAACTCACGGGCCGGGCGCTCGCCATCCCACCTTCCGGGTCGCAGCGGCGGACGCCAGCGCAACTCGCCGACCGGGGGCGCGGCGAAGGGAATGCCGCGGAAGACGGCGATCTCGCCGTTCCACTCCCCCAGCAGCCGGCCGGCGGCGGTGCCGGCGCGTGGCGGGACGGCGGCGGTCATGACGCGGGCGCCTTATGGAGCCTGCCGTCCTTCATGATCGCGACCAGACGGTCCCGGTCCTGGACGACGGCGATGTCGGCGAGCGGGTCGCCGTCGACCAGGACCAGGTCGGCGAGGTAGCCCGGGGCGACCAGGCCGAGCTCGTCGCCCATGCCCATGATCTGGCCGCCGTACTGCGTGGCGGCGCGCAGCGCCTCGGCGGGGGTGAAGCCGAACCATTCGACGAAAAGCGCCAGATCGCGCATGTTGCGGCCGACCGGGTTCCAGGGGAAGCCGTAGTCGCCCCCGGGGACCACCCGCACGCCACGCCGGACCAGCTCCGGGACGACCTCCATGACCGCGCGCCGGGTCTCCTCGACCTCCATGCCGGGTTCTGGCTCGCTGTCCGCCTCGTACAGGTTGGCGTGGATGATGCCGGGGGTGGGAGCGACGAAGAGCCGATCGCGGGCGGCTTCCAGCAGGTCCAGCGCCTCCTCGTCCGCGAAGGTGCAGTGGTAGACGGCGCGGATGCCGTGCCGCACGGCCATCTTGATCGACTCGGCGGCATGGGCGTGGGCGGTGAGCCACACGCCACGCTCGCGGGCGGTCGCCGCCGCGGCGGCGACCTCCTCATCGGAGAACTGCACGATCCGCGAGGTGCCCTGGACCACCGCGCTCTCCCCGGACAACGACAGCTTGACGATGTCGACACCGAGGTCCGTCATCTCCGCCACGAACTTCCGCACCGATTCCGGCTCGGACGCCCGGCCGTCGATCCCCGGGAAGTCATAGACGCCCGGCTCGACCATGCCGGCGCTGCCCTCCCAGGAGGCGGCCCTGAACCTCGGGCCCGGCATCCAGCCCTCGGCGAACGCCTTGCGCGCGGCGATCTCCGTACGGGGCAGCCTGTTGCCGCCGGAATAGGCACTGGTGATGCCGTGGTCGAGCAGGACCCGGCCGGCGTGCGCCACCAGCAGCGCTTTCTCCTCGTCGGGCTCGTCCCGGCGGGGCGAGCGGTGCTCGACGGTCGAGCCGAAACCGAGGTGGGCGTGCGCGTCAACCAGGCCGGGGATCAGCGTGCCGCCACCTCCGTCGATCACCCGGGCGGCCGCACGCTGGTCGGCCGGAACGCGGTCGGCGACCGCGGCGACGCGGTTCCCTGTGACCAGTACCTCGGCGGGAAAGGGGTCGCGCCCGGTCCCGTCGAAGACCCTTACGTCGGTGAAGAGGATGCTGTCGTTCACTGTGCTCTCCGAAACGGTGGCGCGTCTCGACCGGTCCGCCGGCGCCTCGATGAAGACATCACCGGCCCAGGCAAACTGTCGACAGGAAGGTCATATTAATGCCTATTTGAGGTCTCGTACCCACTTGAATGTGGACAGACGGATGCTCGAGGCGGCGGCCCGGCCTTCAGGCGCCGGGCCGCCGCCGCACCGCGTCAGGCGACGGTGAGGGCGATCGAGCCGGTGTAGGAGTTGCCCGGCGCGATGTCGGCTGGGACGCCGTCGACCGTCATGGAGAGGGCGCGCCCGTCAGCGGCGGTGACGGAGGCGTCCGCGGCGAGGTGCAGCGCGCTGAGGTACGACGTGCCGGTCACCGTCCAGCGGGAGCCGCCGCCGAGGGTGACGATGACGCCGTTGTTCACCACGGGGGACGGCGTGTTGCCGACCACGCCGAGCTGGTCGTGGTTCGACTTGTTGATGGGGCTGACCCTGTGCACCGCGGTGCTGGCCGAAATGACGCCCTCCACCACGGAGTTGTCGAAGGTCAGCACCAGGTTCATGCCCTGCAGCTTGCCGACTCCGCCGCCGAGAACTCCGTTGTAGAAATCGCCCTTCAGCGTGATGTTGGAGAAGGTGCCGGAGGCGTCGGTGCTGTGCGGCGCCGTCGGGTCGAAGGTCGCCGACTTCACCGCGGGATCCGTCGGCTGCGTGTACGACGCGGTGTAGTTGGCCTTCCAGGGGTATCCGGTGACGTTGACCCGGCCCGGGTTGTCGTTGTCCATCAACTGGTAGATGACCCCGTTGCCCGGGGTGAGGCTGGCTCCCTTGGAGCCGTCCACCGTGACCGCCGATGCCGCCGCCTTGGACAGGAACATGGTCTCCCCCGTGGTGACGCGCGTCCCGCCGTCGATCAGCAGCGGCCCGGTGGACTGCCACATGAAGCCGAAGCGCTTGGAGTCGATCACCGAGATGCGCGGTTTGACGGAGCGGATGTCCTCACTGGTCAGCCCGAGCGACAGCGAGTCGTTGAGCGCCTTCACGGCCTCCGGGCTGCTGTCGCCATAGTGCAGCCCCGCGGATCCCCAGATGATCGACGCGTACGTCACGACGTCGTAGACGTTGCCCAGCAGATGCTCGGTGACGTTGCCGATGGCGTACGTGCCGTAGCCGGAGGTGCCGGTGTGCCGCAGCGTACAGTTGACCGCGACCAGCGTGCAGTTGTTGCCTTCGTCGACCGACAGCAGACCCCAGTTCTCGCTGGTGATGGAGGTGTTGAGGTACGTCGCCTTGGTCCCGTTGCCGAGTAGGTTGGTGGCTCGGACGGTCCCGTACATGCCGAGCAGCCACGGGCAGGTCATCATGAACGAGGTGTCGCCGGTGTCCTGGTAGCTCGCCGGCAGGGTGCCGTCGGTGGTGCTCAGGGTCGAGTTCTTCACGACCACTGTGGACGAGCCCTCTGCGACCACCGTGGCCCGTACGACGCCGCGGTTGTGGATCCGGGCGTTGTCGACGACCAGCCGGGTGCCGGCGCCCGTCGCGACGACGGCCGCCCCGTAGCCGATGAAGTCACAGCGGCCGTTGCCGGTGAAGCGGATCTGCGGCGACTTCAGCTCGTAGCTGCCGCCCGCCACGAACACACCGTTGAACGCCTCGCCGTACGAAACCAGCTGGAGCCCGGTCGCCGAGGTGTCGCGCAGTTTCCCGCCCAGCACGGCCGATAACACCGACTTGCGGCTGTTCACGCCGTCGGCGTCGACGTAGACCGCCTGCCGGATGGGCCAGCTCCGGCTGTTGTAGCTGACGACGTTCTCCTCGGCGACGGTGATCACGACGTTACCGCGGTAGGTGCCCGCGGCGATGCGCGTGTCGATGCCGTCGTTGACATAGAGGTCTTCCAGGGTGGAGCCGACCTCGGCACCGTTGACGGTGAGCGTGAGACTGTACCCCGCCGGGGCGGCGATGGCACCGCCCTCCTCGATCGTGAGGGTGTGGGTCCGGGTGGTGGCCTGCACCACCAGGGTCTGCCCGGACCGCACGGTGATGCCGTTTCCGGTGGTGGCCGCGCCGCCCGTGGTGCTCGCGCCGCCCGTGGTGGCCGCGCGTGCGACGGTCTGGACGGTCAGTGCCGGCGCCAGAGCCGCGGCCACGGCCACCAGCAGTGCCCGCGGACGGGCCCGGTACGAGAACTCGCGCGTCGCCAGGAGGGAGTACGGCGACGACTGGTCCGACGAGGAGTCGGCGACACTCTCTGTGTGGCTCCTACTGCTCACGGTGAGCTCCTTGTCTCGCGCGGGGACACCGGCGCGGTTCGTGGGGAGATTTCGAGTAGGCCGTTCCGTCGCGGGCCGCGACGAGATGGCCGAATCGCCGACCCTGCGTAGGACTGGCCGGTTCGGCGAAGCTTGGATGAGACGCGGAGGGACGGCCGGGTGGTCATGGCGGCGGACCTGCCGATGAGGGGCCGGGCGCTACTTGCGGTCGATCAGCTCGATCAGATTGCCGTAGGGGTCCGCGACGAAGGCCATGCGCGCGCCGGCGCGAGGGGCCGCCTGCGGGGCCATCCGTACCGTCGCCCCGGCCGACAGCAACCGGTCGAACTCGGCATCCACGTCGTCTACACGAAGGCAGATGTGTCCGAATCCGTGCGTGCCGGCGGCCTCGATCGGGCTGCGGGGGGCGGGGCCGAGCCTCGCGCTGGGGCGATGCAGCAGTTCGATGCGGTAGCCGCTTTCTTGGTGCAGGAGCATCACTCCGCGCAGGTCGGTGCCCGGGACGGAGAAGACCGGGGCGGCGGTGAGATGGAGGGCCTTGCTGTACCAGGCGATCGCGGCTTCCAGATCGGGTACCGAGATCCCGACGTGGTCGAACTGGACCATTGGCTCAGATCACCGCCTGCTGGGGGGAGTCGGCACCCCGGATGCGAGTGAGGACGCGAGTGCGCAGGTCGGCGAATCGCGGGTCGGCACGGGTGCTGATCTGGTCGCGGTCCGGCCCGAGGTCGACGGTCAGATTGTCGACGACGGTCGTCGGTTTGCCGCCCAGCACGACCACACGGTCGCCGAGGTAAACGGCTTCGTCGATGTCATGGGTGACGACGATGACGGTGATGTCAAGCTTCTTTCTCAGTGAGAGCGTCAAGTCCTCCAGGTCGAAACGCGACTGGGCGTCCACCGATCCGAAGGGCTCGTCCATCAGGAGCACCGGCGCCTCGTAGGCCAGTCCGCGGGCGATGGCGACCCGCTGCTGCATGCCGCCGGACAGTTGCCACGGGTACTTGTCTCCGACGCCGTGCAGGCCGACGGCGGCCAGGCACTCCTCGGCCCTCCTCCTGCGTGCGGCGCGTTTGACGCCCATGCCCTCCAGCGGGAAGGCGACATTGTCCCGCACCCGCATCCACGGCATCAGCGAGCCTCGGTAGTCCTGGAAGACGACGGCGATGTCCGCCACCGGTTTGGTGAGCGGTTCCCCTCCGTAGCTGACCGTGCCCGAGGTGGGGCGGGCGAGGCCGGACAGGCAGCGCAACAGGGTGGTCTTGCCGGCGCCGGACGGGCCGACGACGCAGACGAACTCGCCCTGTTCGACCCGCAGGGAGAGCCCGGCCAGGACCTGGTGGGCGTCGGCTCCCTCGCCGAAGGTCTTGCCCATGTCCTCAACGACCAGGGTGGAAGCGCGTCTCATGAGGTGACCTCGATCCGGTAGTCGCGCGGGCGAGCCGCTCGCCGGGCGCGCGGAGGACGCTGGTAGTACCAGCCGAGGAGCAGGTGCTCCGCGGCGAGCAGCAGCACGCTCAGGGCGTAGCCGAGCACGCCGATCACGATGGTGCCGGCCCAGGTGTCTTTGACCTGGAAGCTGGACCCGCTCTGCAGGATGAAGTTGCCGAGGCCGATGGGCGAGCCGTAGATCTCGCTGACGACCATCAGGACCACGGCGATCGACAGGGCGATCCTGACGCCGGCGAAGATCTGCGGCAGCGCTCCGGGCAGGACGACCTTGAGCAGCCGCAGCCGCCACGGGACGCGGTAGCTGCGGGCGGTCTCGCGGACCGCCGGATTGACGCCGTGTACACCGCTCACGGTGTTGAGCAGGATCGGCCACAGCGAGCCGAGGGCGATCAGGAAGACCTTCGGCCCCGCGCCGATGCCGAGGCTCAGGATGATGACGGGGACGAAGGCAACGGTCGGGGTCGCCCGGGCGAAGTCCAGCAGCGGCATCAGCGCTTGCCGCAGCACGCCCAGCTCGCCGATCACCAGTCCGGCGCCGATGCCGACGACGGTGGCGACGGCCAGCCCGGCGAGGATGTTGCACAGCGAGAAGACCAGGTCGTCGACGAGCTCGCCGTCCAGAATGTCGGTCCAGAGGGTGGCGAGCACCTGCGTGAACGGCGGGAAGTAGAAGTCGGTGCTGCCCGCGGTGGCGACCAGCAGGACGACCAGGATCAGCGCCGGCAGCCACAGCTGCTTGAGCGGGGTTTTCCACATGAGCTTTCTCCCTGGCTCAGTCCGCCTGCGCGGGCGGGCGCCAGCGCAGCAGCCGGGATTCGAGGAGCTGGGACAGCAGGTTGATGCCGTAGCCGATCAGCCCGGCGGTGAGGATGTAGGCGTAGGCCGCGGCCGAGGCGCCGCCCTGCTGCTCCTCCACGACCATGTGGCCGATACCGGGCAGCGTGGTCAGCACCTCGACGCCGATGGCGACCAGTACGGACGTCGTCGCGGCCAGCCGCAACCCGGTCATGATCGATGGGATCGCGCTGGGCAGGACCACCTTGCGGAAGCGCAGCAGCCTGGGGATCCGGTAGCTCAGCACGGTCTCCTGGATCATCGGCGTCACGCTCCGCGCGCCGTACTGGGCCTGGAGGAAGACCGGGAAGACGCAGGCGATGAAGACGACCGTGGCCTTCATCGCCGGTGTCGACCCGAGGACCAGGAGGAACACCGGCAGCAGCGCGATGACGGGGAAGGACCGCAGGATGTCCACCAGCAGCCGGGAGGACCGCTCGGCCGCTGCGTAGGTGCCGGTGACCAGGCCGAGCGGGATCCCGGCCACGGCGGCCAGGCCGAAGCCGGTGACCGCCCCGCGCATAGTCTCGCCCACCGCCTGCCAGTACTCTCCGCTGCTCGCGAGCTGTGGGAGCTGGGCGAACACCTCCCCCGGGCCGGGCAGCGCGGTGGCGCTCACCAGGCGCGCCGCCCCGGCCAGCGCCCACAGCGCGAGCACCGCGAGGAGCGCGCAGAGTTGCAGGAGAAGGATCCTGCCGCGAGGCCCTGTCCTCGTCATCGCCGCCGCCTCACTCTTTCAGGAGCCTGACGCGGAGGTTGGCGCCTGGTCCCAGTACACGTCGCCGTCCTGCGGAGCGCTCTTCAGCAGACCGAACTCGTGCATCTTGGTGATGACCGTCCGCATCACCGCAGTGTTGATCTTGGTGTCGAAGTACGGGAGCTGCTGGGCGGCGATGTAGGAAGCCGGCAGCGTGGTGTACTTGCTGTCGATCGCCCGTACGTCGTCGGGGTGGTCGTTGGCGTAGGTGACGGCCTTGGCGATCGCCTCGCCGAACTTCTTCGCGGTGTCTGCGTTCTCGGCCAGGTAGGACTGGCTGGCGAAGAGCAACCCCTGCAGGATGCCGGGCAGGGAGTTCATGCCCTTGCCGACGACCCGCAGGCTGTCGTCGGCCTTGCCGCCCGCGTAGAAGGGGCCGAAGGCGAAGACCGCGTCCGTCTTCCCGGTGCTGACGGCGTCGACCAGCGCGGTGGACGGCAGGGCGACGAACTTCACCTCGCCCGGGTCGCCGCCGTCCTGCTGGACCAGGTAGCGGCAGATGAACTCGATGGTCCCCCCGAGGGCCGACAGGCCCACGGTCTTGCCCTGCAGGTCGGCGAAGGAGCTGATCTTGCTGTCCTTCTTGACGAGCAGTCCGTCGGTCTGCTCGGTCTTCGTGGTCGCGGTCATCAGACCGGTGACGATCCGGATCGGCAGGCCGGCGGCGGCGCCCTTGAGGAAGCCCGAGCTGTCGGTCATCGCGAACTGCGCCTGGCCGTTGATGACCAGCGGGGCGTTCTGCGAGGTGTCCTGTGCCCCCGCCTTGATGGTGACGGCGAGCCCGGCCTGGGTGAAGTACCCCTGTTGCTCGGCGATGAAGAGCGGCTCGAAGAGGGCGCCGTTGGAGCGCAGCACGGTGACCGGGACCAGCCCGTCCGCGCCGGTCTTGGCCGTGGCGCTGCCGGACTCCGAGGCGCAGGCTGTCAGCGGGACGAGGACGGCGACGGCGGCGAGGGCCGCGAGGGCCGCGGAGAATCCGCGGCGCGGAGGCTTGGACATGGGGGATGTGCTCCTCGGTGCGGGCGCGTTACTTGCGGTGGGTGGCCAGGGCGTAGGCGGTGGTGGACTCACCGGGAGCCATGTAGGAGCGGAAGAGGCCGTCGGGATCGTAGGCGGCGCGAATCTTCTCCAGGCGTTCGGCGTTGTCCGGGCTGAGGCCGAGGTCGAAGCGGTCGGCGATGTTGTTATCGGAGAACTGCAGGCCCTTGGACAGGTGCTGGACGGCGCCGAGCGCGCCGTGCACCCACTGCTCGTGGCTCAGGTCCATGGCCGGGTCGGTCCAGCCGGAGTTCGGCGAGAGGTACGCCTTGGCCTGGGCGGACCAGCAGGCACCGGGGCGCGGTGGGTAGTGGCCCCACAGCATCCACAGCACGAAGCTCGCGCCGTCCGGCATCGTGTCGAAGACCGGGCGGGCGGCCGTGAGAATCTCCTCGACGGAGCCGTCGGCCCAGATGCCGTCCACGGCCCAGCGCAGGCCGGCGGGGGTGAGCCGGTCGGCGATCTCGTAGAGTTCGGCCATGGTCGTCGGCTGGTCGACCAGCGCCCGTACGGCCCGATCGCGGAAGGGCGCGGCCTCCAGTGGGGCGAGCAGGTCCTCGCCGGTCTCCGGAGTGCAGAAGGCGGTGGCGGTCAGGGAGACGGCAGGGGCGCCCAGGCCGGGGGCGAAGCCCACCTTCGCGGAGAACTCCACGGCCGTCGAGAGGGACTCCAGCGTGGCGTACGACCAGGCCAGCACCTCGTCGCGCAGTTCCAGCGGGTACGTGTGCACCGTTCTGCGGATGGCGGTCGGACGGGGGTGCAGGTCGAGATGGAAGCGGGTCACGACCCCGAAGAAGCCGGGACCACTGCCGCGGGCCGCCCAGAGCAGGTCGGGGTGGTTCTCGTCCGTCGCGTGCACCAGGGTGCCATCGGCCAGCACGACGTCGATCGCCTGGATGCTCAGACAGGCCGGGCCGAGGTGCCGGGAGTTCCAGCCATAGCCGCCGCCGAGGATGAAGCCGCCGATGCCGACCGTGGGGGCGTGCCCGGTGGGAAAGAACAGACCGTGCGGTTCCAGTGCGGTCTGCAGGGCGGGGCCCTTGGCTGCCGGCTGTACGGTGGCGGTCCTGGCCACCGGATCGACGGTGATCTCCTCCAGCCGCGAGAGATCGATCAGCATACCGCCGTCACGCACCCCGTTGCCCACCCAGCTGTGGCCTCCGGAGCGGACGCCGATCGCGAGGCCCTCCGCGCGGGCGAGCCGTACGGCCTGGACCACGTCCTGTTCGTCTGAGGCGATGACGATAACGTCGGGGAAGCGGTCTGGCTTGCGCTCGTTCCACACCGCGTCGAGACGAGCCGCCTCATACCTGGCATCGCCACGGCGAATGATGACCGGCCCGGTGCTGCGGGCAGACTGAGGTGAGTGCGAGGCGGATGAGCTGGACACTTTATCTCCTCGTAGTGCAGATGTCGCGACGATAGTGTTGACACTTAGCCCCGGTCAAGCCTATTTTTCGTCCAAATTTCCGGATTGTGTCGACACTTTTGGCGGCGGTGTAGCGCCAGTGCGGTCGTGGACTCGGCGGGCGTCAGGTAGGCGCGGAACAGTCCCTGCGGGTCGTAGCGCTCCCGCAGCCGCTCCAGCCGGACGGCCTGCTCCGGCTCGAGGCCGTGGTCGGGCCGGTCTGCCGGATTCGCGTCGGCGAACTGGGTGCCGCGCGCCACCGGGGCCATCGCCGTCAGCGTCTCGTGGGCCCACCGCTCGCCGCGCAGGTCGTCGGTGGGATCGGTCCACACGGCGTTGGGCGAAAAGTACAGTCGCGCCTGGGTCGACCAGCAGGCGTTCTCGCGGGTGGGCTGACCGCCCCAGAGCATCCAGAGCAGGAAGCTCTCCCGGGTCGGCAACCCGTCCAGCACCTCCCGGCCGGCCTCGATCACCTGCTGGACCGGCGCGTCCGTCCAGACGCCGTCCACCGCATAGCGCTTACCCTTCGGTGTGAGGCCGTCCGACAGCGCGTACAGGTCATCGAGCGTCGACGGGAGCCGCTCGATGGCGCGGATCGCCCGGTCGATGAAGGGCGCCTTCTCCACCGGGTACAGCAGCTCGACGCCGTCTCCGGGGCCGCAGAAGGCCGCAGCGGTGATGGTCGTGGTCGGTGCCTCCACGCCCGGCGTGAAGCTCACCTTGGCGGACATCTCCAACTGGGTCGAGATGGACGGCAGCGCCTCGTACGACCAGGCCAGCACCTCGTCCCGGAGCTCGTAGGGGAAGACGTAGGCGCTGCGCAGGACCTGCTCGTATCGCGGATAGACCTTGAGGTAGAAGCGGGTGACGATGCCGAAGAAGCCGGGACCGGAGCCGCGCACCGCCCACATCAGATCGGGATGGGTTTCGTCGGTGGCGTGCACCAGTTCCCCGTCGGCGAGGACGACGTCGACCGCTTCGACGCTGAAGCAGGCCGGGCCGAGATGGCGAGAGTTCCAGCCATAGCCACCGCCTATCAAGAACCCGCCGACCCCGACCGACGGGCAGTGACCGCTCGGGAAGACGAGCCCGTCGGCGGCGAGCAGCGCGTTGAAAATCGTCCCCCGCACAGCTGGGCGTACGGTTGCGCGCCGGTTCGCGGCGTCGACGGTGACCTCCTGCAGGGCTGACAGATCAATCAGCAGCCCGCCGTTGCGTACGCCGTTGCCGATCCAGCTGTGGCCGCCGGAGCGGATGGAGACCTTCATGCCATGGGCTGCAGCGTAGGTGACACCCGTGCACACGTCTCGGTCGCTCGCGGCGAGGAGGATGGCGTCGGGATAGCGATCCGGCTTGCGCTCGTTCCACACCGCGCCGAGCCGCGCCTCCTCGTAGCCTGCGGCTCTCCTGGTGAGAAGGGCGCCATCGAAGCGGCGCTCAGCGGGACTTGTCATGGCAGTTCCCCAGGGTGGTGCGGAACGGAGAAGTCGAAGCATTCGATTGGGTTGTCGACCATCAGCAGGCGCAGATGGCCGGGGTCGGGGGCGATCTCGGCCAGCAGGTCAACGAGCAGGCCGTCGTCAGGGGCGTCGCCCTGGATGTTCACGTGCGGATAGTCGGTGCCCCAGAGCATCCGATCCGGCGCGTAGGCCACGAGGGCGGCAGCCAGCGCGACGGCGTCGGCGTACGGAGGGCCCTGGCGGGAGACCCGGTCCACCCCGCTGACCTTGACCCAGACGTCGCCGGTGTCGATCAGGGCGCGCAGGCTGCGCAGCGCGGGACCGCCGGCTCCCTCGGCGATTTCCACCCTGGCAAGGTGGTCGATCACCACCCGGCAGGGCAAGGACCGGATGAGGGACGCGTGGTCGGCCACCTCCCGGCCCGAGAGGTGGAGTTCGGCTGCCCAGCCGAGGCCGTCCACCAACTCCAGCACGAGGTCGATCTCCTCCCGGGACGGCGCGCTGCGCAGGTGGGGCAGGAAGTTCAGGCGGAAGGCCCGGACTCCGGCCCGGTGCAGCTCCTCGACCTCGGCCCTGGTGGTCGTCTCATCGATCAACGCGACCCCCCGAAACCGGCCCTCACCTCCGGACAGGGCGTCGAGAAGCACACGATGGTCGGAGCCGTGAGCCGACGACTGCACGATCACGGCCCGATCCAGTCCCAGGTGGGAGTGCAGCGCGGCGAGTTGCTCCTTGGGCGCGTCCAGCGGAGTGAACGTCCGGCCGGGGGCGTAGGGGAAGACGGTGGCCGGGCCGAAGACATGGCAGTGGGCGTCGCAACTGCCCGGCGGCAGCACGATCCGCGGCCTGCGCGGGGCCGGGTGCGGCGGCGGGCAGCCGGAGGACGGCGCCGCAGTCCTCGTGTCAGTCACAGCGGGCCGTCATTCCGCCGTCGACGACGATCTCCGTGCCGGTCACGAATCGGGCTTCCTCCGACGCCAGGAAGAGCGCGGCGTAGGCCGTGTCCCGGCCGTCGCCCATGAAACCCAGCGGGATGCGGGCCCGACGCTGCGCCAGCAGCTTCCGCACGTCGCCGCCGGCCCGCTGGTGGGCGAGGCGGGCCTCGACCATCGGGGTGTGCAACTGGCCGGGCACCACGGTATTGACGCGGATGCCGTGCCGGGCGTACTCGACGGCGGTCACCCGGGAGAGTTGGATGACGGCCGCCTTGGCCGCCGCATACCCCACCTGGGCGGCGCCGGTCCAGCGCAGGCCGGACGCGGACGCGGTGTTGACGATGGAACCTCCTCCACCGCGCCGCATCACCGGGATGACGTGCTTGCAGGCCAGGAACGCGCTGGTGAGGTTCGTGCGAAGCTGGCTCTCCCAGTCTTCGAGGCTGAGCTCGACGGCTCCGCCGGGGTGGGATCCGCCGACGTTGTTGACCAGGATGTCGATCCGCCCGGCCAGCCGCTCGGTGTCCGCGTAGAACGCTCGGACCGCCGCGGGCTCGGTGACGTCGAGCACCTGGGTGCGGACGATACCGCCCTCCTGTCGTACCTGCTCGGCGGTGATCTCCAGGGAGTCCTCGTCCCGATCGGTCAGGTACACGCTCGCGCCCTCGCGAGCGAAGATCACGGCGGTGGCGCGGCCGTTGCCCCAGCCCGGGCCGACGCTGCCTGCGCCATTGATGACGGCGATCCGGCCCGCCAACCGGCCGCGCCGCGGATCTGGCACGTCGTCGGTCACGGTGGTCCCCCTCCATAGTCGGTGATCTCAGAGACGAAGTGTCGACAGTCTTACCGAGTGTCGACAAAAAGTAAACATAATTGAGGGCAAATCCACCCTTTCTGGCGGACACCTTGCCAATGATGTCGACACATGTTTGGATGAGACCTCTTATGACAGGAGGACGGAGAGCCCCATGGACAAGCCGGCAGTGTTCACCGCCGAGGAGATCGCACGGTTCCGCGCCGAGCTGTCCGCCAGGCGGGCCCCCGGCGCCTACGAGCCCGGCCGGTGGTCCGTCAGCCCGCTCAACCGCCGGCCCGAGGTGACGGGGCCGCTGCCGGAATCCGTACGGCTTCGCGACGCCACCCTGCGATCGGTCGAGACTTTGCCCGGCGTCGTCGCCTCCGATGAGGCCAAGAGGGCCTACCTCCGGCAGTTGGTGGGCGCCGGCGTCGGCGAGGTCGTCACCGCCGGGCTCGCGGGGCGGGACGACAAGACGCTGCGGGCCGAGGTCGAGGTCATCAAGGGCGAGAACCCCGGCTGCCGGGCGGTGTGCCCGCTGATGCGCACTACGCAGGACATCGACCGCGCGGCCGAGGCCGGCTACGACGGCGTCCAGATATGGGTGCAGGGCTTCGGCGAGACGGCGCTGATCTACCAGCCGGCCGTTTACCAGCAGGCGTGGCGGAGTGAGGACTGGCGCACGACGCAGAAGGTGCTTGACCGCCCCGGCGTCCTGGCCCGCGCCGTCCCGCTCATCCGGCATGCCCGTTCGCTCGGCCTGGACGCGATCGTGCCGATGCTGATGGTCTCCTTTCTCACGGAGGAGGTGCTGGCCGAGTCGGTGGATGCGCTCGCCGGCGCGGGCGCCACCGAGCTCACCCTCTTCGACGGGCCCGGCGCGATGAGTCCCGAGGCGTACGGGCACCTGGTGCGCCGGACCAAGGAGCTGGCGCCGCGCGTCGAGGTCGGCCTGCATCCGCACAACACCTTCGGCCTGGCGGTGGGATGCGCGGTCAGCGCTGTGCGGGCGGGCGCGGATGTCGTCGAGCTGTCCGTCAACGGATACTGCGGCGGCCCCGGCAACGCCGACCTGGCGGCGACCGCTCTCGCCTTCGAGGCCCTGTACGGCGTCCGCACCGGCATCCGCACCGAGCGGTTGACGGCCCTGGCCCGTGCCGGGGAGGAACTCACCGGCTATCGCCTCGCCTGGAACCACCCGGTGACCGGCACCCACGCCTTCTGCTGGGGCGGCATGGATTTCATCACGCAGGAGACGACGGTCGACCCGCTGCTGCACAACTGTGTGGAGCCCGCCGTCGTCGGCAACGAGCGCAAGGTTCCGTTCACCCCCGACAGCGGCCCCTACACCCTCGCCGACAAACTCCGCTCGCTCGGCGCGACGATCGGCAAGGACCGGATCGAGGCCGTGCTCCGGCGGGCCCGCGACCTCATGGCTCGCGAGGAGCGCCTGCTCACCGACGCCGAGTTGGCGACGCTGGCCGCGGAGGTGGCCGAGGGCGGCACACGCGCGGTTTGACGGGCGCAGGGGCGCGAGGGTCCGAGATCATCTGCCGAGGGCACCGAGCCGCTTGCTGTGAAGGCCGGCGTCCCAGCCTCGGCATGCAAGATCTCCGACGGCATGCCCATGGTATTCTCGCTCTCCGAAAGTGGGTTACCAAAAGCATCGGCACTCACCCTGATCGGGAAGTGCGAGGACCGTCGCATGCCTGCCAGACGAACAACGGAGCCCTCGGCCCGCCCCGAGTATCGCGTCGAGGCGCTGGCCAAGGGATTGCGGCTGCTGGCGCTTTTCACCGAGCAGCGTCCTGTGTGGCGGGTGAGCGACATGGCGGCGGCGACCGGCACGCCGCTGCCGACGGTCTACCGCATGGTCATGACGTTGGCGGCCGAGGGTTATCTCGACCAGCTGCCGACCGGCGACTACCGGCCCGGCGTCCGGGTGCTCACGTTGGGCACTGCCGCACTCCGCGGTCTCGGCCTCGTCGAGATCGCCGCCCCGCGGCTCAGGGCGCTGGCCGAGGCCACCGGCGAGACCGTCAATCTCTGCGTCCTCACCGGCGACCGGGTGCTCTACTTGATCCGGCTGCGCAACTCCGACCTGGTCACCGCGAACATCCAGGTCGGCTCTACTCTGCCGGCGGTGTACACCTCGATCGGCAAGCTCTTGCTCGCCCACCTGGACGAGGCCGAGCTGAACACCCGCGTCACCGCGGATTCCTTCGGCCCCGCGCACGGACCCAATGCCAAGCTGTCCCTGGACGAGCTGCGAAGCGAACTGGCGGGGATCCGCAGGGACGGTTGGGCGATGCAGGACGAGGAGCTGGCCTTCGGGCTGCGCTCGATCGCCGTACCCCTGCGGGACGCTTCCGGACGAGTGGTCGCAGGCGTGAACGTGGCCGTGCAGGCCCGGGACTGGCCGGCACAGCGGATCACCGGGGAACTGGGACCGCAGATCGAGCGCTGCGCCCGGGAGATTTCCGCCCTCCTGGGGTCCCCCGCCGGCTGACCGGCGCCGCCCCGCGAGGTGCGCCTGGCCGGGGAAGGCTCCGGTGAGACACCGGCCCCGCTCTACCACTGGGACGTCGGCGAGCCGCGATGGGCGGCCGCCCCGTACGTGCCGGGTACGCGCGATGTCCCGGGATCGCAAGTCCTCCGGTCATAGTCGAGATCGATGACTGGCATGGCGATCCATCATTTCCCCAGGTACCTCGGGCGCTGTTTCACTCTTTCTCACCACCCCCTGAGCACTGGAGTGCCCGTGAGAAGAAGAGTTCCGGTGGCCCTCGTCGCCGCCGCCGTTCCCCTGGCATGCCTGCCCGGCACGGCCCAGGCCACGACGGCCGGAAAGGTCACAGTGGAGGCCGGCGACACCTGGGTCGTGCCGCGGACCACCAGGCTGAGCGCGCTGACCATCGCACCCGGGGGCGCGATCGCCGCTCCCGAGGGCCACAGCCTGACGATGACGGTGAACGGCGTCGAGACCGGCGGACTGCTCACCCGGACAGGTGGCACGCAGACCGCCGTCGCCGCGGGAACCTACAGAGGCGACGTCGTCGTCACGGTCGCCGACGCGAACCCGGTGAGCTGGCAGAAGCTCGTGTTCCCGTTCCGCCAGGCCCTGTACGTCGATGACGCGGGCGTGTCCGCGGGCAAGTCCGTCCCCGCGGCCGTCGTGGGCGGCCGACTGGGCGACACCTCGGCGGAGAACGTGAAGATCACCTCCACCGGCGAGGCCTTCAACGGCGTCTATGTGAAGGACGGCGTCTACGCGCTCGTCAAGCCCAGGATCGAGCTGACGGGCAACGGCCGATCCGACTTCGTCGGGTACGGGGCGGCGATCGTAGGGACGGGCGCGAAGACCAGGCTCGTGGTCGACGGGGCGACGGTCAGCGACAGGGGCGCCGTCCGCACGGGAGTCGTCGCCGACGGCGGCGCGAACGTCATCGTGAAGAACTCCCATGTCCACACCGCGAACGGCGTGCTGCCGAGTGACTACAGGTCGACGGTCGACCTCACGTACATGCAGCAGGCACCGTGGATGCTGGGCATCGTGGGCAACGTGCGTGCCACGAACCTCCTCGGCGAGAACACCAGGGCAACGTACGTCAACTCCGCCATCTCCTCCGAGGGCTGGGGCGTGCTCTCGACGGACACCGGCAAGAACGGAAGGTTGACCGCCATCGCCAGCACGGTGACCACGACGGGCGGTGAGGGCTACGGCGCCTACGCGATCGGCGGCGCGACCGAGCGCTTCCTCGGCTCCCGCTTCGACGTGGACACCTACGCCGCGATCAACCGGGGTGGCGCGATCTATTTCGGCGACAGTTCACGGACGGCCGTGTCCAAGCTCAACGTCGACCTGGACCTCGGCCTGTCGGCGAAGGAGCTGGCCGCGATACCGGTCCGGGGCACGGTCGTGAACTCGAAGCGGTGGGGCGTCATGTGGCATGGGGCGGGCTCCGTCGACGTGAGCGGCGGCACCGTGATCAACACCGGCGAGACCACCTTCCTCGACAAGGGCCAGCAGGTCACGATCAACGTCAACGGCTCGCAGGGGGCCCGGCTGAACCCGGGCAACGGCGTCATCCTGCAGGTCATGGAGGACGACGACCCGGGACCGCAGATGGTGGACGGCGTCCTGCTGAACACCGGGGTGTACCACGAGCCGACCGGTGATCCGGCCAAGGCGGCGGACTTCGACGTCACCTCGGCTCACGCCGAGGACGCCACCGCGACGTTCACCGACATCACGCTGAAGGGCGACTTCTACAACGCGGTCCGCGGCGGGTCCACCGGTGGCCAGGGGCCCGGCGCCGGGCTCACGGGCAAGAACATGGTGCTCAACTTCAGCGGCTCCAAGGTGACCGGAGTCATCTCGGCCGCCCGGGCCACGCACCAGGTCGACACCATCACCTCAGCCGAATACAAGCAGCTCGGTGTGGTCACCAACACTCCCCGGCCGAGCGTCAACAACGGCGCGATCGTGAATCTCTCCGGCGGATCCACCTGGACGGTGACCGGCACCTCCCACCTGACCAATCTGGCCGTCTCCGCCGATTCCACGGTCGCCGCGGCGGCGGGCAAGCGGGTCACCATGACCGTGAACGGCGTCCAGACGCCCATTGTGCCCGGTCAGAGCTACACCGGCGCCATCGTGCTGACCGTGGGCTGATACCACGCATACCGGCATTGCATGATCATCAGCCTTGCCCCCGGCCGCCGGCCGGGGGCTAACTACCGTCATGAGAATCGCTACCTTCGAAGCGGACGGGGCCGAGCGGGCCGGGCTGGTGAGTGAAGATCAGGTCAGGCCGCTGCCGGCCGAGGTGACCGTACGGGGCCTGCTGGAGCGGGACGCCCTGCCCGGTGCGGCGGATCTCGCGGGCCCGCCGATCCCGCTGGACTCGGTGCGGCTGCTGCCGCCGCTGCATCCGGCGAGCATCCGCGACTTCGTCGGCTTCGAGGCGCACATCGAGGGCGCGGCCAGGGCGCAGGAGGGCAAGGACGCCGTCCCCTCGCGCTGGTACGAGGCGCCGGCCTTCTACTTCACCAACCCGCACGCCTGCGTCGGCAGCGGGGCGCCAGTACCGATCTTCCCCGGGTCGGAGCGGTTCGATCTGGAGTGCGAGGTGGCCGTGGTGATCGGCAAGGCCGGCCGCGACCTGACTCCCGAGCAGGCCCGCGAGCACATCGCCGGATACACGATCTTCAACGACTGGTCTGCCCGGGACGTCCAGCAGCTCGAAGGGCGGCTGCCGTTCGGGTTCGCCAAGGGCAAGGACGGCGCGCACACGCTCGGACCGTGGCTGGTGACGCCCGATGAGCTGGAGCCCTACCGTACGGCCGACGGTTACCTCGACCTCACCATGACGGCCGAGATCAACGGCGTGGTGCTCGGCGAGGACTCGCTCGCGAACTGCTCGTGGACGTTCGAGGAGCAGATCTCCTATGCCTCGAGGGGCGCGTGGATCCGCCCGGGGGACGTGCTGGCCTCCGGCACGCACGGCGGCGGCTGCCTGGCCGAGATCTGGGGCAGGGCGGGACGGCGCGAGCCCCGCCCGCTGGCGCCGGGCGACGTGGTGACACTGACCGTCGAGGGGATCGGCACCGTCACCAACACGGTCGTGGAGCCCGGTCCGGCGACGCCGATCCCCACGGCCCGCCGCCGCGGCCGCGGCCCGACGCACTGATCCCGTCGTCAGGAGGCGTCGATCGCGTCGACGATCGGCTTCGTCCCGCCGTGGGCGGTGTGCCCGCCGTCCACGGCGATCTCGGCGCCGGTGATGTACGCCGCCTCGTCGCTGAGCAGGAACGTCACCAGTGGGGCCACCTCCTCAGGCCGGCCGGATCGGCCCAGGGTGGTCTGCGCCACCGAGGCCGCCACGAAGACCGGAGAGGCGCCCGTCATCAGGGGCGTGTCGATCGGGCCGGGATGGATGATGTTCACCCGGATTCCCCGCCGGCCGTACTCCAGCGCGGCGACCCTCGTAAGGCCGCGCAGCCCCCACTTGCTCGACGTGTACGCCACCGCCTGGTGGGCGGTGAGCGCCGCGATCGATCCGACGTTCACGATCGACCCACCGGACGGCATGAGCGGCTCGACGGCCTGCATGCCCAGCATCGGTCCGGTGAGGTTCACCGCCAGCGCGCGGTTCCAGTCGGCCAAGCCCACCGACCCGAGCCGGGGGCGCATCGGGATGCCCGCGTTGTTCACCAGCCCGTGCACCGGCCGGCCGGTGTCCCGCAGCCATTCGGCCAGCTCTGCCCACTCCTTCTCACTGGTCACGTCGAGATGGCGGTAGACGACGGAGCCGGGCCGTTCCAGCGCGGCCCCCTCGTCGTCGAGCACGTCGGTGGCCACCACGTACGCGCCCTCCGCCGCGACGGCCGCGACCTCGGCGGCGCCCTGCCCCCGCGCTGCTCCTGTTATCACGACCGTCCGGCCGTCAAGCTTTCCCATGGCATCCGACGCTAGGAGCCGGACCGACGCGTACGGAAATAGCCATCGCAGATGGCAGGCATCAGGCGGCGCACGCCGCCCGCTCGCCGAGCGTCCTGGCCACGTCGCGGAAGACGCCGAGCAGCCACTGGTGGCCGTCGTCCAGGTTGCGCGAGGGGTGCCACCACAGGGCCTCGACCAGACCGAGCTCGCCGAAGGGTGGCTCGACGACGCGCACCCGCGCAGCCCCGGCCACCCGCAGCGCCAGCCGCTCGGGGACGATCGCCACGAGGTCGGTCCCCGCCACGACGAACGGCACCGACAGCCACCCGGCGGCGGTGACCTGGACGCGGCGTCGCATGCCGAGCTGCTCGACCATGCGGTCGGCCGGGGTCATCGTGGCCGGGCCGCCCATCAAGGGGACGGCGTGCGGCAGCTCCTCCAGATCGCGTATCGTGAGCGTGCCGTCCCTGAGCCGCTCGTTGCGCGGGTCGACCACGCACACGAACCGGTCCCGGAAGACGACCTCCGAGTCGCCGCGGAAACCGTAGCCGCGCGGCGCGACCAGGAAGTCGAAGCGCAGCATCTCGCGCTGCGACTCGTGCATGTTCTCGGGGATGGGGCTGAGGTCGAGGCACACCTCGGGGGCGAGCTCCTGAATGCGGCGCAACAGCGGCTCGTTCAGCACGGTGATCGCATAGTCGGACATCGCGACCGTGAAGACACGGCGGCTCTCCGGCGGGTGAAACGGCACGCCGAGGCCCAGCGCCCGCTCCATCCGGCGTACGGCGTCCTGTACGACCGGCAGCATGCTGCGCGCGACCGGGGTCAGCTCGTACTCCCGGCCCACCCGGACCAGCAGGTCGTCCTTGTAGTGCCGGCGCAGCCGGGCGAGCGCGCCGCTCATGGTCGGTTGGCTCATCCCAAGCCGGGCCCCGGCGCGCGTGACGTTGCCCTCCTCCAGCAGCGCTTCGAGGGCGACCAGCAGGTTGAGGTCGGTGCTTCCCAGCCCCATGGCCACCCTCCGAGCCGACGACAACGCAGATTACGCGAGTGTTACCACCAAGGATCAAATACGAACAAGACGGACATCGGATAACTTTGCGGGATCGTAACGGAGAGGAGTCCCGATGGCCGGGTTGAAAAGGATCGACCTGAACCTTTTGGTCGTCCTCTACGCACTGCTCGAGGAGCGCAACCTCACGCGCGCCGGGGAGCGCATCGGCATGAGCCAGCCGGCGATGAGCGGGGCACTGGTCCGGCTACGCGCGCACTTCGGCGACGAGCTGCTCGTCCGGGTCAACCGCGCCTACGAGCTGACCCCGCTCGCCGAGGCACTGCTCCCGGACGTCCGCGCCGCGATCGAGGGCGTGGAGCGCACGCTGTCGATCGGCCCGCGTTCCGGCACGCTCGTGCAGCAGCGGGAGTTCTCCATCGCGATCTCCGACTACGCGCTGACCATCCTGGTCGAGCCGCTGCTGGCGGTCCTGAAGACGACGGCGCCCGAGGTGAACATCGAGTTCCAGCCGATGCCCGCCGACAACTCCGACATCGAGGGGTTTCTACTCAGGCACGACCTGATGGTGGCGGCCCTCGGCTCCGGGGTGCCGGGCCGCAGGCAGCAGATCTTCCGGGATCGGTTCGTCTGCATCGCCGACCGCGGCAATCCGCTGCTGCGCGACGGCGCGCTGACCATCGAGGATCTCGAACGGCTACCGCACGCCCGGGCCAATTTCGGCCCTGGTGTCACCACGCCCTCCGACCGGCTGCTCGACGAGCTGGGGATCGCCACCCGTGTGGAGGTGACCTGCAAAGGCCTGCTGCCGCTGCCGTTCGTCGTGAGCGGGACCAGCCTGGTGGCGTTCGTGCCGGAACGGCTGGCACGCCGGCTCGACCCGTCGCTCAACGTGGTCGTCGCGGATGTTCCCTTCGCGCCGGCCGAACTGGTTGAGGGGGCGCACTGGCACCCCACGCGATCGGCCGACCCGGCGCTGCGCTGGCTTCTCGGGGTCTTCCGGCAGGTGTCGGAGCAGGTCGGCTGACATCGCCGGCGGAGGCGATGTCAGGTATCCCGAGTACCTATTTCCGGAGAAATCACCGGCCTCCCTAGCATCGCGGTGACCGTCCCCTCTCTCCTGGAGCTCCGCCATGCCCGATGTCCTTCCCGTCCACGCCGGTCCCTTCGCTCTCGGGACCTTCAGCCTCGCGCAATCGGAGCCGTTCGCCGGCCTGGTGGCCGGGGACCGGGTGCGCAGGCTGGACGTCCCGGGGGTGACCGAGTCGCTGCGGGCGTGGGACCTGGACGAGTTGGGCGGCCTGGCCACGGGCCCGGGTCCGTGGATCCCGCTCGGCGAGCTCGAGATCCACGCGCCGCTGCGCCCCCGGCAGGTGCTGCAGAGCGGCGCCAACTACCACAAGCACGTTCTCGACCTGGTGATGGCCGAGTTTCGCGCGGACAACGAGGGAATGACAGAGGAGGAGGCCCGCGCGGCGGGCAAGGCGATGATGGACGCCCGCGTCGCTAACGGCACGCCGTACGTCTTCGCCGGGCTCCCCAGCGCGATCTGCGGGCCGTACGACGACGTCGTGTTGCCCGACCGGGGCAGCAGGCACGACTGGGAACTGGAGCTGGCCGTGGTGATCGGCCGGCCCGCCTGGCGGGTGCCGCGCGAGGAGGCGATGCGACACGTCGCGGGCTACACGATCTGCAACGACATCACGACCAGGGACCAGCTCTACCGCCCGGACCTGAAGAAGATAGGCACCGACTGGCTGAGCGCGAAGAACGCGCCGACCTTCCTGCCCACGGGCCCGTTCCTGGTGCCGGCGGCGTTCGCCGGCGACCCCATGGACCTGCGGATCCGGCTGCGCCACAACGGCGTGGTCCGGCAGGACGAGTCGACCAAGGACATGATCTTCGACATCGCCGAGCTCATCGCGTACACCTCGGCGCGGGTGCCCCTGTCGCCCGGTGACCTGCTGCTGACCGGCTCCCCCGCGGGCAACGGCGCGCACTGGGGCGTCTTCCTGAAGCCGGGCGACGTGATGGACGCCGAGATCACCGGCCTCGGCCACATGCGCAACACCTGCGTCGCCGCCGACTGACCCGCGCCGCGGATTCCGCCGCCGGGGTGCTCCCCCGGCGGCTTCCGGCATGCCCGCGAAAACCCGCCCGGAACCATCACGAGACGCATGCCTGACATCGCCGATTCATATTTCCGCCCGGTTAAGCGGCGTCTATACGCTCTCGCCATGCCTGAACGGTTGATCACGCATCTGCGTCATGTCGACTTCGCCGTCCCAGATTTCCGGAAATATCTTGATTTTTATGAGAATGTCTGGGGTCTGACCCTCATGGCCGGCGACACCGGCGTCGCGTTCCTCGCCGCGGAGGGCTC
This sequence comes from Microbispora sp. NPDC046933, assembly GCF_040644635.1. Classification (NCBI taxonomy): domain Bacteria; kingdom Bacillati; phylum Actinomycetota; class Actinomycetes; order Streptosporangiales; family Streptosporangiaceae; genus Microbispora; species Microbispora sp. NPDC046933. The sequence continues at coordinate 242,688 of NZ_JBEYWW010000002.1, read as the reverse complement.
GCCCGAGCAGTACGTCATCAGGCTGCGTGAGGACACCGTCAAGCGGCTCGACCTGCTGGCTTTCGGCGCGGAAACGCCAGCGGACGTGGATGAGCTGGCCGAGCGCCTGGGCGCCGCCGGGGTGACGCTCGTCAGCGAGCCCGGCACGCTCACCACCCCCGGTGGCGGGTACGGCTTCCGCTTCTTCGACGGCGACGGCAGGACCGTCGAGGTCTCCGCCGACGTCGCGCCGCGCGCGCACCGGAAGGTCGAGAAGGGTGAGTCGATCCCGGTGCGCCTGTCACACCTGGTCGTCAACTCCCCTGCCCCCGAGGCCACCCGGGCGTGGTACGAGACCCACCTGGGGTTCGCGCTCAGCGACACGCTGTGGTCCCGGCACATGGGCGATCTCATGTACTTCATGCGCTGCAACCCCCGCCACCACAGCTTCGCCATCGCCCGCGGGCCGCACGTCTCCGTCCACCACACGTCCTTCGAGCTGCGCGGCGTGGACGAGTACATGTACGGCACGGGCCGGGTGCTGCGCAGCGGCCACCGGATGGTGTGGGGTCCCGGCCGTCATCTGGCCGGTGAGAACACCTTCTCCTACTTCATCGACCCCGCGGGCAACACGGTCGAGTACACGACCGACCTGCAGGAGCTCGACGAGGACCTGTGGCACCCGCACGTGTACGACGTCGACGACCCGATGACACAGGACCAGTGGGGCACCGCCAACCCGATGAACGAGCTGGTCGCGAAGGAGAGCTTCAACGACGTGGACCGGGGGGTCTTCGTCGCGCCACCGGTCTGATCCGGCGTCCCAGCGGAAACCGCGGCCCGGCCCCGGGCCGTCCGGTCTTGTCCCGGAACCACTCGGGGGAGCCCTCACCTCACCTCTCACCAGGAGAACGACCATGAAGAAAACCCCCCTCCTCGGCGTGCTCGCGCTGGCGGGCGTGCTGGCCTTGGCGGCCTGTGGGACGGACGATCCCGCAGCAGGCCAGGCGAAGGAGTCCGCCCCGTCCGGCGAGTTCGCCTCGTACCTCGAGACCGCCTACAAGGGCCAGGTCGGCGCTCCTCCGACCGCCGTGAGCAAGCCGAAGTCCGGGGTCAGCCTGTGGGTGATGTCCTGCGGCGAGCAGACGACCGGCTGTTCGGGCCCGGCCTCCGCGCTGATGGAGGCCGGCAAGGCCGCCGGATGGCAGACCCACCTGTGCGACGGCCAGCTCAACCCGACCGGCTTCGCCAGTTGCGTACGGCAAGCCGTCAGCGCGAAGGCGAACGTCTTCATCCCGGTCGGCATCGACTGCTCGACCATCAAACAGCCGTTTCAGGACGCACGGGACGCCGGCGTCGTCGTCGTGGGCGGCGGCGGCGCGAACTGCCAGGACGAGAACGGCAAGGACATCTGGGCCACCGAGCGGCTCCAGCTCGACGGCCTGGACCTCAAGTCGTACTACCTGCTCAACGGCAAGCTGCAGGCCGACTACCTGATCGGCAAAACCGGCGGGCAGGCCAAGGTCCTGGTGCTGAACTTCACCGACCAGGTCTGGGGCCCCTGGGTCACCGAGGGCTTCAAGGCGGAGCTGGCCAAGTGCTCCGGCTGCTCGGTCGTCTCGACCCTCGACATCAGCAACGCCGACTGGGGCGGCAACACAGCGGTGCAGAAGTTCCAGGCCGCGCTGCTGGCCGCACCGACCGCCAATTCCGTCATCGTGCCGGTCGACGGCTGGATGACCCAGGGCCTGTCCCAGGCGGTCATGTCGTCCGGCCGGAACGACCAGCTCATTGTGATCGGCCGCTTCGCGGACAAGCCGAACCTGGAGCTGATCAGGAACAACCAGGGCCAGGACGCCAGCGTCGGCTACGCGACCAACTGGGGCGCCTGGGGCTCGGTCGACGAGGCCGTCCGAGTGCTGAACGGCGAGCAGCCGGTGGTCGAGGGCGACGGGGTCCAGGTCGTCGATGCCGACCACAACATGCCCCCGGCGGGCCAGGAGTTCAGCGCGGGCGTGGACTACAAGAACCTCTACCTCAAGGCGTGGGGACTCGCCTCCTGATGTCCGCGCTCACGATCACGGGCCTGACGAAGCGGTTCGCCGGGACCACCGCTCTGGACCGGGCCGCGCTGTCGGTCCGGCCGGGCACCGTTCACGCCCTGCTCGGCGGGAACGGCTCCGGCAAGAGCACCATGATCAAGATCCTGGCCGGGGTGCACCGGGCCGACGCCGGGCAGATCACCGTGATGGGCCGCACGTACGAGGCCAGCCAGTTCACCGCCGCGCACGCCCGGCAGGCCGGCCTCCGCTTCGTCCACCAGGACCTCGGCCTGTTCGACGAGCTGTCGGTGGCGGAGAACTTCGCCCTCGACGCCGGGTATCCCACGGCCGCCGGGCGGCGCGTCCGCTGGTCCGCCCTGCACCGGCGGGTGTCGCAGGTCCTGGAGACGTACGAGATCGACGTCGACCCGCGCACCCCGATCCACCGCCTGCGCCCGGCGGACCAGACCATGGTCGCCATCGCCCGCGCCCTCCGGAACCAGGAGGAGGGCGAGCTGATCCTGGTCCTCGACGAGCCGACCGCCCGCCTCGGCGAGCACGAGTCTGCGCTGCTGCTCGACGCCGTACGACGCCGGGCCGCGCACGGCCAGACGGTGCTGCTCGTCAGCCATCGGCTGCAGGAGGTGCTGCGGTCCTGCGACGACTTCACCGTGCTGGTGGACGGCACGGTCGGCGGCGCCCTCGTGGACGCCCATCCCACCGAACGGGACCTGATCCGCCTCATGGCCGGCGGCACGGAGCCCGACCTCGGCGGGCACGCCCCCCGCGAGACGTCCGGCCCAGCCGCGCTGCGGATCGAGGGGCTGCGAGCCGGCCCGCTGCGCGGCGTCGAGCTGACCGTCGGCGAGGGCGAGATCGTCGGGGTCGCCGGGTTGGTCGGCTCGGGCCGCACCACGCTGCTGAAAACGTTGTTCGGCGCGCGCCGGGCGGCGGGCGGCCGCATGTGGCTGCACGGCGAGCCGTACGCCCCGCGAACCCCCGCGGAGGCGATCCGGGCGGGGGTGGCGCTCGTGCCGGAGGACCGCGGCGGTGAGGCGGCCTTCGCCGACCTGCCGATCCGCGACAACCTCGCGGTGACCGTGCTGCGCCGCTACTGGCGGGCGACCGGCATGCCGCGTTCGCGCGAACGGCGCGACTCCGCGGCGCTCATGACGAGGTACGCGGTGAAGGCGGCCGGCCCGGACGCGGTCTTCTCGTCGATGTCGGGCGGCAACCAGCAGAAAGCGGTCCTGGCCCGCTGGCTGCGGCGCGAGCCGAGGCTGCTGCTGCTCGACGAGCCCACCCAGGGCGTGGACGTGGTCTCCCGGGCCGACATCTACGCCGCGATCCGCGCCGCCGTCGCGGACGGCTGCTCCGTGCTGGTCACCTCCTCCGACCTCGTGGAGCTGGAGACCCTCTGCGACCGGGTCGTCCTCCTCAAATCCGGCAGGACGGCGGGAGAGGTCATCGGCCCGCACCTGACCGCAGCCCACCTCACCGGCCTCGTCCAGTCCGCCCTCGGAGCGAACCCATGACCATCGAGGAGTCCACCGTGCCCGCGTCCACGAGGACCGCGGAGCCGAAGAGGAAGCGGGGCGGCTCGCCGCTGCTCCACACCGCGGAACGGTACGCGCTGCTCGGGCTCACCGTGGTGATCGCGCTGTTCTTCAGCGTCTGGCCCGGCAGCAGCTCGACGTTTCCGACCATGGCCAACCTGAACGTGGTGACTGGATCCCAGGCGGTGGTGGCGCTGATCGCCCTCGCCGCGCTCTTCCCGCTGGTCTCCGGCTACTTCGACTTCTCGCTCGGGGCGATCGCGGCCACCTCGAGCGTGCTGTGCGCCGGGCTGATGTCGCACAACCGTCTGCCGCTCGGGGTCGCCGCCGTGGCGGCGATCGCGCTGGGCGCGGCCTGCGGGGCCGTCAATGGCCTGCTGGTCACCAGGGCCAGGCTGAACGCCTTCGTCACCACGCTCGGCAGCGCCACCCTGCTGGGGGGCGCCATCCAGTGGTACACCGGGGGCGCCACCATCCTGGAGGGCATCTCTCCCGTGCTCACCCGGTTCGGTTCCGCCCAATTCCTCGGCCTCCCCCGGGTCGTCTACGTGGTGGTCGTGGTGATGCTGGTCCTCTGGTACGTGCTCACGCACACGCCGTACGGCCGGGCACTGTACGCGATCGGCTCCAACGCCCGCAGCGCGCGGCTGGTGGGCCTGCGGGTGGACCGCGACGTGTTCATCGGGTTCGTCATCTCGGGCACGATCGCGGGCGTCGCGGGCGTCCTCCAGCTCGCCCGCACCGGATCGGCCACCGCCGACTCCGGCAGCAGCCTGCTGTTCGCCGCGCTCGCGGCCGTCTTCCTCGGCGCCACCGCCGTGAACCCCGGTCTGTTCAACGTGTTCGGCACCATGATCGGTGTGCTGTTCGTCTCGGCCAGCGTGAGCGGGCTGACGCTGGCGGGCGCGAGCAACTGGGCGCAGCCGGTGTTCAACGGCGCCGCGCTGCTCGCGGCCGTCGGCCTGTCCACCTACCTCGGCCACCGTCGCGGCGCCGCCGCCACGAGCTGAAGGGACACCACAGTGCAGATCTCCTTCGACCACGTCGGCATCACGGTCGCCGACCTCGACACCGCCGTCCGCTGGTACTGCGCGGCGCTCGGCCTGCAGCACGATTTCTCCTTCGAGATCGCCGAGCACGACTTCCGCGGCGTGGTCCTGCGCAGCCCGCTCGGCTTCCGCATAGAGCTGCTCCAGCGGGCGGGCTCCGCACCGGGGCTGCGCGCCCCCGATCCGCTGACCGCCGCGCTGACCCGGGGGTACGGGCACATGGCGGTGCGGGTGCCCCGTCCGGAGGACGTGGACGCCGTATTCCTGGCGCTGCTGGAGGCGGGGGCGACCGGGCGGATGGCGCCGCAGGCGGCGCCGGAGCCCGGATCGCGGATGGCGTTCGTCGCGGATCCCGAGGGCAATCTCATCGAGATCCTCTCGCGGGGTGAGACCTCGTGAACAGGGTCGCCGTGGTGACGGGCGGGGCGGGCGGTCTCGGCAGGGCCGTCGCGCTGCGCCTCGCCGACCTCGGCTGTCACATCGCCATCGCCGACCTGCGCCCGGCCGGCGACACGGTCAAGGAGGTGATCGCCCGCGGCCGGCAGGCCTACAGCGAGATCTGCGATCTGGCCTCGGCGACGGCGATCGACCAGTTCACCGCGAACGCGCTGGCCCGCTTCGGCCGCTGCGACATCTTGGTCAACAACGCCGCGCACCAGGCCCTGCGCTCCCTGCAGGAGCTGGACCTGGTGACCTGGCGGCGGGTTCAGGCGGTGAACGTGGACGCCCCCTACCTGCTCTGCGCGGCGTTCGTGCCGGGCATGATCGAGCGCAGGTACGGCCGCGTCGTCAACATCGTCTCCAACACCGTCTGGGAGCCACCGCACGAGGGGTTCCTCCCATACGTGACGAGCAAGGCCGGGCTGCTCGGCTTCACCCGCGCGCTCGCAGTCGAGGTCGGCGGATCCCGGGTCACCGTGAACGCGGTCGCCCCCGGCCTGACCAGGACGTCGGGTGCGATCCGCGGCAACAGCCCGGAGAACTTCGAGTCCGTACGGCTGCGCCAGGCCGTTAAGCAGACCATCGAGCCGTCGGACGTGGCGGGAGCCGTGGCGTTCCTGGTCTCCGACGAGGCAGCCATGATCACCGGCCAGGCGCTGCGCGTCGACGGCGGCCTGGTCACTTTGTGAAAGGACATCTGTGGCACGACTGGACGGGAAGGTGGCGCTGATCAGCGGCACCGCGATGGGCATGGGCCGGGCCGCCGCGCTGGAGTTCGCTGCGGCCGGCGCGCTGGTCGCCGGGTGCGACCTCGACGAGGAGGGCGCGGCGCGGACCGTGGCACTGGTCGAGGAGGCGGGCGGCAGGATGGTCTCCGTCGCCCCGGTGGACCTCGCCACCGAGGAGGGCGCCGCCGCCTGGGTACGCGCCGCCGTGGACGCCTTCGGCCGCGTGGACGTCCTGTACAACAACGCCTCGGCGCTCAAGATCGGCGGCTTCCCGGAGCAACCGGCCGAGGAGTGGTACTTCACCATCCGCAACGAGCTGCATCTGGTGTACGAGAGCACCCGGGCGGCCTGGCCATACCTGAAGGAGAGGGGCGGCGTGGTCGTCAACGTGGCCTCGATCGCTGCGCATCGCGGCGCGATGTTCGCCGGGCAGGCGGCGCACGGCGCGGCCAAGGGCGGCGTCGCCGCCTTCACCCGGCACCTTGTGGTCTCCGGCGCGCCATACGGCATCCGGGCCAACACCATCAGCCCCGGGCCGATAAAGACACCGGCCACCGCGGGCTTCTTCGACGATCCGGAAGGACCGGCCAAGGCAGTGCTCGAGACGATCCCGGCGCGCCGCGCCGGCGAACCGGAGGACGTGGCCCGGCTGGCCGTCTTCCTCGCCTCCGACGACGCGTCGTTCATCAACGGCGCGGACATCGCGATCGACGGCGGCCTCGCGGCGGTGGCGCCGTGACCCTGATCCACCGGGGGGAGCCCGGTTTCGACGAGGCCGTGATCGGCCGGGTGTTCAACGCCCGGCGCCCGGCGCGCCGCCCGGCCGCCGTCCTCCTCGCGAGCACCGAGCAGGAGGTCGTGGAGGGCGTACGGCTCGCCGGCGAGCGGGGCTGGAAGATCGCGGTACGTGCCGGCGGGCACAGCTGGGCCGCCTGGAGCGTGCGGGACGAGGGCCTGCTGATCGACCTCGGCGGGCTCAAGGACATCGCCTACGATCCGGAAACCGGGATCGTCGGCGCCGGACCCGCGGTCAAGGGCGGCGACGAGCTGAACCCTTACCTCGCCGGGCACGGTCGCTTCTTCAACGGCGGCCACTGCCCGTCGGTCGGGATCGGCGGATTCCTGCTGCAGGGCGGCATGGGCTGGAACGCGCGCGGCTGGAGCTGGGCCGCCGAGAACATCGCCGCCATCGACGTGGTGACCGCCGACGGAGAGCTGGTCCGCGCGTCGGAGCAGGAGAACGCCGACCTGTTCTGGGCCGCACGCGGCTCCGGGCCCGGCTTCTTCGGCGTGGTCACCCGATTCCACCTGCGCACGCTGCCGCTGCCCCGGGCGCTGACCGAGACCGTGCACGTCTACCCCGCCGAGCTGTACGACGAGGTCATGACCTGGCTCTACGAGACGCACACTGAGGTCTCGCGGGACGTGGAGATCGTGGCGGTTTCGCAGAGCTCCCCGGAGCACGGTCGGGTGCTGGTCGTCAGCGCCCTGGCCTTCGTGGACGACCACGAGGCGGCGGCGGAGGCGCTGGCGCCGTTCCTGACCTGCCCGGTGCTCGACCGAGCGCTGGTGCGAGCGGACGCGGTGCCCACGACGCTCGCCGGGCAGCTCGACCGGCAGCGGGAGGCCAACCCGGAGGGCCACCGCTACCTGGTGGACAACGCGTGGGTGGAGGGACCGGCGGAGGCGGCCGTTCCCGCGATGAAGAAGTCGTTCATGGACCTGCCTACGGACAAGGCGTTCACCATCTTCTTCAGCATGGGCCCGACCAGACAACTGCCCGACATGGCGCTGTCCCTGCAGACCGACGTCTACCTGGCCACGTACGTCGTCTACGAGGACGAGGCCGACGACGAGCGGCTGCGCGGCTGGCTGACGGACGCGATGGCCGACCTGCAGCCGGTCACCGCGGGTCAGTACCTGGGCGACTCCGACTTCACCACCCGCAGGCTGCGCTTCCTTGGCGACGCGCAGTGGCGGCGTCTGCAGGACATCAGAGCCCTGCGGGACCCGGAGGGCCGGTTCGCCGGCTACCTCGCCGAGCCGGGCGAGCTCAACGTCAACCACTGGCTGCGATGAGCGTTTCCCTCGCCTGAATTCCCGGAGCGTTCGCCATCGCATATCCGAATTCCTGACAACGCGGATCGCGATATCCGCCTCTCTTGCGGCGAATCGCCATTCCGCGCGATCGTCCTCTCACTACTCACCAAATGTATGTGGATGGATTTTCCAATGGCAGTTCATGTGAAAACCGCCGTGTCCGCGGAGAGCGTCGCCGCCGACCTGACCTCGGTCCGCGAGACGGTGCGGGACGTCATCGCCGACATCCGTACCCGCGGCGACGCCGCGGTGCGGGAGTACTCACAGAAGTTCGACAACTGGTCGCCGGAGTCGTTCCGTCTTTCGGACGAGCGGATCGACCGGATCGTCGCGAGCGTGCCGGACCAGGTGATCGAAGACATCCGGTTCGTGCAGGAACAGGTGCGCCGATTCGCCCAGGCACAGCGGGACTCGATGTCCGACATCGAGATCGAGACCCTGCCCGGGGTACGGCTCGGCCACCGGAACATCCCGGTCGGGGCCGCCGGCGCCTACATCCCCGGCGGCCGGTACCCGCTGACCGCCTCCGCGCACATGACGATCGTGACGGCGAAAGTCGCAGGCGTGCCCCGGGTCGCCGCCTGCACACCGCCGATCAGGGGCGAGATCCCCGCCGCCACCGTCGCCGCCGCGCACCTCGCCGGAGCCGACGAGATCTACCTGCTCGGCGGCGTGCAGGCGGTCACCGCGCTGGCGGTCGGCACCGAGACGATCGGCCGGGTGGACCTGCTGGCCGGGCCCGGCAACGCGTACGTCGCCGAGGCGAAGAGGCAGTTGTTCGGCGAGGTCGGCATCGACCTGTTCGCCGGGCCGACCGAGATCCTCGTCATCGCCGACGAGACCGCCGACCCGGTCACCGTGGCCGTCGACCTGCTGAGCCAGGCCGAGCACGGGCCCGACTCCCCCGCCGTGCTCATCACCACCTCCGCGGCGCTGGCCCGCGAGACGCTCGCGCACGTCGAGCGCATCCTGCCCGGCATGCCGACGAGGGACTACGCCGGACCGGCCTGGCGGGACCACGGCCAGATCATCGTCGTAGACGACCTCGACGAGGCGTACGCGCTCGCGGACGAGTTCGCCTCCGAGCACGTCGAGGTGCTGACCGCCGACCCCCGCGCGGCCCTGGAGCGGATGCGTGACTACGGCGCGCTGTTCCTCGGCGCCGGCACCTGCGTCTCGTACGGCGACAAGGTGATCGGCACCAACCACGTGCTGCCCACCCGCCGCGCCGCCCGCTACACCGGCGGGCTGTGGGTCGGCAAGTACCTCAAGACGGTGACGTACCAGGAGGTGACCGACCCGGTCTCGAGCGCCCGCCTGGGCGAGATCTGCGGCCGGGCCTCCCGGGTGGAACTGTTCGAGGGCCACGCCCGCTCGGGCGATATCCGCGCCGCCGCACTCGACGGGGCCACTCCCGTCTGGCTGACCGAGGCGCTGGCCCGATGACCGGCCTCACCGGCAGGACCGCGCTCGTCACCGGGGCCGGCAACGGCCTCGGCAGGGCCGTCGCCGTGGCCCTGGCGAGGGAGGGCGCGCGGGTCGTCCTGGTCGGCAGGACCGCGGCCACGCTGAACGACACCTGTACGCTCACGGGCGGGCGGGCCGAGGTCTGCGACGTCTCCGATCCGGCTTCCGTGGCGACGCTCGCCTCCGCCCTCGCCGACGAGACCGTGTCGATCCTGGTGAACAACGCCGGGATCGCCGGCCCGGTGAAACCGCTGTGGGAGGTGGAGCCGGCCGAGTGGGACGAGGTCTTCGACGTCAACGTCCGCAGCGTCTACCTCATGTGCCGGGCCTTCCTGCCCCCGATGATCGAGCGCGGCGCGGGCGACGTGATCAACCTGGCCTCGGTCAGCGGCAAGCGCCCGCTGGCCCGGCGCACGCCGTACACCGCCAGCAAGATGGCGATCCTGGGGTTGACCAGGACGCTCGCGTACGAGGCCGGGCCGTACGGCGTGACCGTCAACAGCCTGTCACCCGGGCCGGTGCGCGGCCCGCGCATGGCGCGTAACTTCGCGCTGGAGGCGGAGAGGACCGGCAGCTCGGTCGAGGCGGCGGAGGAGGCGTTCGTCTCCCGCGCCGCCCTGCACCGGCTCGTCGAGGAGGACGAGGTGGCGGCGGCGGTCCTCGCGATGCTGCGTATGCCGGGCCTGTGCGGCGCCGACATCGACCTGTCCGCCGGGATGGTGGCACCGTGATCCTCGAACGCGCCGAGTTCACCGTCGTGGACCCCGAGGGGTTCGCCGCCGCCTACCGGGCGGCCCGGCGACATATCGCACGGGCACCGGGGTTCCGCTTCGTCGAGCTGTCCCGCGGTGTCGAGCGGCCGGACGTCTTCCTGCTGCTCGTGGGGTGGGACACGGTCGAGGACCACACCGTGGGCTTCCGCGGCTCCGAGCTGTACGAGCACTGGCGCGAACTGCTGCACCCGTTCTTCACCGCGCCCGCGCGCGTGGAGCACTTCGAGAAAGGCGATGGCCCATGGCCGTCTCACGAGTCCTGATCGTCGGCGGGGGGATCACCGGCAGTGTGATGGCCCTCGCCCTGGCCCGGCGGGGCGTCGCGGTCGACCTCGCCGAGATCTCCCCCGTCTGGTTCGGCGTGGGTCACGGCATCACCGTCCAGGGCAACGCGCTGAAGGCGCTGCGCCAGGTCGGCGTGCTCGACCAGGTGCTGGCCAGGGCGGTGCCGTTCGACATGATGCGGCTGCGCAACGCGGACGGCTCGCTCATCGCCGAGCTGCCGACCCCGCACACCGGCGGAGAGGACCTGCCCGCCACCGCCGGAGCGCTGCGGTCCGACCTGCAGTCCGTGCTGTGCGAGGCGGTGTACGCCGCGGGTGTCCAGGTCAAGCTCGGCCTCAGCGCGCACCGGCTCGACCAGTCGCCCGGCCACGTCGACGTGGTCTTCACCGACGGTTCCACGGCCCGGTACGACCTGGTGGTCGGCACCGACGGCCTGCACTCTCGGGTGCGGGAACTGATCGGCATCGACGTGACGCCGGAACCGGTCGGCATGAGCATCTTCCGCGTCGTCGGCAAGCGACCCCCGGAAATGGACTGCGCCGAGGTCTACTACGGTGGCCCGAGGTACAAGACCGGATACAGTCCCATCTCGGCCGACCAGTGCTACGCGTACCTCCTCGACGAGAACCTCGACCGCGCGCTGATCGGCCCGAACGCGCCGCTGTCGCTGCTGCGCGAGCGCGGCGCGGGGTACGGCGGCGCCTGGGGTGAGGTCATCGCCTCGCTGCCCGCCGACGCCGTCGTGGACTACCGGTGGATCGAGGCGGTCCTGATCGACGGCCCCTGGCACCGGGGCCGGGTGATGGTCGCCGGTGACGCCGCGCACGCGTGCCCTCCGCTCATCGCGCAGGGCGCGGCGATGTGCATGGAGGACGCGGTGGTCCTGGCCGAGGAGATCGCTGGGGACGGCCCGCTCGACGCGGCGCTCGATCGATTCGCCGCCCGGCGGCTGCCCCGGGTGCGCACCGTGCTGCGCAACTCGATGACGCTAGCCGAATGGGAGATCCGTCCGGACACGCCCGGCGCCGACCCCGGCCGCATCATGACCGAGACCCTCACCTTTCTCACGGACGCCGCATGATCATCGATATGCACGCCCATCTGGCGGTGCCGGAGGCCGAGGAACTGGTCCAGGGCGCCCCCGGCCTCGCCGCCGAGCATGCCGTGGAGCAGGCGAGCCACTCGGCGCACAGCCTGCGGGTCAACCGCGAGCAGCTCGCCCGCGTCATCCCCCGGATGCGCGACGTGCGAGCGCGGCTGGCGGACATGGACGCGATGGGAGTGGACGTTCAGGCCGTCAGCCCCATGCCGATGCACCACTACTGGGCGCCACCGGAGCTCGCCGCCCGGTTCGCCCGTACGGTCAACGACGGCGTCGCGGCACATGTCGCCCAGGCTCCGGACCGGCTGGCGGGCATCGGCACAGTGCCGCTCCAGCATCCCGAGCTCGCCGTCGCGGAACTGGAACGCGCGCTCGCGCTCGGCCTGCGCGGGGTGACGGTCTCGACGAACGTGGACGGCCGCGAGCTGGCCGATCCCCGGCACGAGCCGTTCTGGGAGGCGGCCGCCGCTCACGGCGTGCCCGTGCTCATCCATCCGTGGGGCTGCACGCTCGGCCCCCGCCTCGCGGCCCACTACCTGGGGAACTCCATCGGCCAGCCGGTGGAGACGACGGTCGCGCTCGCGCACGTGATCTGCTCCGGGCTGCTGGATCGCCTGCCCGGGCTGCGGTTGTGCGCGGCGCACGGAGGCGGCTACCTGCCCGCCTTCACCGCCCGCGCCGACCACGCCTGGCACAATCGCCCCGATGCGCGCTCCTGCGCCGAGCCACCCAGCGCCTACCTGCGCAGGATCTGGTTCGACTCGCTCGTCTACACCGCCCCGGCACTGCGGGCGCTGGTGAACGCGGCCAGCGCGGACCGGGTCGTGATCGGCACCGACTACCCCTTCGACATGGGCGTGGACGACCCCCTCGTACGGCTGGACTCCGCCGGTCTCGGCCCGGCGGACGTGAAGAAGATCGTCAGCGCGAACGCGCTCGACCTCCTGGGAGGAGCCCTGTGAACGCAGCACCGCGCCGCGTCGTCACCGGCCACGATGCGGCGGGCGTCTCGATCGTCCTGTCCGACGGCGCGCCCCCTGTCGTGCGCACCGCCCCCGACGGCGCGCTGTTCTACGAGATCTGGAACACCGGCGCGGCTCCCGCGCCGATCGCACCCGACGAGCCCGAGCCGACCGAGCGTTCCCTGACGGTCCCACCCGACCCCTGCGGCACGAAGATCCGCATCAACGTCTTCCCACCGGGGCTGATCTCGCCCACCCACCGCACCCAGTCGGTCGACTACGGCATCGTCCTGCAGGGCGAGGTCGTGCTCGTGCTCGACGGCTCCGAGACCGTTCTGCACGCGGGCGACGTCGTGGTGCAGCGCGGCACCGACCACCGATGGGAGAACCGCTCGAACGGGTGGGCGACTATGGCCTTCATTCTGGTGGACGGCTTCTTCACCGGTGGGCTTCGTTCCCTGCTCCCACCGGACGTCCTGGACGGCCTGATGACCGACCCGCTCAGTCACCACTGAGCGCGCTGAACCGCGACGCCTGCCACGTCAAGATCTCGCGTTGCGTACCGCTGATCCCCAAGAAGGGTGACCTGATCCTGGACGTTGTACGTGACCGGATCATGTATGTCGAGGTGTTGTACTACTGCAGTCTCCGGGGCGCGACGAGCCGAAGCACCGGCCCGGATAGGGCCCAGGATTGAGTGACGAACTGAGTGACAACGGCCCCGGACACCGGTGGATCACCATGGATCGAAACAGCAGGTCCCCGACACGGTAGGTCCATGTGCCGCCCTGATCTTGATTGCTTCCCGGACGAAGAGGCCGTGGGTTCAAATCCCGCCACCCCGACTCGGTAGTTGCAGGTCAAGGGCCTGATCGCTGGAAACAGCGATCAGGCCCTTGATCGTTCGTTAGCGTGGCGTTAGTGATTTGAACCCGATCACGTAGCCGTTAGCGACCTCAGGCAGCCCTAAAACCATCCGATCCCGCGCCCGGTTGAACCTCGACCTCAGGTCTGCGATACACGTGCCAGCTTCACGGGCTCACTCTGCCGCTCCCGCAGGGCCAGAACGTGCTGCTGGCGCTGTGGACCGAGCGGTACAGCCGGGGCCGCCGCCACCGGGATGGCGCGAGAAGATCTTCACCCGCGCAATGAGCAGCGGCCCGGGTTCAGGAGCGCCGAGCGCCCCCCGTAAGCCTCGGCGCGAGGTGCCCATGCAGTGAAACGTGGTGGGTAGCAGGCATGAGGAAGCCTTCGGGGCGGACCGGCTGCAAGGGGAGGCCTCTGTGGGCGGTCGAGGGCTTCGCCGCTGACGAAGGCGATCGTCGTCGGGGAGCTCCTGCTCGCGGCGGGTGCGACGACGGCCACATCGGCTGATGTCGTACGCGTCCCTGTGATCTGCACGGTGAGGGCGGCGAGTTCGGCGGTGATGGCGTCGGCTGCGCGCCCTACGACGATGATGATCTGCCCGGCGAATCGGGACGCGATGCTGGGCGGGGCCGATACGGGGGTGAGGCCGTCGAGTAAGGAAACCCGGCGATTCAAGAGTGCCGCGACGGTCAGCCGGTAGCGCGCGCTGCACCAGGCCATGCCCGTGCCGCAGCCTTTACGGAGGCTCTTTCGTTCACTGGCTTTGCCGGGCGAGGTAGGCGACTCCTGGTCGAACCGGACGGCGAAGGGCGGCTATTCGTCGCCCTTGCTTTCGCTCCGGAGCTGCTTGTACATGTCCCTGCACTGCTTGGTGTCCATGTCGTCGGGAGCGCACAGCCGCACGTCCAGGGCGAAGTCGACGGTGTGCTGCCGGCCCGCCGAGGTGTAGAAGACGCGGACGCCTGCGGCCCGCGCGGTGGCGTCGCCGGTCTTCCCGTACTGCAGGCCGAGCTCCGTGCGGAGGATGTCGTCCCGGTCCTTCCCGCAGATCGTGGTGACGGCGGGGCTGCGGGCCGGGAAGCCGAGTTCGGTCAAGGGCCGCTCCTCCTCGCCGAGCATGCCGCGCGTACGGCTCTGCCGCCGGGAGGAGAACGCCTGCAGGACGATGCCGCCACTCGGGTCGAGCAGATCGACCTTGTCGATGGTGACCGAACCGGGCCGGTCGAGGCACATCACCCAGCCTCCCAGGGAGTACGGCCGATGGGCCACGGTGTCGGGCAGCACGACGCCGATCGTGACGTCCTCGTCGGATTCGGGTGTCTTGTTGAGATACAGGCGCGGGCCCTCACCCGCGCATCCGGAAACCATGGCCGCGACCATGGCGACCGGCAGGATGAGACGAGTGAGGGCACGCATGACGGAACTCCTTACCCCGATCGGCCGGTTGTCAGTACTTGTGCGCTTCGGCGATACGCGAGGCGGATTGGGCCCAGCCCAACGGTGAATTGCCGCAGATCCGGGTCTTCTTGTGGATGGTCCAGCTCACGGGACGAAGAGGCCGTGGGTTCAAATCCCGCCACCCCGACCAGGTAGTTGCAGGTCAAGGGCCTGATCGCTGGAGACAGCGATCAGGCCCTTGATCGTTCGTTACTCCGGGACGCCGGCCGCGTGGCAGCGGTCGGGGTCGGCCAGCCAGGTGCGGGCGGGCAGGTAGAGCCATCGGTCCAGCAGCGCTCGCCCGGCCGGGGTGGCGTAGGCGAGGAACACCCCGATCTGGCAGTTCTCGATCCGGCCCGCGGTGCCGCTGTATTGCCGCTGCATCCCAGCCGACCCTGCGCCCTTCTTGACGAACCCTGTCTCATCCACGATCAGCACGCCGTCCGGGCCGAGCCGGCCGACAACGAAGTCCCCGACGTCATCGGGGACGACCTCGGCATCCCAGGGGCGGTGCGCAGCAGCCGCTGCAACGCCTGCGGACCGGCCAGCCCGGCGTGTTCGGCCAGGTTCCAGCAGTTCTTACGGTCGATGTCGGCCAGCAGCCCACGCACGTACGTGGTCGCGGCGCGGCGGGGTTCGGCACGGCCGAACCGGCTGGCGACCCGGGCCATCAGCTCGTTGAAGATGACCATCCAGCCGTCGGGGTCTACGCTGTGGCTCGCGGCCACCGCACGATCTTTGGTTGTTCTCACAAACTCCGAATGATCACGCGCTGGCCGTCTCTATGCGACCCAAACGCCTCAAGATCACGAACTGTCACTGGAGTAGCTAGCCTATCCAGCCGTTGCCGATCTTCACCGGTGGTTGACTGCTGTAGCCGCGCTTGCTCTCGCCGGGGTAGAGCCACAGGTCCCAGGTGTCGTAATTGATGGCGATGACGTCCTGGTGACCGTCGCCGTCCCAGTCCGCGACGCTGGCGCCTCCCGTAGCGCGGCCGGGAGCTTGAGGCCCAACCGCCGCTCGGCGGCGTTCAACTCCTCCTCGCTGTAACCGTCTTCGTCCCCGAGCGGAGTCACGCCCACGCCTCTCCGACGTTCATGCTCCTACCGGAGGTCACGGCGGTCAGCTCCGCCTCATGGCAAGTCGCACAACTCATCACGGCTGAGCGCGTCCAGGACCAGCGGAAAAGGCACCGGCCAGGCGGCGATGGCGTAGAACCGGCGACTGCCCGGCCGGCAGGAGACGGCCCAGGCGGGCTCGGCCTGGTCGAGCCGGGCGGCGGCCAGCCGTTGCCCGGCGTCCCAGTACCGGCGATGAACGCGAACCGGTTCACCCTCGGTACCGTGGTGGGCGTTGGCGTGCCGCGCCGGTTCCTTAGCGGGCTTTCGAGGCACCGGCCCAAGGACCCCTACCGCGTCCTCAGCGTCGGCGAGGTCGAGCTGTTCGGCAACTCGCAGGTGTCTCCAGGACGGACCCCGGCCGAGATCCTCGACGCCCTGTTGCGCAGCGGATGTAGCGAGCGACCGCACCGCCCGACGAGCTGCCGTCGTCCTCGATCGGCTGAAGCCGTACCGCGACGTACGCGAGGTGCGGAAACTGCTGGTCAACACGCCAATGTACAGCCCTCAACACCCCAGCATTTCATCTTGCCCTAAAGGGGACACAGCAACCTAAATCTATGCAAAAGCCATCTTGTCCGAGGCCATCTAGGGTCGGAATATCCGTACAAAGAGTGACCCGGTGTACTGTCCTGGTACGACCATCAGAGGAGGTGAAATGAACTCTGGCACCAGGCCAGGCGTGGGAGACAACTGCCCCTGGGGAAGGCTTGCCCGCGTCTCCTCGGAGGAGTCACCCCCTGGACCTCAGCCAGCGGAGCAGCCACCCAAGACCTTCCTCCCATCGGAGCCCCGCCCCGGGATCACAAACCGCCTCCGGCAGCTCTGGGCAGATCAACTCATGACGATGCCCAGGAATTCCAACTTTGAAAAGATCTTCATATCGGCCGTCTTGTCCGCACTTGGCAGCGGCGAGACATCGACATTCCTGCCTTCCGGTACCGCTGTCCGGTTCGCCGTCTGCGATCAGGTATGGAACAACCGTAACGACTTCGTGGCCGTGCTCTACTCGGCGCTCGGCCACGCTCGCGGTGCGCAGGCCCGGCAGGGTGAAGCACGGGGATGCAAGAGGATTCCTCCGGACCGGCCGCGGTGCGGGGACCGGGGGTTCGACTACTTCGATGGCGAGACAGCCGTTCAGGTCAAGTCCTACATCGCTCCCCGCGGCCTCGAAACATCTGAGCCCTTGCGATGCGCCGCCGAAGAAAAAGAACTTTTCCTCCACCTTCTGTCAGCCGTTAGCACCTACCAGTGCGGGACGGAGAAGGCAGAGAACTCGGACAGCATCCACCTCGAGGCGTTGGAGTCGTCCGCCACTTCCGCCAAGAGGCACAAGTCATGGAAGAAGCTGCCCGACTGGCTGGTCGACCTTCTGATTCAGCTTGCCTCCCGTCACCTGTCGATCTCAGGGCTCTTCCGCGTCGGCGAAAAGGTTCGGCTGCTCCAGCGAGCCACCGTCGTCATCCCTGGCTCTGGCTACGACTTCGATACGGCTTTCCCCGCGCTGTCCTTCGGTCAACTCGCGGTGCGCTACGCGCATGACGTCGATCCCGAATTACGTATCCCGCAGGCCTGACCGCACTTCTCGTTGGTCGCCTGTGGGCTGAATCATGCCCGCGGCCGGCTTCCTCATTCGAGTCAGTCTGCGGGTTTCGCCATAGTGGCGACTCCCGTGTTACTCCCCCAAGGAGACCGGGATGCATTCCATCCCTCTCACAGTCCTGCACGTAGCGGGCCCGCTGATCGACGCTGGTACTGATGTAGCCCATCTCGCCGCCATCGCGCTGTACAGCCTCCTGGCCCTGGCCGCCGTCGTGCTTGTCTTCATCGTCGTTACCGGGCTGACGGCGATTCTCAGCAGGGACTCCGGCCGCCAGAAGCGTGCCATGGCCTGCTTCAACGCTATGCTCAAGCCGTTCTGCGACATCATCAAGGTAGTCAGTGCGATCCTCCGAGGCCGGAGATGAGCGCCGGGCGGGGCAGGCCCCCGCGGTGCCCGGGCGATGTACTCGAGCTCATAGTCCGTCTACGCCGAGATCACATGACCTTCCGAGACATCGCTCATGTCCTCAATGCCAGGGGGATTCCCACACCGTTGGCGAGGAGTCCGTGGACGCCTGCGCACGTGTACAACCAGATCACGTCCCGACGTGGAGCCGAGCTACTTGATCGGCTGAGCGCGGTGGTGTGATCTGCTGCCAACGGGTCGTTTTCCGGGCGTCAGCATCCCCGGTCACGGTTTTCCGGGCGGGGCACCGGGAGCCGGACAGGAACGTCGAAGGCGTGAAGCACGGGCACGACAGGTACGGCCGCGTGCGACTCCGACTGCGAGACCTGCCGCCGATCGGCGGCAGGTCTCGGCGAGAAGGACACCGATCACGGGGTGCGCTCCGCACTGGCCAGTGCGGCGGTGCCGGCCAGAGCCAAGGTGGTCGGGTCCGGGTTCCCCGAGCACTGCCGATGTGGAGATGACGGTAGCGACCGGCGCCTGCGAACAGAACGTCTTCCGTCCGGTGAACCGGAACCCGCCGTCGACCTCGACGGCCGTGGTCGTTGGGGACACCCAGTCCGATCCACCGCTGGTGGCCATGATCATCCCGTCCGCGGCGACCAGGCGCAGCGCGCCCTCGGCGTCCGGCGCGCCTCGACGGTGCCGCCAGCATTGGACCAGAGTCATATAGAGGTGCATGGCGGCGGCCAGCGCGGCCGATCCGGCGTGGCGGGCGAGCTCGCCCTCGGCCAGCACCACCTGACGCAGTGCGGCGCCCAGGCCGCCGAACTCCGTGGGTACGGCCAGCCTCAGGTAGCCGTGATCGCGCATCGCCTGGTAGCCCTCGGCGACGAAGGTCGCGTCCAGGTCGTGCTCCGCCTCGCTCGGCGCGCACCGCAGGCCGACCTCGGCGGCCAGCGCGACGACGTCGGCGTCGTGCTGGGGCTGGTTCATTGTGACTGTCATGGCTCGACGGTAAGAACGCCGGGCGGCCGCCTCTAGTACGAGATGTGTACCATCTGGCGATTTCGGCTCAGAGTTACGCTGATCGGCGTGGGAACCTCGTACGGACAATTCTGCCCTGTCGCGAAGGCGATGGAGCTGCTCGACGAGCGCTGGACGCTGCTCATCATCCGGGAGCTGGTCACCGGAAGCCGGTACTTCAACGAGCTACGCCGCGGGGTGCCGAGGATGTCCCCCTCTCTGCTGTCCAGGCGGCTCAACCGGCTGGAGCGGGCAGGCGTCCTGGAGCGTCGTCCCGACGGCAACCGGGTGCGGTACCTGCTCACCCCGGCCGGGCAGGAGCTGCAGCCGGTGGTCGAAGCACTGGGCGCCTGGGGCATCCGCTGGATCCCGGAGCTCGGCGACGAGGACCTCGATCCGCAGTTGCTGCTGTGGGACATGCACCGCAACGTCGACCACGACGTCATCCCTGAACAGCGCACGGTGGTGCAGTTCAGCTTCACGGATGTGGCAGCGCACACCCGCGACTGGTGGCTGGTCATCACCCCCGGTGACGTCGACGTATGCGACGACGATCCCGGCTATCCGCTGACGGTGAAGGTGATCGTGGGCCTGCGGCGGATGACCGAGATCTGGCGTGGCGATCTCACCTGGTCCGACGCCCTCCGCTCCGGCGCCGTTGAGGTGCACGGCCCGGAGGCGCTACGCCGCGCCGTGCCCCGGTGGTTCAAGCTGTCCACATTCGCCCAGGTCCCCCGCCCCCACCGCGTGAGCTGACGGGCCCGGGGAAGGGCTGTGCTCTCATCACCGACAGGCCGCCCTGCGCACAGTCCCAGCCACTCACCGCGCCGGCGACGTCCCGGACCAGGCAGCCTGGACGCGGTGCCGATCCCGGCGGCATCCGCCGCAGAACATGACTGAGGCGGCCAAGAAGGTGAGCTGTCACCTCCCCTGCCGCCTCGTCTGTGCCGTCTCTGCCGCCCTCGTCGCAGGCGGCCGACAGCCGGAAGGTCAGGAAACGGTTGCCTTTGACGGCGTGAGGACCACATCAAGTGACACGATGTAGTCCTTCATTTGATCCAGGGTTTGCATGGGCTTCTCCGGATCGAAGCGGATGTCGGAGAAGGAGGCGACGAACCGCTCCAGCACGACGCGCCCCAACGTCCGCGTCAGGGGCAGGCCAAGGCAGATGTACATGCCCTGCCCGAAGGTCAGATGAGGGTTCGGGGAGCGCCTGATGTCGAATCGTTCCGCGTCCGGGAAGTAGTTCTCGTCGAAGTTGGCCGACGAGTCCCAGATCACCACGTACTGACCCGCCTTGATCTCGTGCCCACCCAGCACGGTGTCGTGCCGGGCCGTACGCCACAGGTTGAACCACGAGAAGTCGTAGCGCAGGATCTCCTCGATGGCTCCCGGAATCAGCGAGGGGTCGCGCCGCAGCGTCAGGTAGAGCTCCGGATCCCGGCAGAAGCGAGAAAAGGCGTAGGCCAGCATGAGGGAAAGCGGGGCATTGCCGGCGGTCGCCAGATCCAGGCACATGTGGACGATTTTTTCCTCCGCCAATCGTCCATCCTTGCTCCGCTCCGCGAGCAGGGCGCTCATCAGATCGTCGCTCGGGTTGCGCTTGCGCTCGTTGAGCTGCTCCGTGAACAGATCGACCACGTCGGCGTGATCCGGAGAACGAACCCCGATCAGCTGGCCGAACATCTGGTCGGACCACTCCCGGAAACGGCCGGCGCCCGTGATCCGCAACCCGAACATGTCCGCGACGACGCGTTCCATGAGCGGATAACACAGCTCCCCGAGTATCTCCATCCTGCCGGAGGTCAGGGCGTCCGCCAGCAGCGAGTCGACCATCGACGAGAATTCCGGCGCTCGGCTCTCGATGTTGGCCGGCACGAACGATCGCGCGACGAAGCCTCGCAGGAAGCGGTGATCCGGTATGTCCGCCCTGCCGAAGGAGAACGGCAGACCCTGGTGGGTCTTGTTGGTCACCGAGAAAATGTCGGGATTCTTGAGCACGTGATTGACGTCGTCGTACCGGAACACCTCCCAGAGGTTGTACTCCGGACGGAAGCGTAATGGTTCGTTCTTCTGCATCTGCTGAAACCAGGATATCCGCGCCTCGATCGAGTCGCTCAGCTCGGGAAACAGCAGATCCCTGGTCGGCTTGCTTGATGTGCTGGTCATGCCTTCACCTTTTTCTCCGGCCGGCCTCGCGTCCTGCCCCGTGATGGTCACTACAGGAGCTCGACCGTGAGCCAGATGTGTTCCTTCGTGCGAAACGTGCTTTCCCACACGGCCTTGCCGACCTCGGGGAGCCTGTCGGTGTGCTCGTCGACCACCTTGCCCAGAACGGGACTGCTGAGCGTCTCCGAGGTCGGTCCGTACTGGACGATGAGCTTGTTGCCCGTCGCCTGGCTGAACCGGAGCCTGCCGATCGGCGCGTCGCAGATGCGTTCCCGCACCGGCGTCGGCGCCACGCTCACCAGCGGCGCCCAGGCGTACATGGACTCGCCGCTGACGACCGCGTGGTCCTGCAGCACCGTGAACGGCAGCGACTTGACGACATCCACGCAGAGCTGCTCATTGAGGTCGTAAGCAAGCTCGGCAGCGACCTCCACCCCCAGTGGTTGCCACGTGAGCTTGATGGGGATGCGCCGGAGCGGATCACCCTCGGTGTCGACCGGTGCGGGCGTGTACTCCGGTCGCGTCGTGACGTCGCTCGCGGCGTACCGGTAGTGCTCGCCGACATGCCAGGGGAAGTAGTGATGCGACCAGGCCGTCAGCCGGTTCACGTACTCGGTGAACGTCGACAGTCTGTCCACGAGCTCCCGGCGATCCTCAGCGGGCTCGCCGACCTTGACGGCGTACTCCGCCAGGGTGGGGAAGCCGTTGTAGCCGAGAAAGGTACTGTAGATGGGGTCCAGCGTGCGGAAGACCGTGAGCACGTTCTCGACGGACAGGCTCTCGTCCGTCGCCATTCTCACCAGCTGGTAGAGATTCATGGAATAGTCGCGGACGATGCTGTTCGCGAAATCCCACGCGGTGAAGTACTGATCGTATGATCCGGGTAGATCGGGAAGGGTTCCGGTTCGCATCATCTGGATTTCCGAGGGCTCCTCGGAAATCAACTTCGTGGTGAGTTCCCTGAGCTCTGGGTATGCAGACACCTATCCCCCAAATTGATGTACGCGCTGGATGAGCCTTGCTTTCTCGAGAATCCTTACGACGCCACCCGCAGACGATCGGGCGAGCATCGAGCCCACAGGGGATGGATCTCCCCCGTGAGGATCTGCGTTGCCAGGGTTCGTCCGATGAACGGAGCGAGAGTGATGCCACTGTTGGCGAACGCCTCGTAGTAGCCGGAGACGCCGGACAATGCGCCGACGCTGGGAAAGCCGTCCGACGGGAACACCGCGGTGCCCATGCGAACCCGCTCGACGGTGGACGACGCCAACGCCGGAACGGTGCGGTACACGCGCTCCAACAGGTCCTTGACGATCTCGTCGCTGGGCTCGGACCGGATTCCGGCCGGAAGACAGGCATCGACCTGATCGGATCGCACCCGCACGCGGCCCGGCCCCGCCGACCTGACGTGCGCCTCTGCCCCGCGCAGGACGTGCTTCACGGGATCGCCGTCCGTCGCGAGGTCGATCACGAGGCTGCTGCGCGTCGCGACTGCCCCGAGCATGGGAGCTCCGAGCGTCGCGGCCACCGTGACGGCCTCAGGACCGGCGGCATTGACGACGGCATCGACCTCGATGCGGTCCTGGTTCTCCAACCGGAGCGCCACGACGCGGTCGCCCTGGACCTCGATGTCCGCGACCTCGCCCTTCCACAACCTCAGATGACCGGACTGCTTCGCGGCCTCGATCAGTGCGGAGACCAGTTTCGGGCCGTCGATCCAACCCTCGTCCGGGAACCGCACAATCGGTGCTTCCGCGTGCGAGAACGCGATGTTCGGCTCCCACTCCTTCACCTGGGCCGCGTCGCACCAGGTCGCGCGATAACCCCAGGCGCTGAGCCGATCGACAACCTCCACGAACGACTCGCTGGTGCCGGCGCCGCCCACGTCAGCGGCATCGGTCCAGGCCAAACTGCCGGTGGGATGCCACCAGGGAGCGGAAGCGAACTGCTCGGCGAAGCGTACGTGTTCGATCATCCCGGTGTGGCTCAGTTCGAACCGGGGGTATGTCGGTTGCTGGTAGGCGCTCAATCGCGCGAAGCTGACACCCGTGGTCAAACTCCCTGGTTGCGCGCGCTCCACGCAATGAACACGCACCCCGCGTTGTGCGAGGGAGAAAGCCACGCAGGCTCCGATGACGCCGGCCCCCACGACCCCTACGGTTTTCACTGTCCCCTCCATGTCTTGCGGCAGAGCATGATCGCAGCGCCGAATCGGGCCCGCACCGGGCGCGTGGTCACAGGAGTTCGGCGATGTCGAAGGCCAGGTCGAGAGACTGGCTGCGGTTGAGCCTCGGGTCGCACGTCGACTCGTAGCGGTGGTGCAGGTCGTCGGCCAGGATCTCGTCGCCGCCGCCAATGCACTCGGTCACGTCCTCGCCGGTGAACTCGACGTGGATGCCGCCGGGGTGGGTGCCGAGCGCGCGATGGACGTCGAAGAATCCACGCAGCTCGTCGAGGATGTCGGCGAGGTGCCGGGTTTTGTGGCCGCTCGGCGCGAGGAAGGTGTTGCCGTGCATGGGATCGCTGATCCAGGTCGGCTTCCCGCCGGCCTCCTGGGCGGCACGGATCAGCTCGGGCAGTCGGTCGCGGATCCGCCGCGCGCCCATTCTGGTGATGAAGGTCAAGCGCCCCGGCTGCCGGTCCGGATCGAGGATCTCCACATAGGAGCGGACCTCGGCCGGCGTTGTCGACGGGCCGAGCTTGACCCCGATGGGGTTCGCGACGCTCCGGCAGTAGGCGACGTGCGCGCCGTCCAACGCGCGCGTGCGCTCGCCGATCCAGAGCATGTGACCGCTGGTGGCGTACGTCAGCCCGCTGTCGGGGTCGATGCGGGTGAGCGCGTCCTCGTAGTCCAGCAGCAGGCCCTCGTGGCTGGCGAAGATCTCGGCCGAACGCAGCTCGTCGAGTTGGACCCCGCAGGCGCTCATGAACCGCAGCGCGTGGTCGATCTTGTAGGCCAGCTCCTCGTAACGGGCGCCTGCCGGCGAGCTCGCCACGAAGTCCCTGTTCCACCGGTGCAACTGATCCAGGCCCGCGTACCCGTCGCGCGCGTCGCCGGCCACGATGTCCAATGTGAACCGCGACGCCTCGTACATCCGCCACAGCCGAGCCGGGTCCGGCACGCGGGCCGCCGGGTCGAAGTCGAAGCCGTTCACCGCGTCGCCCAGATACGCCGGGAGCGTCACGCCGTCCCGGGTCTCGGTGGGGCTGGAGCGCGGTTTGGCGTACTGCCCCGCCATCCGGCCGATCTTCACGACCGGCCTCCCCGTCGCGTAGGTGAAGATAACGGCCATCTGCAGCAAGGTCTTGGTCTTGTTGCGGATCGCGTCCGGGGTCACGCCGTCGAACGTCTCCGCGCAGTCACCGCCCTGCAACGCGAACGCCTCGCCGTTGGCCACCGCCGCCAGCCGGGACCGCAGACTGTCGCATGCGCTTGGCGTGACCAGACCGGGCGCGGCGGACAGCCTGGCCAGCACGTCCTCCAGGACCGTGCGGTCCGGCCATTCCGGCTGGTGCGGCGCGGGCGCGTCACGCCAGGAGACGAGCAACTCGGAATTCGTCACGGAGAGCAGATCATCACAATCTCTGCCAGGAATGCAATGAATTGTCCGAGTGGTCCGGTCAGCCGGGCATCGAATGGTCTGCCCAACTATGACCGGGTTTGATTGTCTTTCCACTTAACAAAGGAGGTATGCGATCTCCGGAATGACGGAATTGCTGGACGTCACCGTGACTGCGATCCTCGTGCGGACCACCGCGAACGGCTGCCGGTGCTGAACGAGCTGTGCCGACGGCTCGGCGCCGAGGAGGTCTTCCTACCGGAGGACCCGCATCCGGACGATCACCCCCGCGGGCACGGGCACCGTGGTGGCGGTCCACTACGACGGCTCGGCTTGTGCACCGGCCTGCCGAACCAGCACACCGCCACCCGCTACCACTCGATCACCGTGGCCGAGCCGTCGCCGGCGAGACTCGCCGGGACGGCACAGCCTCCACCCGGGAACCGCCCATCGAGGGTGTGTGGCTCCGCCCGGGAAGCATCGCCATCATCGACGGCATGACGATGATGGCGAGCTTCCTGGCCTGCGTCAGGACGCGAGCAGCCCGGTGACCTGGCGCATGGCGGCGGCGAGCACACCGACGGCCTCCGGGAGCTGGCCGCTGCGCACCGCGCCGTAGCCGACCACCACCCCGGGTGCGAACGGCCGGCGGCCGAGCTGGAAGTGCCTGCCGGGATGCACGAGAACCGACCTCGCCCGTGCGACAGCGGCCAGCCGGACGTCGTCGACTCCGTTGGGCCATTGGATGTACGCGTGCGTACCAGCAGGCGCGCCGGTCATCCTTGCGCCCGGCAGGTGTTGCTCGACGGCGTCCCGCAGCGCCGAGCGCCGTGCCCGGACGACGCTCCGGACCTGTCGAACGTGCTGATCCAGCACGCCCGACGAGATGAAGTGGGCGAATGTCAGCTGGGTGAGCGGGTCGGGGGCGCCCAACTGCATCCGGCCGAGCCGGTCCGTCACCAGGTCCGGCGCCACCGCCCAGCCGAGCCTTATGCACGGACCGAGCAGGGTGCCGGTCGCCCCGATGTAGATCACCCGTTCCGGACGATGCCGTTGCAGGGCGAGCGGACCACTGCCGACGCCGAACCACAGGTGCCCGTCCCGGTCGTATTCGATCACCCAGCCGTCCACGTCGGCGGCCCAGCGCAGCAGCGCCTCCCGTCGGCGCGATGACAGCACGGCCCCGGTCGGCACCTGCGACACCGGTGTGACCAGCACAGCGCGCGCCCCGGACCGCTCAAGCGCGTCGACGTCAATGCCCTCGCCGTCCACGGGCACCCCGGTCACCGTCAGGCCGGCATGCTCGGCGAGCCGGGCCTGCCAGGGCGCGCCGGGGTTCTCCACGGCGATGTGGTCGCACCCGAGCTCTCGCAGGACATGGCACACCACGCCGACGGTGTGGTCGAAGTCCGCGGTGACGGCGACCTCCGCAGCGGTCGCCAGGACTCCCCGCGAACGGCCAAGGTACGCCGCGAGTTCGGCTCGGAGTTCTGGAACACCGAGGGGGTGCCGCCGCGGACCGGGTTCACCGATCGATCGACCCACGTGCTCGTAGGCCTGCAGCCATTCACGTGAGGGGAAGAACACCGTGCTTGTCGCGTCGACCCGCAGGTCGAAACGGGCTTCCGCGGTTTTGGTCGGCTCGGTCGTGATTCGGCCGAGATGAGGTAGATGTGTCGCCACCCTGGTGCCCGACCCCTGAGTGGCCCTGAGATAGCCTTCGGCGATCAGCTGTACATAGGCTTGGACCACGACGCTGCGGGAGACTCCGAGGTCTCCGGCAAGATCGCGGCTCGACGGCAACCGGACACCTGGATGCAGGGTGCCGTCCTGTATCCGTCCGCGGATGGCTGACTGGATCTGCGCGGTCATGGGCAGCCGTGACTTCCGGTCGATAGCGATCGGTAACATTCTTCCCCTCGGCGCTGACTTGCCCCCTCAGCGCCGACTTTCCCCTAGGCGCTGATCTCTTGAGCGCTGCCTTCCCGGCCGGTGATGGCTTTCCTTTCAGTGCGGAATGGCCCGCCCACGGGGGTGTGAAATGGACTTGGCCGGCGCCATTGCCGACGTGAACGCTTGACGCGAAAGAGCAGCGAAGGAGCGGCGATGACCGGCCAGGAAACCGCGGTCGACGCGCCTTGGAGACGAAGGGCGGAGATTCTTCCGGCGCTCGCGGACGGCCAGGACCTCGCTGGGGCCGACACGGAGTGGCCCACAGGCGAGGTCACGCGTGGCGCGGCCGGCGATGCCGGGCTGGGCGGCCTGCTGGTTCGTCCGTGGTTCAAGGGAGGGACCGTCACGGAGCTCGACGGGCTGGTGCGTGCCATGGACGCGGACGCGGTCAGGGCCGGTGTCGGCTGACCGCTGCTGGTAATCCTCGGCACCGGCGGGGAATAGGGCGACACGGTGAACATCTCCACCGTCTCGGCGATCGTCGGCGCGGCGGCGGGCGTGCTGATCGTCAAGCAGGGCAACCGGCCCGTGTTCTCGGCGTGCGGTTCGGCGGACCCGCTTGAGGAACTGGCCGTTGTCATCGACCTTCCGGCGGCAGTGCCGCGAGTGCTCGCCGAGGTGGGGATCGCCTTCCGGGTCTCCTCGGTGTCTCATCCCGCGATGCGCCACGCTTCCGCGGCACGCGGACGACTCGGCGTGCCGACGGTCTTCACCGTGCTGGGCCCGTTCACGAATCCCGCACCGCTCGGCGCGGCCGCCATCGGCGTCGCCGACGCCCGGACGGCTCCGTTCGTCGCCGGAGTTCCGGCCCGTCGTGGCCGCTCCGCGCTCGTCTTCCGTGGTGACGACGGGCTGGCCGAACCGACGGTCACCACCACGTCCCAGGTGTGGACTGCGCGCGCCGGGACCCTGCGCCAGGAGACATTCGACCCGCGTGACCTCGGCATTCCACCGGCGGCGCCGGATTGCCTGCGCGGCGACGGGCCGGCACACAACGCGGAGATCACGCTGGAGATCCTCACGGGCACGCTCAGCCCGGTCCGTGACGCCATCCTGCTGTCCGCCACGGGGGAACTCGCCGCCCCCACACCGGCCGCCACACCCGGCACAGCGCCTGTCAGGGAGCGGATGGGCGTGCGTGGGGAGAGCCGCTCGCGCCGTCGACGACGGCGACGCCGCGATGATCCTCGACCAGTGGGTCATGGTGACTACCGAACAGGCCGAGAGCATGACATCACCGACCGGGTGAACGGGCGCCATCGTTGATCCTCGGCGAACCCTGCCGTCCGGACAATGCCGCGACGATCGGCAGCACCATGTCGGCCCCGGCGACGTCCACCCCGACGACGTCCGCCCCCGCAACGTCGGCCCGGGCGACGGCGGCCTCGGCAAGCCGACAGGGATGCAGGACGACGTCCTCGCTCAGCAGAGGAACGCTCACCACTTCACGCACGGCGCGCAGGTCGTCCGGCGAACCGCCGGAGTGCCTCGGCTCGGTCAGCAGGCTGATCGCGGCCGCGCCGCCCGTCACGTACTCGGCGGCAGTCGATCTCGGTCGATCGCTTGCCGCGCGCCGCCTCCGGGCCGGGCGGACGCGCTTCACCTCCGCGATCAGCCGGGTGCCGTCGGGCGTCATCCGGGCCCACGCGACTCGGCCCGACGCCGCAGAGCCTCCAGGCTCACCTCGGCCATTCGCGCCCGCAGGTCTTGCGAACTCCGTCGACAATCCCTGGTCAGCATGCTCACCTGACAACGCCCATCCCCCGAATTCGTGGCGCACTCAGTTCACCTGCCCGGATGGAACCCCTGCCCGGATGGATCAGTGCCCGGGCGAGAGGACGCGATCGGGCACCTGGCCGTCGGCTGCGCTCACCGTGCCCCGGCCGGCCACCAGTGCGACGATCGTCTGGCCGGCCGCGGCCACGCACATCAACATGATCGGTGCTTGCCAGCCGGAACTCACCGTGTGCAGCAGCCCGAAGACCACGGGCCCCACGGCGGCCAGCAGGTAACCGATCGACTGCGCCATCGCCGACAACGCGCCCGCCACGGACGCGTCCTGGGCGCGCAGGCTGATGAAGGCCAACGCGAGCACGAGGCAGGCTCCGCCGCCCAACCCAAGGACGACACTCCACAGCAACGCCAATCCCGGCGCCGCGAAAAGTCCGACGTAGCCGAGGAGCAGGACCGCCGAGCAGATCGTCGCCAGCGCGCGCTGGTCGCGTGCCCACCGCAGCGCGCCGGGCACGGCCAGGCTGGTCACCACCGCGACCGCCTGGAACAGGAACAGCATCCATCCCGCCGTGGCCGCACTCATGCCGTTGTCCTGGAAAACCTGAGGCAACCAGGTCACGACGACGTAGAAGCCCAGCGACTGCAATCCCATGAACGCCGTGACCGCCCATGCCAGCCCGGAACCCCATGGCAACCGGTGCCCGCGAATCGCCTGAGCGGTGCGCCGCGGAGCCCGCATCTGAGGAAGCCACAGCAGGACAGCCACCAGCGCGAACAAGACCCAGCAACCCAAGGCGGTGTACCAACCGCCGGGGGCGACGTCGGCGATCGGTACCGCCACTCCGGACGCCACCGCCGCGACACCGCCCATCACAGTGGCATAGGCGCTGGTCAGCAGTCCCACCTTGGTGGGGAAATCGCGCTTGATGAGGCTCGGCAGCAGCACGTTGCCCACGGCGATGCCCGCCCCGATCAGCACGGTTCCCGCGAACAGACCGACTGCCGTCGGCACCCACCGGAGCGCGATCCCCAGTGTCAGCACCACGAGCGCGCCCCCAAGGAGCTGCTCGGCTCCCCACCGTGCGGCCAGTCGAGGCACCAGTGGGGACAACGCCACGAACGCCAGCAATGGCAGCGTGTTCAGCAGGCCCGCCACTGCCGGGGCCAGACCCAGATCAGCCTGCACGCGATCCAACAACGGCCCGACGCCGGTCAAACTCGCCCGCAGGTTCGCTGCCACCACGAGCAGCCCCCACACCAGCAACGCCTGACCGGAACGCCGCGTCGACGTGTTCTCCATGCACACAACGATCGAGCAGCGCCGCTGCCGGTAACCAGACCGCGCTCAGGCTAGCCCCCGGAGGGCCACCCTCCGCGCTGCGCGACAAGGCACTGCGCGACAAGGCACTGCGCGACAAGGCGCTGGGCGACAAGGCACTGCGCGACAAGGCACTGCGTGATCAAGGGGTGGCCCGGTACCCTATCGGCGTGGGGACGCCATTGGGGAATTTCATCCGGGCCAAGCGCGACAGCATCCAGCCGGAGTCCCTTGGACTGCCGGACCGCGGCCGCCGCCGGTCCCCGGGTCTGCGCCGGGTGGATCTCGCCACGAGCGCCGGCATCAGCGTCGAATACCTGACCCGCATCGAGCAGGGCCGCGACCGCAATCCGTCGCTGGCGGTCATCAACGCCCTCGCCGACGCGCTCCGCCTCGACCCCTCGGAGCGCAATCACCTGCGCTACCTTGCGAAGATCACCGGCGACGGATGCTCCGTCCACATCCGGCCCGTGCCACCGCCCCGACGCGTACGACCGTCTGTCCTGCAGACACTCCGCCTCCTCGAACCCGGCGTCGCCATCGTGACCAACCGGCTGGGCGACGTACTCGCCCACACCAGCGGCTACCAGTTGATCACCAGCGGAACCGGGCTGCTCGACTCCGCCCATCCGAACCTCAACTGCTACCTGTTCACCGACCCCCGCGCCCGGACGTTTTTCGTCGACTGGGACGACATCGCGGACGAGCAGGCGTTCGACCTGTGGCAGGCGCCGTCCCTCGAGAATCTCGAGTGGCTCACCGCGGAGCTCGCACCCGTCGCCGGGTCCGACTTCACTCGCCGCCTCAACCGTCATGTGGTGCCGCGACGCGGCGTTCTCCGGCTCAACCACCCGGCCGGGCACCAGCTTCGACTGATTCGTGAGACGCTCGAACTGCCCGCCGAGGCCCAACAACTCGTCGTCTTTCTCCCAGCCGACGACCAGACGGCCGAGGCCATCGACCAACTCCAGCGCCAGTCCCACGGCCGGCTCCGGTCCATCTCGTGACACTGCGGGCCTGGCCCTCTCGCCGTACCACCATCTGCAGGCAGGGCCCGCGCCGGCAGCCGGGCCCGTCCTTGGACGGCGTCTGAGCGACCAAGGGTTGCCCCTCGGGCGGGCCGGGACGAGCGCATCTGTCTCGTCCCGGCCGACCCGTGGGTCATGCCAGTAGCGGGTGCCAGCCGTCGCGGTAGCGGACACCACCACGCCGGAGCCGGACCTCGTCGTGCCAGGTCCCGGGAACTGGTTCGGTGCGAACGAGTTCGGGTCGATCCGCCACGATGCACACATCCTCGCCGGGCCACCACCAGCCGCAGGAGCGCGCCAGTGCGGCCCAGTGGCCGAGGTGCTCGAGTTCGTCCGGCCCGTACGAGGCCAGTCCGAGCCGGTGCAGGGCGTCGTAGTAAGCGACCCACGCCGCGTCCTGCTGCCCGTACCAACACGCCGGTACGGACCCGCTGCCGGCCAGCGCGTCACGAATCGGCATGCGGAATCCGTGCGCGAGGCTCCGGTGAAGTGCGACGCGGATGCCTTGGTGCACCACGACACCCAGTGGAACGCCGGCGTCGAGTGCCTTCAGCGGTGGCAGTTCGGGCCAGGGCTCGTTCCGTTTGGCCTTGCGAGCTGGGGACAGCTCAGGGTCGGCGTGGGAGACACCGGCGCTGAGTGCGCCGCGCAGCTGGGACTCGAGCATGGCCAGATCACTGGCCAGTGGCGGTATCCCAAGCGGATGAGGATCCCGGATCCACCCGTAGAGCTGGTCGAGAGTGGGCAGACCGGCGACAAGCGGGATCGCCTGCTCCGGTGAATCGACCCATTCGAACCGGGGCTTCGGGCGAGAGATCCTCGCGTAGATAACGGTCAGGCTGTGTTCGACGGTCCACCGGTCGGCCGGCTCCGTGGACAGACCGTGGTCAAGCCACTCCTGTCGAATCTCGACGGCTTCCTGCCACCGGTCGTGAGCACTCTTGCTTCGGACGTCGACCACAGGTTCAGCGGCGGCGTGGCGCCGCGTGGGCGCGGTCACCGCGCGTGGGCGTCGCCGCCCTTTCGGTTGGAGATCATGCCTCGATGATGGCCTGCGCTCCGCGGTGCGCGCAACCACTCCGCCGATCCCCGCCCGAACCGCCGCTGCCGTCCCTGCTTGTTCCACGCTTGCCCCGCAGCAGGCGCCACATGCCCGAGATCCGCTCGGAGTGCGTGGTCACCGACCGCGCCTTGCCGGGTCGGCATCGAAAGTGGCAGCATGCGCCGGTGCGTCCATTGAGGCTGATCGAGTCGACCCCGGGAAAGTACTCGCTGTTGCTTGACGCGGGAACCGCACAGGTCGACGACGTGATCGAGGAGCTCGGTCACGAGCCGAACGGATATTTCTGGGAAGGCGTCGCGCAACTGCTCGTCGGCACCGAGGCCCCCGCTCTGGAAGGCCGGTTCTCGTACGACCCCGAAGGCGACATGTTCTGCGCGTACGGGACAGACCGCGGCGCGCTGGAGGAGCTGGGCACCCGGATGGCGGCCGTCGCGACCGACGCCGACCGCATGCGGCGGCTCGTCGCGACCGCCGAGGCGGACGGTTTCGAGTTCGACGACTGACTCGCCGCCTTCCAGCTGCACGGCCGGCCCGGACAGGAAGTGGGGAGCACATCCTGCGGCTCGCGCGCCAGTCTGCCCCGTTCGGCCGGCACGGCGGCCTGCTCACGGGCGGCCACGGCTCGCGAGCCGTCGGTGTACGGCTCTGCCCACGCTGTCGCCCGCAGAACTGAGCCTGCGGGCGAGGACCACTCCAGGCGCTGACGTCGTCGGTGACCGGCAGGCCGGGTTCGACGTGACCATGAGATGCCGGACGCGCCTACAGGGTGTCGGGGCGCCAGCCGGTGGCATCCTGCTCGGTGATCTCGCGCAGCACCCGGGCGGGGTTACCGGCGGCGATGACGCGTGCGGGGACGTCTCGGGTCACGACGGCCCCGGAACCGACGATCGCGCCGTCGCCGATGGTCACGCCGGGGTTGATGATCACCCCGCCCCCGATCCACACGCTGTCGCCGATGGTCACGGGCTTGGCGTAGCAGGCCCCGGCCACGCGCTCGTCGGGATCGATGGCGTGGTTGGAGGTGTAGATGCTCACGCGTGGTCCGAGCAGGACGTTGTCGCCGATCGTGATTCGTGCGCCGTCGAGCATGACGGCGTCGAAGTTGGCGTAGAAATCGGCGCCGACACTGATGTTGTAGCCGAACTCGCACCGGAAGGTGGGCTCGAAGTGAGCACCGGGGCCGACGTGGTCGAGCAGGTCACGGAGGAGGGCCTCACGGTGGGCCTGGGGAGCGCCGAAGCTGTCGTTGTAGGCGTTGGTGAGCAGCACGGCGCGCTGGCGGGCGGCGACCAGTTCGTCGGTCAGGTCGTTGTACATCTGCCCGGTGAGGATGTGGGCGCGCTGTGCCTCGAGGCTCACGGTTGTCTCCTACGGTGTTCGGTCTTCGCCGGCTGCGCGGCCGATTTACAGCCTGGGCCGCGCAGGCGCCGGGTTATCGAGGACCAAGTGTTGCGGAGGCCGGTGGCCGACGTTGATGGGGCCTCTCCCGCCGCCTGCTGGACCCGGCGGCGTGCCCGAACGGCACCCCCGCGCTCGCGCTTCGACGAACTTGTCGGTCCGCATCCGTACGGCTCCCTCATCGGTGCCGCTCCGCTGAGGGAACCCCGTCGACATGTGAGGACCCGGCATGACGGACGATCTCTTGCGTCCTGCGGAACTCGCCCGGCTTTTCCCGACGGCGGCACAGGTCGCGGCTTGGCGGTCCCGCTCCCCGGATGGACGTCTCGATGCCCCTCCGTACAGCGAGGTCCTGGCGGTCGGGGCGCTGGAGGACGCTCACTCCCGGCGGCGGGCACCCTCAGCCGGCGGCCAACGCGGCGCGGAGCGCCGCCTCGTTGAGCTGGTGCGAGTGACCGAGGATGCGGTCTAGATCATCGCCTACCTGGGAGAATTCGCCGCGGCTGGTCGCCTCGTACAGGTCCGACAGCTCTTCGGCGACTTCGTCGGCGGCGCCGGCGTTCTTCAGCGCGGCAGCGACACTCGCGGAGCTCACCTCAAGGAGCGCGATCTCCCGATCGGCGAGCAGGGTGAAGACCGATGCGATGCCGAGCGCGGTCAGGCCGAAGCCGGACAGTTCGAGAACCTCCCCTTCGTGTCCGCCGTCGGCCAACACGATGGCTGCCGCTTCGGCGTAGTCCGTCAGCGCGGCGGGCGCCATCGTACGTCCGCCGAACGCGCAGACGAACTCGCCACTGGCCAAGGCCAGCCGCGCGGCCGGCAGCAGCGCCTCACTGTGCAGGTTGTCACGCAGGATGGTGAACGGGACCCCACTGCGGCGGACGGCACCCTCCAGCGCGTGGTGCCACTTCAGGTACGTGCGCTCGCTGTTGATGATCCCCACGTGGACGAGGTGCGGCACCCCGGCCTCGGTGACGGCCTCTATACGGGCCAGGGCCCGGTCGATGCTGCCGCTCGGCGTCTGCCGCCCGATCCAGCCGGGTGGCGGATTGCTCAGGACACGCTCGGCGTCGGCGAAGATCGCCGCGCCGTTGCCCGGATCGGCGTAGTCCTCCTGCCGGACTTCGACGCCGAGAGCGGCGAGATCCGCGGCCTGCTCCGGATCGGTGGTGGTCACCGCCACCCGGCCGGCGGGAACGCGGGTCAGGAGATGCCGCACGACCAAGCGCCCGTACGCGCTGGTTCCCTCGGTTACGACGATCATCGGGGCGCCTTTCTCAGCGATGGCCGACCGATCTTTCCGTGTCCCCGGCACGCTGCCGCAGCTCCGCCAGGTCGACTTGGCCCTCGGCCGTAAGCAGCCCGGCTGTCCGGAGGCGTTCCTCGATGTAGTGCTGCACGGGCAGGGCGACACCGCAGAAGAGCCGCCCGTCACCGTCACGCCAGCGTTGCTCCGGGGTCGCCTCACCCATGAAGAAGCCCGAGCACGACCCGAAATATCGACATCCGGTGCAGGCGTCTCGCACCCGGGCCCGTGACTGGGCAAGGGCCCGTGCGAAACCGGCCGATCGCCGCATGTCCGAGAAGGAGTCGTGGAAGATGTTCCCGTGGCGTAGCGAGCCGTCGTAGGCGTCGCCGTTGGAGTACACACCGCCGTCGGTGTCGACGATGAAGACGGCCTCGCCGTGCTCCTTGTCGTAGTAGCGGCGCCCCCGGCCGCTCAGGTGCGACAGTACGTTCGACACATAGGTCTCCACGGGCTCAACCCGGATGGGGACCGCCGAGGCGAACCACCGGTCGGTGGCGACCTTCAGGGCGTCGACTGTCTCTGCGGGGGACAACTCGTGCGGCGCGAGCTGACCGGCGTAGCCCGTGCGGTAAATCGGCAGGAAACGAAAACTCAGCCGCAGATCCTCGAAGAATGTGTAGATGTTTTCGACGTATGGCGCGGTCGCCTTGGACAGCACGGAGATACAGCCGAAATGAATGCCCTCATCGAGTAGCGCCTGCATCCCGTGGAGCACCTTCGGTTGCACGTCGCCACCGAATCGGTCTACCCGGTTTCCGCCGAACAGGTCGACCGAAACGCCGACCTCGTCGAACACCTCCTTCAGCACTCGGATGATATCCGGCCGGACGATCGTGAGATTGGTCTGCACCGCGTTGGTGAACGGCAATCCCAATGGGTCGAATATTTCATGCTCGTATTGCAGAAGGCGCCAGTAGAAGTCGGCCCCCATCAGCAACGGCTCACCGCCGTGCCAGACGAAATCGAGCCGGCGCGGGTGATCGCGGAAGTACTCGCCCACGGTGCCGAACATCGCCCGGATGTCGTCCAGCGACATCCTGGTGGTGTCGCCAAGCGACGGGAACTCGTAGCAGTAGCGACAGCGCAGATTGCAGAACTTGGAGACTTTGACCACGAACTCCGCGTACGGCGGAGTGCCGGGCGGGGGCGGCATCTACTGCCCGGCCGACTGCTGCATGCGCATGAAGGCGGCCAGCACCCGGGACTGGCTCAGCATCCGGACCCGCTCGCCCACCGGGCTGACCAGCTCTTCCAGGTTGATCTCACCCTCCACCTCGTCCGACTTCGGCTTCGGTGGGCCCTTGTCGAGAAACTTCTCATGAAACGGCGGCCCGTTGTGCGGCGAGTCGACGAAGAAATCGGGATACTTCGCCTCGCCGGCCAGCCGGAGCCGGTCGACCATGGCCATCCGCGAGGCGCGGACCTCGGCGCCCTTCAGCTCGGGCGGCCCGACGAACTCGTGGAACCGCGTCTGCGGAGACTCGAGGAAGAAATCCGCGTAGGAGTCCGGCTGCGCCATCACCTCGGCCGCGTAGGTCTCCTCAAGCGTCATGGCATAGAGTCGGTTGTAGGCATTGTCCGAGATGTCCGATAAAGGGCTTGGCTGCCAGTGTTTTGGAGCGTTTTCGATGCGTGGTCGATCGCTCGGCACTTCGCCGCTGCCGGGCGTGGTGGCGTCGGCCATTTCGGCCTCCATTGGGAGAGCGGGCCCGTCCCAACCATAATTATCACCATATTGGTTCCGGTCAAGCGGCCCGCACTTGATCCGCATACCACGTGAATTCCATACCGATCAAATAGCGATCAGCCGTCACCTGGCGGCGGGGCGTCAACCGGCGCTCGCGAGGGCGAATCGCTGGGAGAACGCGGACATCTCGTCCCGCTGTCGCTCCGGATCGGTGGTGGAGGAGCCGACCACGATGCGGGTCACGCCCTGTGCGGCGTACGTCTCGACGCGTTCCTCGGACATGTCGATCGACCCCCAGCGCGTGTATTCCAGCGCATCGGGATCGCGGCCGGCCTCGGCGGCCGCGGTCCGGGCCAGTTCCCACTGGATGGCGCGTTCCTCCGGGGTGAGCGAGCCGCCCGGGAAGTAGCCGTCGCCGCGCCGTCCGGCACGGCGTGCGGCGGCCCGACTCGACCCGCCCACGTGGATCGGCAGGTGCGTGACGCCATAGGGCTTGGGATAGCTGCACACGTCGTCGAAGCCGAAGAACTCGCCCGTGAAGCCGACGCCTTTCTCGTCCCCCTCCCACAGCAGCCGCAGCACGTCGATCGCCTCGTCGGCACGGCGTCCGCGGGTGCCGAAGTCGACCCCTGTCGCCATGGCCTCGCCGGGCAGGGTGCCCAGCCCCACGGTCAGCAGTCGCATGCGCCCCTTGGACAGCACGTCGATGGTCGCCAGACGCTTGGCCAGGACCACCGGATGGTGGTACGGCAGCAGCAGCACGGCCGTGCCGAGCAGGAGGCGTCGCGTGGCCGCCGCGACGAAGCCCAGGCAGTCGAGCGGATCGGGGTAGGGCAGCGTCGGCGGGATCTCGAAGGGGCCGATCGCGGCGCCGGGATACAACACGATGTGTTCCGGCAGGTACAGCCCCTCGAAGCCGCAGTCCTCGGCATGGCGGGCGTAGGCCACGAGCCTGTCGGGGTCGAGCCCGTCCGCCGTGGAGTAGCTGATCGCGAATTTCATCGGGGCTCCTTGGTCGGGTGTTCGCGATCACGCTAGAACCTTGTCGCAGGCGTCAAGGCAAGGGCGGAGCCGTCTCCGCCTGCGCAGGTCAGGGGGAGGCAGGCGGCGGACGGCGGGGATCGGCGCCGACGCCGAGCACCGCGGCGGCTTCGCCGGTCCGGAACGTCAAGCGCGTGTCGTCTCTCGTCTGCGTGCCAGCGCCAGATAGCGCTCCTCGGTGTCGTGGTAGTCGAGCAGGGTCCAGCCGGCGGTGTCCAGCAGGGGACGGAGGTTGTGCTCGGCCCGTACGTCGTCGGGGGTCAGGGTGCG
The DNA here is from genome assembly GCF_040644635.1 of Microbispora sp. NPDC046933. Lineage (NCBI taxonomy): Bacteria > Bacillati > Actinomycetota > Actinomycetes > Streptosporangiales > Streptosporangiaceae > Microbispora > Microbispora sp. NPDC046933. The sequence goes on along the minus strand of NZ_JBEYWW010000002.1, from coordinate 205,278 downwards.
GCCGCGCCGCGCCGCGAGCACCGCACGGCCCACGGGGTGGAACAGCGCCATCCTCCCGCCCGGGCGGGTCACCCGGGCCAGCTCGGACAGCACGGCCACCGGCCGGAGAACGTGGGAGATCAGCCCGGACGCCAGCACGCCGTCCGCCACGCCGTCGCGGAGCGGGAGCCGCCCGACGTCGGCGACCAGCAGCCTGCCGTACTCCTCCCGGCCCCGCTCGCGGGCCGACCGGATCATCTCCGGGGTGACGTCCACGCCCACCACCCGCCCCGCGGCCCCGACCGCGTCCCGCAGCAGGGGGAACGCGCGGCCGGTTCCGCATCCGGCGTCGAGTGCCAGGCCTCCGGCCGGCAGAGCCATGCCGGCGATCGCGGCGGCGAAGGCCGGGCCGTCGTCGGGGTACTTCTCCTCCCAGGTGGCCGCCTTCGCGGCGAAGAACTCCCTGGTCTCCCGGAGGGATCGATCGTTCATGTCTTCGTCTCCTCTGCGGAAGGAGGTGGATGAACGATTCGACCACAGTGAGGACCTCGTCACGAAGCCGAGCGTCCATTCGCCTCCCGGCCGGACGTACGGCTCGTCGCGACCGCCGTGTAGATCATCGCCGGCCTCCGGCAGAGGGCCCGGTCAAAGCGGCAGCGTGATCCGGTCGACGCACCAGTAGAGGCTGATCGCCACGATGGGGACCGACATGACCGCGGTCACCCAGCGCGCCGCGGACGTACGGCGCAGCAGCGTCAGCACCGGGAAGAGCACCGCGATGATCAGCAGCTGGGTGGCCTCGATGCCGACGTTGAAGCTCAGCAGCGACAGGAGCAGCTCCCACGACCCCTTCTCGTCGATGTCCAGCGCGCTCGCGAAGCCGAGCCCGTGCACCAGGCCGAAGGCGAAGACGATCGGCAGCCGCCATCTGCCCAGTTTGTCCTCGTCGCGGCCCAGAAGGTTGGCGACGGCCACGACGATGATCGACACCGCGATCACCGGCTCGACGATCCCCGCGGGAACGTCCACGATCCCCAGCGCCGCCAGGAGGAACGTGATGCTGTGGGCGGCCGTGAAGGCGGAGGCCGTGACGACGACGTCGCGCAGGCGGCGGGCGCCGATCAGCAGGGCGAGCAGGAAGAAGATGTGGTCGAGGCCGGACAGCAGGTGCTCGGCGCCGAGCAGGAAGAACTCCCCCACCTGGTTCGAGGCCCGGTGCTCGCCGACCCGCAGCGTCGGCTTCCCCGCGGTCAGGACCGCCGAGCCCGTCGTGCCGTCGAGCGTGTAGCCGACGATCGTCTCCGTGCTGTGCACGAAGCTCTCGGCGTCCGGGAAGAGCGCGCTGGAGATGGCGTGTCCTGCCTCGCCGTCGCCCGCGCAGCGGTAGTCGAGGGTCACCACCGCGTAGGCCACCTTGTCGCGGTCGCGCACGCCCGCGTCGCCCACCGGGGTGGGCGTGCAGGGCCTGTCGCCGTACGTCACCGCGAAGCGGCGCGTGACGTAGTCGACCACGGCGGCGCGGTTCTTCTTGAGCTGGCGGAGCTGCTCGGCCCGCTCCTTCGCGTCGTACGCCTCGGCGTACAGCCAGGCCGACTTCATGAGGAGGTCGTACTCCAGGTCGAGCACGACTCTGACGTCCGCACCCGTCCCGGTCACCGTGGCGTGCGCCTTGGTGGTCGCGTTGTGCGCCGCCGCCGGAGCGGAGAACGCCAGCAGCCCGCCGAGGGCGAAGGCGAGAGCGAGGAGGGCGGCGGACAGCCTGCGAGACATGTCTCGTTCTCCAGGATTCGAAGGGTTCGAGGGGGCCCAGGTTTCGAGGACGCCCCGGTTTCGAGGACGGCCAGGTTTCGAGGGGGCCCACGATTCGAAAGGGAAGGCCGCCCCGGACGAGCCGCCTTGAGGCGGGGTCCGGGGCGGCGATGACGGGTTACCTGCGCTGGAACCAGCGGTAGAGGGGCGAGTCCGGTCCCCACTTACCGGGGCGGCCGTGCTCGTCCTTGGTGACGAAGACGCTGGGCTCGGAGGCGGTCACGCCGCCGCCGGTGGAGCGCGCGGTGACGAACCAGGCGTAGGCCGTGTCGCCCTTGAGACGCTTCCAGGTCACCGAGGCCACCTGACCCGACGGGACCGTGCTCGTGCCGATGATCCGGGTGGGCTTGTAGATCGCCAGCGAGTCGGTCGTGAAGCTCGTCGTGCGGGTGGTGAGATCGACCGGCAGCACCATGTTGTCCTCGCGGCCGTCGTAACGGCGCAGCGGGTCGAACTCGCCCGCGCCGAAGTCGTTCAGCAGCGGCGAGTAGGTGTCCACGGTCAGCTCGGCCCGCTTGACGTTGAACTGCAGCAGCCGGAAGAAGCTCGCGCCGAACTGGAGCTGGTCGTCCGGGTTGTATCCGCCCACCTGGGTGAGCCCGAGGCGGTCGGCCGAGACCGTGTAGAACTGGTAGTCCGCCAGCAGTTCGACCACGCCCTTGCCGACCTGGCCGACCTTCGGCTTCACGTTGGTGGCCACGCCGTGCTCGTGCCCGGCGAGGATGAGGAAGACGTTCGGGTTCTTCTCGACCACCGTCTTGTAGAGCATCGAGCCGTCCGGCGCCGAGAATCCCGCGCCGCGCCCGTCCGGGTTGGTGCTCGGCACGAGGTAGTCGTGCGAGAGCAGGATGCCGTTGCGGTCGGGGAACCGCTTGAAGACGGAGTCGGCCCACTCGGCCTCCTCCCGCGTGACGCCGTACGAGAGGCCGACCACGACGAAGTCCAGCCCGCCGGCCGAGAACAGGTCGTAGTGGTTCTGGTTGTCGCCCTCCTTCCACGGCCCGCCGTACTCCGCGTGCTGCCAGCCCTGCGCCGCCGTCTGGTAGCGGCCGGGGCCGTAGTACGTGTTGTAGATCGCCTCCGGCCCGTTCTCGGTGCCCGACTGGTTGTCGTGGTTGCCGGCGATCACGCCGTTCGGGATCTTCGCCTCGTCGAGGACGCGCTGCTGCTTGGACGACACCTCGAACTCGCCGACGACCTCCCGCTGCGTGGCCTCGTCCGCGGGCTTGCGGATGTTGTTCTCGATGATGTCGCCGGTGTGCGCGACGTACGAGATCTTGCGCTGGTCCTTGTTGTCCTTGATCCAGTTGACGATCCCGGCGTACGCGGACTCCCACACCGCGCGCTCCTCGGCGGTCTCCTGCTCCACCGCGCCCTCGGAGAGGTACTGCGTGTCCGTGAAGTGGACGATCGAGAAGTCGTACGTGGAGGGGTCGGCGAAGCCGTTCGGGTCACCGGGGTCGATGTCGTCGGCGAACGGGTCCTCGCCCGTCACCATCACGTGGACCTGCTGCCCGTCGACGTACTCGTCGCCGACGACGGCGGTGAGCGCGGTCTGGCCCTCGGCTGCGCCGCGGGAGCTCGTCAGCAGGTCCCACGCCCGGGTCCTGGTGTTCCACGCCCGCAGCGACACCAGGCGCTCGGGGTCGATGACGCCCTCCCAGCGCAGGACCGGGGCGTCCACGTGGCCCTTGACCTGGATGTCGTACCGCTGGTAGGTGACGTCCCGCCCGGCGGGCGCGTCGAGCGTCGCGCCGTCGGCGGGCTCCAGCCCGGCGGCCTTGACCTTCTTCTCACCGGGCACCTTCAGGGTCGTGGGGACGGCCTCGGCCACGCCCTGGAACGCCTGGTTCGGGGTCAGGATGTCGGCTTCGGAGAACGTCGCCTTGACCTCGCCGCCGCCGGGCTCGGCGACCTTCGCCGAGAGCGTGACGGAGCCCGACACGTCGACGGCTCCGGACGCCGGGGTGAGCTCGGCGGGGGCGTCCGGGATGCCGGCGGACTCGAACGAGACCTCACGGGTGGCGGTGTTGCCGAGCGAGTCCACGGCGGTCACGGCGAGGGTGTGCGAACCCGGCCGCAGCCCGGGGCCCACCTGGGCGCCCAGCGCGATCGGCTGCCCGTCGAGCGTGACGTCCGGCCCGGACACCACGCCGGAGGCGTCCTCCAGCGTGACGTCCAGCACGACGGAGGCGGTGATCTTCTCGCCCGCGGCGGGGACGCTGGTGGCGACCTTGGGCGCCGAGTTGTCGGTGATCAGCGTACGGGTGGCGATCTCGCCCGTGGTCGAGTTCGCGGCGAGGGTGTGCTTGCCGTCCTTGATCGCGGTGGTGTCGAGGTCCGCGCTCAGGCCGCCCGCGGGGGCGTCCACGAGGAACTCGAGGTCGATCTCGGTCAGCAGGTTCACGTTGTCGCCGCAGTTGCCGTCGCCCATGCTGTAGGAGCTCTTGAGCATCTGGCCGGTCGCCGTGCCCCGCACCGGGGTGAGGGCGATGTTCGAGATCGCGAAGTCGTCGCGGTTGTTGCCGCACGACGTCGGATAGGTGCCGGTCACGAAGTCGATCGTGTTCCAGCCGGGCACGAGGTATTCGTTCGGGAAGGTGAAGTCGACCCGCCGGCTCACGAAGTCGCCGTCGAGCACGACCTTCCGCCCGTTCACGAGCAGGTGGTTCTGGTAGCGCGCCTCGATCGAGTTGGTGCCCACGGTGAAGCTGAGGGTCGCGTCACCCGAGCCGAGCGTCCGGACGACGTGCACCGCCGGGGCGTCGATCGTGTAGCGCAGTTCGACCTCGCGGAGGGCGGTCTGGCTGCTGCCGCAGGTGCCGTCGCCCATGTCGTAGGACGGCTTGATGTCCTGACCTTTCACGGTGGCGCCGTCGAGGGCGAGGTCGAGGTTCGCGATGGTGAAGTCGTCGCGGTCGGTGCCGCAGGACGCCTTCCAGTCTCCGGTCACGACCTTGACCGTGTTGTCGCCGGGCACCAGGAACCGGGCCGGAACGGCGACGGTGACGCGCCGGCCGGCCCAGGTGCCGCCCAGGTCGATGCGCTTGCCGTTGACGAGCAGGAAGTCGTCGTACTTGTCGTCGATCGAGTCCGCGCCCACGTCGAAGCTGAACGTCGCCGCGCCGTTGCCCAGGGTGGCCTTCGTGGCGGGTTCCGCGCCGTCGACGGTGAGGGACGAGACGCCGCCCGCACCGGCGGCCGGTACGGTCGCGTGGATCGGCGTGGTGCGTGCCACCAGCGTGCCGTCCGTGGGCAGCAGCCGGGGCGCCCCTGCCGGGGCGTTGTTCACGGTCACGGTGTGCTTGACCCTGGCCCCGGACGCCGCCTTGGCGGTGACGGCGTGCTCGCCGTTGGCCAGCGTCGTGGTGTCCAGGTCCGTGGCGAGACCCGTGGTGCCCTGGGGGTCGCCCTTGACGAAGAACTTCAGCGTGGCCTGCTTGAGCAGCGTGGTGTTCGAGCCGCAGTTGCCGTCGCCGAACGACAGGGTGTAAGGGTTGTCCTCCCCGTCCGCGACCTCACCGAGCAGTTCGAGGCCCACGTCGGACAGGACGAAGTCGTCGTAGTTGACGCCGCACGAGCTCTGGATCGTCCCGGCGAAGATCTCGATGGTGTTCTCGCCCTTGACGAGGTGTTCGTTCGGGATCTCGATGGTCGCCCGCTCGTTCACGAGGTCGCCGATGTCGCTCCGGTAGACGCCGTTGACGAGCACGTAGTTGTGGTATCGCGCCTCGGTCGAGTTCGAGCCGACGTCGAAACGGAGCTTCGACACGCCCACCGTACGGGTGGCGTTCAGAGCGGTGCCGTCGACGGCCAGCTCGGTGACGCTGTCACCGGCCGCGGCCGGAACCGCCGCGACCTTGACCGTGCCCTCGATGTACGAGCGGTCGGCCGGGCTGAGGGCGGGCGGGGTGGGGGAACCGGTCGGCGTCGGGCTTGGGCGTCCATGACCCGCTTTCGCCGGGTCCGGGTCGGCGTGCGCCGCCGTCACGACGCCGCTGACGAGCAGCGTCGCGACCAGGGCGATCACGGCGGCCACGGCGAGACGCCCTCGCCTCCTCAAGCCTCCCAGCAGCTTTCTCGCTGCCACTGGCTGCATCAGGTGCAGTCCCTTCCATCACGATGCATAAAGCGCCGATAAAGCGGCGCGGTCTCGAGCGGTCACAGTGGATCTCGCGAGTGAACGATGTGCGTGAAGGGACTGAAGCAAAGACGAACTATCGCCTCATTCTGGTCATCTGTTACGAATCAGGAACGACTAGGTCACAACGCCCGCAATTCCGCAAAGCACCCCACCACTCTTTGCCGAGCTTCGTACGTGTTTACGCCTAGATGTCCGAAATGGGGACTTCTGTCATCGGAGCACCGGATGAGCGACCGGCGGCGGTCGGGGATCATAGTTCGGGGCAGGTCCCGGGACAGGAAGGCGGGCTCGATGGACTTCCGCGACGACGTGGATCTCGACGCGTCACAGGTGGAGGAGGGCGGTGGCGGGTTCCCGGGCGGCGGGCTCGCGATCGGCGGAGGCGTCATAGGCGTCATCGCCCTGGTCGCCGCCCTGGTCCTGGGAGTGAACCCGGCCGATCTCCTCGGCGGCGGAAGCTCCTCGTCCGGCGGGTCCACGGGCGCGCGTCCGGCCTCGGACCTCACCTCCCAATGCAAGAAGGGCAGCGACGCGGACCAGTCGGAGAAGTGCCGCGTGGTGGGCGTGGTCAACAGCGTCCAGAAATACTGGCGGGACGCCTTCGCCGAGCGGGGCAAGCAGCCGTACCGCAACGCGCGGACCGTTCTGTTCACCAAGGTCGTGAGCACCGGCTGCGGCCAGGCGACCTCGGCCGTCGGCCCCTTCTACTGCCCGGCCGACAGCAAGGTCTACCTCGACCTCGGCTTCTTCGAGGAGCTGGAGAGCAAGTTCGGCGCCAAGGGCGGGCCCTTCGCCCAGGCGTACGTGATCGGTCACGAGTACGGGCACCACGTGCAGAACCTCCTCGGCACCACCCGGCGGGTCGGCGGCGACAGCCAGGGAGCGGACAGCGCCTCCGTACGGCTGGAGCTTCAGGCGGACTGCTACGCCGGGGTGTGGGCGAAGAACGCCGTCGACACGGGGTTCTACGAGAGCCCGTTCACCGCGACGGACATCAAGGAGGCCCTGGACGCCGCGGCGGCGGTGGGCGACGACAGGATCCAGGAGCGCAGCCAGGGCAGAGTGGATCCCGAGGGCTGGACGCACGGCAGCTCGCGGCAGCGGGTGAAGTGGTTCACCACGGGATACGAGACGGGCTCCCCCGCCCGGTGCGACACATTCTCCGGCACCATCTGACGTTTCCTCTGCGGGCTCGACGCTTACCGAGGTTTTCCCGCCGCGAGCTACTGGCGTTCCCCTTGTGACGTGCATTGTGGGGGGACAGCCAGCGCGGCGGCGGGGGGCATCCGATGACACAGGGGCTGCACCAGTTCATTGCGGCGGCGGGCCCGTGGGCCTACCTGGTGGTCGGGCTGATGGCCTGCGCGGAGACGGCGGCGCTCATCGGGCTCGTGGTGCCGGGTGAGCTCACCCTCCTGATGGCGGGCTTCCTCGCCTTCACCGGGAACGTGAGCCTGCCGCTCATGATGGCCGTGGCCGGCGTGGGCGCGATCGCCGGGGATTCGATCAGCTACCGGATCGGGCGGCGGCTGGGGCCCCGGGTGCGCGACAGCCGGCTGGGCCGCCGGGTGAGCGCGGAGCGCTGGGACCGCACCGAGGACTACCTGCGGCGGCGCGGCGGGTGGGCCGTCTTCTTCGGCCGCTGGGTCGGCCTGCTGCGCGCTCTCGTCCCCATGCTGGCCGGCATGGGGCGCCTGCCGTACGCCAGGTTCCTCACCTTCGAGGTGCCCGGCGGCCTGGCCTGGGGGGCGGGGACCGTGGGGCTCGGGTACGCCGCGGGGGGCTCGTACGAGCTGGTGGAGCAGGTCTCCGGACGGATCGGCCTCCTGGTCGTGGCCGGCCTGGTCGTGCTGGCCGCGGCCGGCCTGGGCGTCCACCGGCTGACCCGGTCGCGAACGCAGGCCGCGGGGTGTGCCAGGGTCACGCCCTCCCGCCGGCCCGTGAAGGGGTAGGAGAAGACGTCACAGCGGCACCCCGTGCGGTGAGCGACCAGATGCTCCAGGCGAACCAGCCGACCGGGATCTCGATCAGGTGGGCGAAGAACCAGAACAGCAGCACCGCCGCCGTGGCCGCCCCGGGTGCGACGCCGAAGCCGATCAGCGCCAGCGCGGTCGCCGACTCGCTGATCCCCGACCCGCCGGGAGTGATGACGGCGGTGGTCAGCACCCGGTTGATCGCGAAGGCGGCGACCGCCTCCGGGACGGCGACCTCGGCACCGGTCGCCCGCAGGCATCCGATGAACAGGACGCACTGCAGCGCCATGTAGGCGACCATGCCGAGCGTGAGCCGGGGCCACCGCGTACGAGTGATCTCGATGGTGGAGTGGCGCAGGTCGAGCAGGAAGTCGCGCAGGCAGGGCTTCCGCCGGAGCGGCAGGAGCCGGACCACCCGATCCAGGCCCCGGCCCAGCAGGTCGGCCACGGCCTCCCGATGGAGGGCGGCCGACATGGCCACGACGACACCGATGAGCAACGCGCCGCCGACCCCGGCGGCGGCCGCCAGCCGGCGGTCCGGCACGTACCCCGCGCCGAGCAGGCAGACGAGTCCCACGGCGGGGAGCAGGAAGCGGGACAGCAGGTTCCACACACCCGTCACGACCGTCGAGGCCACCACCGGCCGCCGTCCGAAGCCCCACCTGGTCATCATGGTGAAGGTCATGGCCACGCCCACGGCCCCGCCGAACGGCAGCACGTTGCTGGCACCGCTGCCGACGCAGTTGACCAGCAGCGCCCTGCGCCTGCTCAACCCGGGCAGGGAGTCGCTCAGCACGTTGGAGTAGGCCCACAGCCCGGCCAGCCACAGCCCCGTGAGCACCGCCATCGGGCCCCAGCCGACCCCTGACAGGCGGTGGTCGAGCTGCCCCCAGGTCACTCCGGCGATGTGCGGGAGGAAGGAGATGAGCACGGCCGCCAGCGCCAGGGAGATCAGCGACATGACGACCCTGTTGCGGGGTGAGCGAGTCGTCGCGACCTCTGCCTCCGCCGGAATGGTCTCCACGCCGATTCGCCGCCTCCGTGTCCGCTTCATCCCGCGTTCGCGGGCCAAATGGAGAACAATCCCAAACATGCCTATTTGGGCAAAATCGACGGCAAGCTTGCGGAAATCCCGGCGGCCGGCGCGCGGGCCGGGGCGGCGCGCCGCGACCTCCCCGGCCCAGGCATGGCGAAATCCGGCAACCGTCACGTGACGGTCCTGCGCCATGCGCCCGCCGATCAGGGGAAGGGCAATCTTTACCGGCGGCCGGAACCCGGGCACGGCGCTTGATCGTTCAGGTGGCGGCTGACACACCTCATCGACCGTCGACAGGGAGAAACACGTGGTCTTCAAGCGGATGCTGGGCGCTCTCGGGGTGGGCGCCCCCTCGGTGGACACCGTACTGACCACCCCACGAGTCCGGCCGGGCGGCGTGCTCACCGGCGAGGTGAGACTGTCCGGCGGCGACTTCGACGCCGAGATCGAGGACATCACCCTCGGCCTGGTCGCCCGGGTGGAGATCGAGCACGGCGACGGCGAGGGCGCGGGGCTCGGGGAGTTCTCCCGTGCCCGGGTGTCCGGTCCGTTCACCCTGCGCAAGGGCGAGAACCGGAGCATCGCCTTCCAGATCCCGGTGCCGTGGGAGACCCCGATCAGTGAGATCGACGGGCAGCACCTGAGCGGCATGGCGCTCGGCGTACGCACCGAGGTGGCCATCGCGAAGGCCGTCGACAAGGGCGACCTCGACCCGATCGCCGTCGAGCCGCTCCCCTCGCAGCTCCGCGTCCTGGAGGCCTTCCTCCAGCTCGGTTTCGCGTTCAGGTCGGCCGACCTGGAGGCCGGCCACCTGTACGGCGTGCGCCAGGAGCTGCCGTTCTACCAGGAGATCGAGTTCTACCCGCCCCCGCGGCACGCCGGTGTGGTGGGGGAGGTCGAGCTCACCTTCGTGGCCGACCCCGCGGGTCTGGAGGTAATCCTGGAGGCCGACAAGCGGGCCGGCCGCTACTCCGGCGACGCCATCGGCCGCTTCCGCGTCAGTCACGAGGACGCGGCGCGCATGGACTGGCCCGGGGAGATCGACCGCTGGCTGACCGGGCTGGCCCAGTACGGCACACAGTATGGCGCGCCGTACGGTGACCACCACGGCGCGCCATACGGTGGTGACCACCACCACGGCGGCTACGGCGGGCACGGCTTCGGTGGGCACGGGGACCACGGGCACGGCTATGGGCACGGCTACGGGCACGGCGGCCACTACGACGGGCACCACCCCCACCAGGAGCACCGCAGCGGCCCCGGCTGGGGCGCGGTGGCCGCGGCCGGCGCCGCCGGAGTCGTCGGCGGCCTGGTGGCCGGCGAGATCGTCGAAGAGATCTTCGAGGACGACGAGGACGAGGGCGGGGACGGCGACTGGTAGAGCGCCCCGCCCCGCGCCGCGGCGGCCCGACGCCGCCGCGGCGCATCCGACCGGCATCGATGCGCGGGCGCGACCCGGCCCCGGCCGGCGTCAGCAGCGCGGCGTCTTCTTGCCGGACGAGCGGAGCCTGACCCTGGAGACCGCCCTCGGGGTGCGCGCCGATGGCGGGCTGGGCCATCGGCGCCGGGGAGGGCGCCCCCGCGGGTTCACAGACGCAGCAGGGCCGCGACCGCGCCGGTCGTCGCCGGGTGCCGGGCGAGCAGGGCCCGCACCTCGCCGTTCTCCTGCCCGGCGCTCCCCCACTCCGCCGTACAGCCGAGGAGCGCGGCGACGGCGTCGCACGCCTGCGGATACCGGGCCAGCAGCGCGGACACCGGCCCGCTCGGCGCGGCCGCCGCCCGGGCCTTCCGCGCAGGTGCGGCCGGCCGTTCCCAGGGCGGGGTCCAGGCGTCCAGCTCGGCCAGAGACCCGGGGAAGGTCCGCCCGGCCTCGCGGACGAGCACGGGGACCAGCTCCGGCGCGTGCCGCCGCAACGTGGTGATCAACGTCGGCAGCCACGGCAGCAGGACGGGGTCGGGCAGTCGCGCGAAGGCCTTCGACAGCGCCTCCACCACGAACGGCGCGAGGCCGGGAACGGGTTCGAGCGCCTGGACGAACCCGCTCACATAGAGCGGATAGGCCGGGACGACGAGCGGGTTGGCCAGCAGCTCGTCACAGCGGACGCGCAGCTCGTCCCTGGCCAGCAGGCCCAGTTGCGTCTGCGCCGCCCACAGCAACGCGACCTTGGCCGGGGCCCGCGGGTGCGACTGCCGTACGGCCAGTTCGAGCTGGGCCCGGTCGCAGCCCAGTGACAGCGCGAGGCTCTCCAGCGTGAACAGGAAGCCGAGCATGGCGCCGACCTGGCGTACGCCGGTGTCGTCGTCGGCGAAGGCGGTGGGCAGCAGCGTGCAGTAGTGGGCGTATCCGGCCGTGACGAAGTCCTCGCACCAGGCGGGCAGCTCCGGTTCGCTCGCCCGGTAGTAGGTCAGCAGCCGCCTGATCCGGCGCAGCACCTCGGGCGCGTCGTCCACCGTGCGCTCGGCGGCCAGCAGCTCGACGGCCCGGGCGCCGAGCTCGCCGGCGAGGCGGCGGCCGCCCAGATAGAGGATGGTGTCCTCCACCGCCGCGAGCGCGACTCCCGCCGTGGCCTGGGGATCCCACGCCTGGCGGCGCAGCCGCTGCTCCAGCACCTGTTCGACGGTGACGCCCTCGTAGCCCAGCTCGATGATCTCCCGCTGGTGCCGGCCGAGCGCGACGTCCCAGCTCTCCTGGATCGGCCGCTCGCCGAGGCGGCGCGCCCCCATGATCGGCCGGACCGCGCCGTCGGGCAGCAGGTGACGCAGCGTCCACAGCAGGTCGGAGCACGGCTCCAGCTCGGGATCCGCCTTGAGGTCGAGCAGCACCCGCTGCTGGGTGCGCCTGGTCAGGTCGAGCCCGAGGGGCTCCAGCCGGTCGTACACGTCGCGGGCCAGCGGGGGCAGCGCGTCGTAGCCGACCATCCCGATCTTGTCGCCGCCCAGGAGGATCTCGCACAGGCGGCGGACGTCGCGGCGGCCCGGCACGACGTCCTTCTCGATGCAGGTGACGGCCGCGTCGGCGAAGTCGTACGGCGTGGGCCTGGTCCGGCCGCGCAACCCGGCGAGCAGGATCGACGTCTCGAACACGGCGATGGCGTCGGCCGTGCTGGCCAGATAGCCGTTGCGGCGGGCCAGCCGCACGATGTCGACGCACCATCCGCGCAGTTCGTCCTCGTCCAGGCCGTCGAGCGCGGGCGGGGTGGCGAGGAACCCCGACAGCCGGTCGGCCTCCTGCTCGGCGGCGACGGGCGGTGCGGCCTTGGCGGCCTTGGCGGCTTTGGCGGCCCGCTTCCCGCGCCCGCCCTGCTGCCCCTCCAGCCGGTAGGGCGTGACGCCCCCACGCCTGACCGCCTTGGCCCAGGTGGCGGCGGCGATGGACACCGAGCCCTGGGCCAGGCCGAACTGCGCCTCGATCGCGGAGTGGCTGGAGGGGATCAGCCCGTACAGCCAGCGGGTGCCCGTGCGCGGACCGATCGCGTACGGCGGCGCCTCGGACCGCAGGCCGAACTCGGCGACCGTGCTGACGGCGTGGAAGGCCCCGCACACGTACAGGCAGTCGGCGGGGTCGGCGCCCGACGCGGCGAGGTGCTCGCGGATCCGCGTCCACATGTAGCGCTCGCGTTCCTCGTCGACGGCCAGGCGGTCGTCCCCGTCGGGGCGCAGCCGCCGGAACAGGCTGCCGACCAGCGCCATCGCCTGGCGGTAGGTGTCGTAGCCGGCCCCGGTCAGCGGCTGCTCGACGTACTGGTCCCACCACTCCGACCAGTGCCGCACCTTGCCGTGGTGCAGCAGGTGCTTTTCCAGCTCGGCGAAGCGCGGTCGCAGGTCGCCGATCTCGACGCCCACGGCGTCCCCATGCAGCGCCGCCTCGTCGCTCTGCCCGTCTTCGACCGAGCCTGACTCCTGCGGAGCCGAACCAGCCGCTTCCTGGGGCAGCCACTGGAAGACGTGGTCCACCGAGCGGTCGACCAGCACGAGCTCGACGCCGGGGGTGTCGAGCGCGTACGCGATGGCCTGATACTCCGCCGACGCCTCCGTGACCGGCGCGATCACGCTGAGCGGACCGGAGCCGGGCGGGAACCCGTCGAGCTGGGTGGCGAACGCCTGCAGTGCCACCGGCAGCCTGCAGTTGCGCAGCTCGTCGAGGAGCGGGCGCAGGTCCTCGCACAGCTCCAGGTAGACGACCTTGGGCCGCTTGTCGCGCAGCCGCCGGGTCATGGCCAGGGCGGAGGCCGGCGAGTGGTGGCAGACCGGGAAGATCTCCAGCTCCTCGCGCAGCATGCGGTCGACGTCGTCGACCATGCCGGACAGGATGCCCGCCAGGCTGAGGGACGGCGGCGCGTCCCGGCCTCCGGAGAAGGCCGCGGCGGCGTCGAGAAGCTGCTCGCGCAGGGCGTCGAAGGTGCTCATGACAGCGTCGAGATCGCCTGACGTCCGCCGTCGAGGAACCGCGTCCACTCGCCGCCGTCGTTCCTGCTGCGTGGTTCCACCACCCCGTGCCAGTACTTGTTGAGGATGGCCAGGTCCTCCGGGGCGCGCCTGGCCAGGGAGCCGACCAGGGCGCCGCCCAGCGTCTCGGCACGCAACGTGCGGTCGCCGAAGAAGTGGCTGTGCAGGATGGCGTCCTCCAGCACGCCGATCTGCTCGGCGGTGGACAGGGCCGACTCCAGCTTCTCGTCCTCGCTCGTGGCCGACGCCGCCGCGGCGCGCAGGTCGGCGAAGCTCTGCAGCAGGATGTCCAGGAGCGCGGGCGGCACGTCCAGCTCGATGCGGTGCCGGCGCAGCAGTTCTGTGGTGCGGAAGCGGACGATCTCCGCCTCGCTGGCCTTGCTCGTCACCACGGGGATGCGGACGAAGTTGAACCGCCGTTTCAGCGCCGAGGACAGGTCGTTGACGCCCCGGTCCCGGCTGTTGGCGGTGGCGATGATCGAGAACCCGGGCCTGGCGAAGACCGTGTTGTCGGTGTCCAGCTCGGGAATGGAGACGTACTTCTCCGACAGGATCGAGATCAGGGCGTCCTGCACGTCACTGGTGGCGCGGGTCAGCTCCTCGAAGCGGCCGATCATGCCCTGCTCCATCGCCGTCATGATCGGCGAAGGGATCATCGACTCGCGGGACTGGCCCTTGGCGATCACCATCGAGACGTTCCACGAATACTTGATGTGGTCCTCGGTGGTGCCCGCCGTTCCCTGCACGACCAGGGTGGAGTTACGGCAGATGGCGGCGGACAGCAGCTCGGCCAGCCAGCTCTTGCCCGTGCCCGGGTCGCCGATCAGCAGCAGGCCGCGGTCGGAGGCGAGCGTCACGATGCTGCGCTCGACGAAGCTCCGGTCGCCGAACCACTTCTGCGGGATCTCGCGGTCCAGGCCGTCGGACCGCTCGCTTCCGAGCACGAACAACCGGACCATCCGGGGGCTGAGCCGCCAGGAGAACGGCTTGGGGCCGTCGTCGATCGACTCCAGCCAGTCGAGCTCCTCGGCGTACTTCACTTCGGCGGGCGCGCGGAGCATCTCGTCGGTCATGTGAGGGGGTCTCCTAGGCGAGGAAGTTCTTGAGTTCGAACACGAGCTTGCGGATGTGGCCCGAGATCACCGGCGTGCCCAGGTCCTTGAGCTTCTGCCGGAACCACGGGTTGACGCTCTGCTGGCCGCCGCTGTCCACCGAGCCCACGGGGATGAGCCGTACGCCGGATCGGTGCAGCGCCTCCATGCCGGCGTAGACGGCGGGGGAGTTCCACTCGTGGAAGTCCGAGATCCACACGACCACCGTGTTGCGGGGGTCGGCGACCTTCGGCTGAGCGAGGGCCAGGGCGGCGGTGCCGTCGGTGCCGCCGCCGAGCTGGGTGCGCAGCAGCACCTCGAACGGATCGTGCACCCACGGGGTGAGGTCGAGCGCGCGGGTGTCGTACGCGACCAGATGCACGTCGACCTTGGGCAGCCCGGCGAAGATGGACGCCAGGATGGTGCAGTTGACCATCGCGTCGACCATCGAGCCGGACTGGTCGACCACCACGATCATCCTGGCCGGCGTCGTACGCCTCGCGGTGCGCCGGTAGTAGAGCCGGTCGACGTAGAGCCGCTGGTCCTCGGGGCTGTAGTTGGTGAGGTTCTTCCAGATCGTGCGGTCGAGGTCCAGGTTGCGAAACACCCGCTTGGGCGGCACCGACCGGTCGATCACGCCCGCGCCGGCCTTCTCGACCTGTGTGCGCAGCACCTCGGCGACCTCGTCGACGAACCTGCGGATCAGCGCCTTGGCGTTGGCCAGCGCCACCCCGGACAGGTTGGCCTTGTCACGCAGCAACTGCTCGACCAGCGACATGCTGGGCGTGAGCTGCCGCGCCAGGGCCGGGTCGGCCAGGACCTCGCGCAGCCGCATGCGGCCGACCAGCTCGGCTTCGATGCCGGCCAGCGCCTTGACCAGGTCGTCGTCGCCTATCCTGACGCCGGTGCCCGGCCCGGACCCGGCCGTGGGCCCAGCACCGTGGCCGCTTCTGTGGCCGGCCCCGGCCTCCGCTGCGGATTCGCCGCCCGCCTCTCCCGGCGCCGCGCCCGTTCCCGATCCGGGCGCCTGCCCCGCGCACAGGGCCCACTTGAGCCAGGCGGCGTCGCGCTGCCAGGTCGCGAGCCGAGTGGCGCTGACGTCACCCGAGCCGGTGGCGAAGACGTTGAGCAGCAGCTTCGAGACCAGCGCCGCCCGGCGCACCTCGCCGCCCGGCACGTGCTCGTCCGGCGTGAGCAGGGTCTCGAACTCGGCGGACAACTCGGGGAAGCGCTGCACCAGCGAGTCGACCGACACGGCCGGGTCGAGCAGCCCGGCGGGCAGGCCCAGATCATCGACGACCGCGACCCCGGCGGTCTCCAGCGCGGGCTGCTCCTCGTGGTCGAACAGCCGGGCCAGCAGCCGCCAGTAGAGCACCTGACGCCGGTTCCGGTCGGCGTCCGTCAGGCCATGGTCGCCGCTCCTCGAACCCGTCTCGGCCCCGGTGGCGTTCACCCCGGCGCGGTGCCCGCCGGCGGCGGTCAGGCCGTCTTCGCCGATCATGGAGATGTCGTCGCTCACCGCCGCAGCAACCGTCCGGCTCGTTCACGCAGCACCGTGACCGCGTCCCCGGTCTTGGCCTCGGCCTTGGCCGCCTTGGGATCGGTGGGGCCGAGCGCCCAGTCCGCGGTGGCGACCACCACCGCCTCCCGCTTGACCTTCGCCTGTACGGCGAGCGGCTGCAGCGTCCAGCGGCCGCCGTCCCACTGGACCAGGCCCACGCACGCCGACGAGGCCGCCAGCAGCTTGGGCGTGAGCGGGCCGCAGTCGGGCAGCCGTTCCGCGTCCACGGCGAGGACGGCGCCGCCCAGGTCGAAGGAGCCGTCCGCGGTGACCTTGTAGCCCTCCACCAGCACGGGTTCGGCGATCCGTACCGGAGCGCGGTCGAGGGGCGGCACCGCCGGGGCGAGCGCGCCGGGCAGGCACAGCCGGGCGGTCGCCAACGGGTCGGCCGGCTTGCTGACGAAGGCGCGGTCGTCGTGCCAGACGAGGTCACCGCTGTCGAGCAGGGGCACGTCCGCGATCTCGATGCTGCGGCGGTCGGCCAGCGCGGCGAGCAGCACCTTGTGGCGCTGCGGCAGCTTCCACAGCGCGGGCCCGACGATGGTGTCGACCTTGGCGGCCGTGACGGAGGTGCGCACCAGCCGGGACCTGCCGCCGTCGGAGGGCTCCAGGACGGCGTGCACCTGGAACTGGACGGCGGTGCCGTGCTCGTGCACGTCGACGCCGAGCACCAGCAGCCGTCCCGACACCGTGGCGGCGGGCCGGGGCTCCCCGGTCAGTACGCCGTCCTGCGACAGCAGCACGGCGCGGGTCCACAGATCGGCCCAGCGCCGCACCGGCAGACGCTCGGTCGAGCCGATCGGGCAGGAGGCGCGCAGCTCTGCGGCGAAGCCGTCGATCAGCACCGCGAGCCTGCGCAGAGCCGGCACGGCGAGCAGCGCCTCGATGACCTGGTCCGCCGCGGAGACGAGGTCGTGGTCGACGCCGCGCCAGCCGGTGATGGCCAGCTCGCGCAGCCAGGAGCGGACTCCGCCGAGCACGTTCCCGGCCGGTTGAGCGGCCGGTTGAGCGCCGGAGCCGCCCGCCTCCCCCGCCGTCCCGGCACCGCCGGGAACGACAACGCCGGGAACGGCACCGCCGGGAACGGAGCCGCTGGGAACGGAGCCGCTGGGAAGAGAGCCGCCGGGCGTGGGCGGCCAGTCCGCCCGCTCCCGTCCCAGGGCCGCGTCCAGGCTCCCGAGCAGGGCGTCGTGCACGGCGCCGTACAACGCGACCCGGCCGCCCGCCAGGGCCGTCAGATGCTCCTGTGCGATCGAGCCGGACACGACCGCGTCGGCGGCCTCCGCCAGCCGATCACCGAGAGGGGTGGCGGCGAACGCCGCGGCCGGAGCGGTCACGGCCTCGGCACGCTCGTCGGCGAGCCGGGCGAGGCCGTGCACCAGGGCGTCGTCGAAGCCGTCGAGCAGCGCGAGCGCCTCTCCGGTCCCCTCACCGTCGTTTCCCGAGTCGCCGCCGAGCAGGGCGGCGAGCTGTACGGCGAGCATCAACCCACCGTCCCCGTGGCCGGGAACCAGTGCAGCTCCGGGATCGGCAGGGTGGTGTCGGGCACCTCCAGGTAGGCCAGGTGGCGCAGGAACCGGCTGAACACGACCGCGGCGGGGGCGGGCTCGTGGACGCCGCCCAGGCAGTCGGCCAGATCCGCGCCCTCGGGGACCTCGACCCGCAGGTAACGGGACACGCGGTCGGCGCCGTACTGCACGACGGCCTCGGCGACCAGGGCCCGCAGGTGCTTGCACGGCGAGCCGTACAGGCCGCCGCAGGGGCGGTTGTTGTTGGTGCTGCAGTTGTAGTTGTGGGTGCCGGCGGCGATGGAGGAGACGTAGACCCGGCCGATGTCCGAGCCGCTCGACACCACGCCCTGCAGCCGGCCGTCCGCCAGCTCGACGAAGGGGACCTTCGCCAGTTTGCGCGGCTGGACCGGCGGCACCACGCGCAGCCTGCTGTGTCGTGCCCACACGGTCGCACCGTCGGGGGAACGGTCTGTCATGATCCGGAACGTAGCCGAGCCGTACGACAAAACAGCTCGGGCCGCCGACCCGGAACGGCCGGCTGGGAGGCGCGGGTCCCGCCTCAAACGCTCACGCGTGCTCGTCTTCGGGCTGGGCGGCACCGGCAGCCACACGGCCTGGGCGCTCGCCGCGTGCGGCGTCGGTGAGATCCACTGCGTGGACCACGACCTGGTCGAGCTGTCCGACCTGACGCGGCAGGCCCTCTATCGGGAGGCCGACATCGGCGGTCCCAAGGCGGACATGGCCGTCGCCCGGCTCGCCGAGGTCGACTCCTCCGTCCGCGTCACCGGGGAGACCCGGGCCGTCGAGTGCGAGGAGGACATGCTCGACCTCGTACGCGGGTTCGACGCGGTGGCGATGTGCGCCGACGAACCCGCCGGCCGCGGCGGCATCCGCATCTGGGCCAACCGGGCCTGCCTGCCGGAGAAGATCCCGTGGGCGCTCGGCGGTTACAACGGCCCGCTGGTGAGCGTGGCGGCGTTCACTCCCGGCGGACCGTGCTACGAGCCCTCGGCAGCATGGCCAGGTGACAGGCCCCGGGCCGCCCCCGCCGGTCAGGCGAGCGGAAGGCCGGCCCCGCGCTCGGACTCGGGACGCGGGCCGCGGATGCGCCGCCCGCTCTCCTCGATCGGCACGTCGTTGATGCTCGCCTCCCTGCGGCTCATCAGCCCGTCGGCGGTGAACTCCCACAGCTCGTTGCCGTAACTGCGCCACCACCGGCCCTCGGCGTCGTGCCACTCGTACTGGAACCGTACGGCGATGCGGTCGCCGCCGAAGGTCCACAGGTCCTTGCGCAGGGCGTAGTCCCGCTCGCGCTCCCACTTGCGGCGCAGGAAGGCGACGATCTCCTCCCGTCCGGTCAGGAACTCCGAGCGGTTACGCCACACCGAGTCCTCGGTGTACGCGAGCGCGACGCGTTCCGGGTCTCTGGTGTTCCAGGCGTCCTCGGCGGCCTGCACCTTCTGCCTGGCGGTCTCCTCGGTGAACGGCGGAAGCGGGGGACGCGTGCTCATCGTGCTCTCCTTCCCGAACCAGGAGAACGCTCGTTCTCCGTACGTATCGTAGAGAACGATCGTTTTCCCCAGCGAGGAGGGGCCAGTGGACGCTACGCGGCGCGGGCGGATCGACGGCGACGAGGCGCGCCGCCGCGTCCTGGACGCCGCCGAGCGGCTGTTCTACACCCGGGGCATCCAGGCCGTGGGCATGGACCAGATCCGCGACGCGGCCGGGGTCTCGCTCAAGCGGCTCTACCAGTGCTACCCGTCCAAGGACGCGCTGGTCGAGGCATACCTGGAGCATCGCGACCGGCGGTGGAACGACGCGCTGGCCGACCACGTCGGCCGCGTCGCCGAGCCACGCGAGCGGGTGGCGGCCGTCTTCGCGTTCCTCGCCGAGTGGTTCGGGACGGCCGACTTCCGCGGCTGCTCGTTCATCAACGCCTTCGGAGAGCTCGGCCCGGTGTCACCGCCGGTCGCGGCGGCGGCGCGGGCGCACAAGCGCGTGCTGCGGGAACGCCTGGGCACGCTCGCGGCCGAGGCGGGCGCCGCCGACCCGGACACCCTCGCCGACCAGCTCCTGCTGCTGGTGGAGGGGGCCATCGTCGCCGCCGCCATGGGCACGGCCACCGGCCCCGCGGAGCGGGCCGGGTCCGCCGCCCGGGCGCTGCTCGACGCCGCGACCGCCTCCGGCCCCGGCCACACCCTCACCTCACATCGGCGACGGCGCGGGTAGGCAGGACGCCCTCCGGAGGCGGCCTGGTGCCGCGGCCACACCGACACGCCTCCACTACCAGGCCGGCACCCCGGCTACACCACCGCGGACCCGCGGAGGACTACAGGGATCCGTCGCCGTGGCCTGGGGCGGTCGCCTCCGGTGTTCTGCCTGTCTCGCTCCGCACCTGCTGGGGCAGGAAGATCCGGGACAGGCGCGGAGCGGAGTCCGGCGCGGCCCGTGGGAGACGGATGCCGAAGGTGGCTCCGGCTCCCGGCCGCCCGTCCACCTCGATCGTGCCGCCGTGCGCGTCCATCACCTCGCTCACGAGAGCCAGGCCGATGCCGAGACCCCCGGTGTGGGGCACACCGGCATGTCTGGCGAGCAGACGCTCGCCGTCACGCGGGTCCAGCCCCACGCCGTCGTCCCGCACAGTGAGCTGAACGGTCTCGGGACCCGAACAGACGGTCACCCAGATGTGCCCGCCCGCGCGGGTGTGGCGGAGCGCGTTGTCGAGAAGCGCGGAGATCACCCGGCGCAGCGCGGCCTGCGCTCCGCGCACGACATGATCGCCCGGACCCAGCCGCAGGTCGATCGTCACCCCGCGCTGCCGGGCGCGGGCCGCCTCGGCCTCGGCCGACTCCTCGGCCAGCGCGGCCAGGTCCGCAGTCCCGGACGGCCGGCGGCGCTGTCTGAGCTGCGTCGACAGCAACAGGTCCTCGATCACCTCGCCCAGTTGCCCGATGCCGGTGACCAGCCGATCGACGTCGCCCGCGACGAGCAGAGGGTCCGGCTCCCGCCGCAGGCGCCGGGCGGCGAGTTGCGCACGGACGTGCAGACGGGCCAGCGGGCTGCGCAGTTCGTGGCTGACGTCGGCCGTGAACCGGCGCTGGCGGTCGAGGGCATCGCCCAGCGGCGCGATCGCCCGGCGGGCGAGCACCTGGCCGATCAGCAACCCCGCCAGCAGTGCCGCGACCTCAGCCGCGCAGAGCGTGCGCAGCAGCCGCCGCCGCTCGGTGACGGGGTAGTACAGGTCCATCACCGCCTGCAGGGACACCTCGCCGCGCCGCTGCGTACGGACCAGGTACGTATGACCGCCGACCTCCGCGACGTCGACCCGGGTGCGGCCGTCGGCGGCGACCCGGTCGAGCGTCTCGCGCACCGGCAGGGTCTCCGGCGCCCCGGGGGAGCTCCGCATGGTGTTCGCCCGGAGTTCGAACAGCCATACGCAGGGCGGCGGGTGGTCCAGCGGGGCCGACATCGCGGCCACCGCCAGGTCGCGCCGGGCGGTGGCATCCTGCTCGTCGACCACGACGCAGTACACCAGCGCGCCCAGGAGGGCGATCGCCAGCGAGAACACGGCCGCCACCTGCAGGGTGATCCGGCGGCGGGCGCGCACCAGCAGGCGCCGTTCCGGGTCGAAGGACCGTGAAGCCGTCACAGCTCACCCAGGCGGTATCCCACGCCCCGCACCGTGCGCACGACGCCGGACCCCAGCTTGTTGCGCAGATAGTAGACGTAGGTGTCCACGATCGACTCGGTCCTTGCGCCGTCGAAGACCCGCTGCAGCAGCGAGGTGCGCGTGTGCACCTGCCGGGGGCGGGCCGCCAGCGCGTGGAGCAGCCGGCACTCCTGGCCGGAGAGCGTCACCTGCTCACCGGACGGCAGCCGTACGCTGCTGGACGCGGAGTCGAGCCAGCCGGAGCCGAGCGGCAGCAGCGCGGCCTGGTCCAGGTTCCTGCGGTGCAGGGCGCGCACTCTGGCCAGCAGTTCGTCGATCTCGAACGGCTTGACCAGGTAGTCCTCGGCGCCCGCGTCGAGTCCGGTGACGCGATCGGCGAGGGCGCCGAAGGCGGAGAGCACCAGCACCGGCACGGTCACCGCCTGCCTGCGCAGCCGCCGCAGCAGATCGAGCCCGTCGACCACGGGCAGTCCGCGATCGATGATCATCGCGTCGTAGGGGCGGCTCAGCCCCAGGTGCAGGCCCCGCTGGCCCTCCAGCGCCAGATCGACCGTGTATCCCTGGTCGGTGAACACCTCGACCAGCATCTCTCCCAGCTCGCGGTCGTCCTCCACGAGCAGCAGGCGCCAGGAGCGCGGTTCGGATGTCCCCGATATCCGTGCCACCGAACAACCGTGGCACCGATATCAGGAAATATCCAGAGTTTGAAATGCCGCCCCCGGGAGCCTGCCGCCATATTCTGCGAATGTCCGAACCCTCGGATGAAATTAGATGAAACCGATTTCTCACGCTGCCGTGCGCGCCTGTCCGGCCATGCTCTCCACGCTTCCCACGTCCGTCCGTTCGTGGCGCTCCGGGAGCGCCAGTTTGTACAGCGGCAGGGCTCCCGCGGTGGTGAGCACGGCCACGAGGACGAGCATCGAGAAGAGCTCCTGTGTGATCATGCCCTGCGCCAGGCCGATGTTGATGAAGATGAGGATCATCAGCCCGCGGGCGTTCATCATCGCGCCCATGGCCCAGGATTCGCGCCAGCCGAATCCCAGCGCCCGCGTCGCCAGCGAGCAGCCGAAGTACTTCCCGCAGAAGGCCACAGCCAGGATCAGCGCGAACGCCAGGAGCGCGGGGCCGCCGGCGATGCCCCCGAGCTGGGTGTTCAGACCCGAGAACGCGAAGAAGACGGGGAGCAGCAGGGTCGAGACGACGTCCATCATCCGGCCGTGCAGAGCGGCGCGGAACGCCGGCTCGCGCGGCATGGCCAACCCGGCGACGAAGCCGCCGAACACCGAGTAGACGCCGATCAGGTCGGTGATCCACCCGGCCGCGAGCGGCACCAGGACGATCACGTACACGCCGCCGGCGCCGAGCCGCCCGGTACTCGCGACGCGGCGGCCCAGGGGGCGCAGCAGCGGAGCCACCACCCCGAGCATCACCGCCGCGAACGCCCCCGCCAGGGCGATGGTGCGCAGCGTGTCACCGGAACCGCCGCCCAGGTGCACCGCCGACAGCGCCGCGAGCAGGCACCAGGCCACGGCGTCGTCGATGGAGGCGGCCAGCAGGGCGATCCGGCCGACGCGGGTGTTCTGCAGCCCGCGCTCGTACAGGATCCTGGCGAGCATGGGGAACGCGGTCAGCGACAGCGCTCCCCCGAGGAACAGCGCGAACTCCATCCGGCCGACGTCCTGCCGGGAGAGGCCGTCCCACAGGAGGAGACCGGCGGCGGCGCCGGGGACCAGGGGAGAGAGGATCCCCGACGCGGCCAGCACGCTCGCCTTGCGCAGCTCGCCCGGCGCCCGGGCGTCGTGGTCCATCCCGGCCCCGACCAGGAACATGTACAAGGTCAGGCCGATGGTGCTGAGCACGTACAGGACCGGCCTGACCTCGGCGGGGAACAGCGCCGCCTGAGCGCCGGGGAACACCGCGCCGAGCAGCGTCGGCCCGAGCAGGACGCCGGCGACCATCTCGCCGACGACGCGCGGCTGCATCACCAGATTGGCCAGCCGGCCGCACAGCGCCGCGGTCAGCAGGATGACGGCCAGGGCCGGCAACACCTTGAGGGCCAGTTCCAGGTTGGGATCGGCCGCGGGAGCTTCGGCCAGGAGAATGGCGGGAACGGGCATGGCATGCGCCTCCACTCGTGATCGGGACCTGACATCGACCGGCACCGGTCACCCGAAGGTCACCGGCACCGCCACCCGGATCCGGTCGTCTACGTGCCCTCGGGGCGGGCGTCGCCCGAGAAGCCCGAGAAGCCGGAGAAGTGGCGCTCGCACAGCCGCAGCCGGCGCGCGTCCCACACCATGTACGTGCCGAGGACGAGCTGCACCAGGCTGCGCCAGACGTCCTCCCAGCCGTCCCGCAGGCGCATGAACAGCAGCGTCAGGCGCCGTCCCGGCCCGCGCCGCGCGTTCAGCGGAGTGAGGAGGCACGGTCCCCGGTTGGGCAGAGACCGGGTGTGCGCGGCGGTGGAGTCGAGCTCGTACGCCCGCAGGGTCTCCCGCACCGCGACGCGCAGGGCGAGCGGCGCGAGCCGCCACGCCGGGCAGGGACGGTTGGCCGGCATGCCGAACGGGATGTGGTTGAGCTCCCGGACCGGGGCGTGCCCCGGGGCGAAGCGTCCGGGGTCGAAGCGCTCGGGATCGGGGAAACCCGCGCGGTGGAAGGCGGGGTAGTCGAAGCAGAGCACCGAGCCGGCCGGGATGGCGACGCCCTCGCCGAGGGAGATGTCTCCCTTGGTGACGCGATGGGCGATGCCGAAGAGCGGGTAGAGCCGCAGCGTCTCCGAGATCACCTGGTCCAGGTAGCGGTCGTCTCCGGCACGCGCTCTGTTCTGTACGTCCTGGTGCTGGGCCAGGGCCATCAGCACGTGGGCCGCGGCCTCCGACATCTGCACGACCGCGGTGTTGAAGAAGGCGCCCTGGAGATACAGCGCCTGCTCCCGGGCCGTCAGACCCACCGGAAGCTCGTGCCTCACCCGGGGCAGCGACTCGGCGAGATACGCGGTCAGCCGGTCGCGCCGGTCCATGTGCCGCAGGCCGCAGCACTTCAGCGCGGTCACGACGTCGTCCGCGTTCCCGACGATCAGGTCACGCGCGTGTGGCGGGCACGGCTCGCCGAAGACGAGCTCGTAGGAGAACTCGGCCCAGACCGGCATCATCAGGTCGCGCAGCCGGACCACCCCGCGCCTGCCCTCCAGTGCCCGGACGACGCACCGGCGGGTGAGCTCCTCGGCCCGTGCCCGCGGCACGGACAGGACGCGGCGGGTCGCCAGGGCGACGGCCTCGTACCGCTCCCCCGCCTCCAGGTGCTCCTGGTGCATCTCGGGCCCCGGCGACAGCCAGTACCAGAACAGGTCGGACAGGGCGGCGCCTTCGCTCCGGCCGGAGGCCGCCGGATGGGAGTAGACCTCCCTGAACCGGTCGACGCCGACCAGGTCGCCGGGGACCGGAATGCTCTCCTCGCCGTTGATCTTCGTGAACACCCACCCGCGCAGCGCGACGACGCGCCCGGGGAGCCACCGGGGCAGGCTGATCACGACGATGGCCGCGGCCACCCACGCCGCCGTCAGCATCGCCGCACCAGCCCCGGTTCCAGGTCCCGCACCGAGGCGAGGCCGCACAGGGTGAGCGCGTGCTCGACCTCGTCCCGCAGCAGCCCGAGCACGCGGGCCACGCCGCGCTCGCCGTCCGCCGCCAGGCCCCAGATCACCGGACGGCCTATCGCGACCGCGGACGCGCCCAGCGCCATCGCCTTGACCACGTCGGTGCCCCGCCGGATCCCTCCGTCCACCAGCACCGGTACGGCCCCGCCGACGGCGGCCACGATCTCCGGCAGCAGATCGACGGTGGCCGGGACGGTGTCGAGCTGCCGCCCGCCGTGGTTGGAGACGTACACCGCCGACACGCCGTGGTCCAGGGCGAGGCGCGCGTCGGCGGGATGCGTGACGCCCTTGAGCACGATCGGCAGCCGTGTCATCCGCCTCAGCAGGTCGACGTGCTCCCAGGTGATCGCCGATGACATGACGATCGGCCGCACCGACCCGGGGTCGCCGTCGCGCAGGTTCTCGCAGCGCATGCCTTCGGGCAGGTCGTCGAAGCCGTTGCGCGCGTCCCGGTCTCGCCGCCCCCGGGCGGGGGAGTCCACGGTGACGACCAGCGCCGCGCACCCGGCCGCCTCGGCGCGCCGGACGACCGCCTCGGTGAAGGCCATGTCCGGCTGGACGTAGAGCTGGAACCACAATGTGGCGCCCGGCGCCGCGGCCGCGACGTCCTCGACGGCGACGGTCGCGGCCATGCTCACGATCATGATGGTCTCCGCGGCGGCCGCCGCGCGGGCCGTCGCCTTCTCCCCCTCCGGGTCGGCGAGCCGGTGGAACGCGGTCGGCGCCACCAGCACCGGCGTCGCCACACGGCTGCCCAGCAGGGCGACCCCGAGTTGCGGGCTCCCCGCGCCGCGCAGGACCCGCGGCAGCAGCGCGAGCCGGGCGAACGCCGCCTCGTTGGCTCGCACCGTGACCTCGTCGCCGGCCCCGCCGGCGAAGTAGTCGTAGTGGGCGGGGTCCAGCCGGTCCCTGGCCGCCGCCTCGAACTCCCGGACGGTCGGCAGCACGGCCGTCACACCGAGACCGGAAGGCTCTGGCGCTGGAAGAAGTCGCGGAGCGGCCGGTGGTGCACCTCTTCCGAGGTCCAGTCGTTCTCCAGGTTCTCGGTGACGTGGTGGACGGCCTCCACCACACCGCCCCGATAACGGCGTACGACCGGGTGGAGGTAGTGGCCCTCGTGCGCACGCTCCGCGTCGCTCTGCCTGATCCGCCCCACCGAGAGGTCGAAGGGGTCGATCTGGTCGTGGTGCGGGCCGTACTCCAGGGTGATCGCGAAATGGCCGCCGTCACTGATCGGCGGACCCTGCAGATGGATCGGTAGCTCCTCCAGATAGCGCGCGCCGCCGCGCCCGTCCGGGACGATGACGTCGGCCAGCACCCCGAACTGCTGCCACAGTCCTGAGCTGCGGTTGACCCGTTCGAGCACGGCCGCCGCGAGCACGTCCGGATCGGCAGGCAGCGCACATCCGGGCCACGGGACACCGTGGTGCCTGGCCTCCAGGATGCGGTGCAGGGCGCGCACGCCGTAGCGGAAACCGTGGATGAACCCGTTGGTGCCGTGCTTGAAGTCGATCGACTGTGTGATCGTCCCGGCGAAGTGGAGGCCGGGCACGTTGACCGACTCGTAGGCCGGGGTCAGCGCGGGGAACCTGTCCCCGATCGCCAGCTCGGGACGGCACTCGGGGGCGAAGATCGAGGCGTCGAACCGGAAGCCGGTGCAGACGATCACCCGGTCGTACGGGATGTCCTTGGTGACCTCGTCGGCCCGGACGAAGGCCACCGTCACGAGGTAGGAGCCGTCGGCCCGGCGCTCGATGCGCCGGACGTCGCCGTCCAGCACCGCGTTCTGCAGCTTGAGCTGATAGGTGTCGAGGAAGTTGTTGTTGACCGCGCGCAGGTGCCCGACGAAGTGGGTCCGCCAGGCCAGCCGCAGCGGCCGCGGCCCGGCGACGTGTACCACCGCCGCCGTCTCGAGGAGGTTGTCGGCGGTCTCGAAGGCCGAGTTGGCCTTGCCGATGACGAGCACCCGCATGTCCGTGTAGTCCGCCGGGTCGGTCGAGTGGGTGCTGTACTGCTCGGCGGTCTCGATGCCGGGGATGGGCGGGACGTTGGGCCGGGAGACCCCCGTCGCGACGATCACCCGCCGGGCCCGGTACGTCCGGCCGTACTCGTCGGTCACCAGGAACGGGCCTTCGGCGTCCGGGCGCGCGACCTCGGCGACCCGCGCGTCGTACGTGACGCGCAGGCCCCGGGCGAAGTCCTCCAGGTAGCGGACGAAGTCCTCGGCGGCGGGGAAGTAGCGGTCGCTGTAGCGGGTGAACACCAGGTCCGGGTCGTCCGACAGCAGCGAGTTCCAGTCCATCCGGAGGTTGAGCTCCGGGTCGTCCCATCCGGTGTGCTTCTTGTTGATGGAGATGAGCGTGCGGTGGCGGGGGAAGGTCCGGAAGAACGCGCCGGGCTCGGGCGCCGCCTCGAGAATCCGGTGGCTCCGCCCCGCCCGGTGCAGGAAGTGACCCATCTGCAGGCCCGCCGGTCCGGCGCCGATCACCAGGTAGTCCAGGATGTTGTCCGGCACTGACGCCTCCCTCACTGCGGTGGTTGAAGTTTCACCAGTGTTGGCGGGCGATTCTCAGAGATGGATCAGAGCGCCGAGGACAGGTGCCGCTCGACCAGGGCACGCTTGTCCGGCTTGCCGCTCGGCGCGATCGGCACGGAGGACACCGTCGTGATCGTCCGGGGAACGCTGTCCGCGCCCAGCTCGGCGCGTACCAGCTCCGTCAGGGTCGCGCGGTCCGGGGTGCGGCCGGGAGCGGGGACGACGAACGCGTGGACGGCCTCCCCCGTCCGCTCGTCCGGCGCGCCGGTCACGTACGCCTCGGCCACGTCGGGGTGGCCGGACAGCACCCGCTCGATGGGACCGGCGTACACGACGATCGCGTTCACCATGATCACGTCCCTGGTCCGGCCGGCCAGGTGCAGCAGGCCGCTCTCGTCGAGGTGTCCGAGGTCGCGGGTGCGCAGCCAGCCGTCCCGCAGCACGTCGCGGGTCTCCTCCGGCTGATCCCAGTAGCCCGCCATCAGGAAGGGGCTGCGCACGTGGATCTCGCCGGTGTGTCCCGTGGCGACCGGACGGCCCTCCTCGTCGCGCACGCTGATCTCGACGCTCGGGTGCGGGCGGCCGACCGAGGCGGGCGCGTCGTGGCCCTCCCCGGGCGTGAGCATGGAGATGACGCCGGCCTCGGTCGCGCCGTATCCCACGTAGACGACGGGGCCCAGCCGGTCCAGCGCCTCGAGCAGCCGATGCGGGCTGACCGGTGATCCTGAGACCGTCAGCGCGCGCAGGCTGCCGATGTCGACCGGCTCCTCGCGGAGCAGGTCGAGCATCTGGCACAGCCGGGGCACGGTCACGATCGCGCCGGTGATCCGATGCCGCTCGATCGCGTACGGGAACAGCGGCCGGCCGTCCTCGTCGGGGATCACCGCGGTGCCGCCGCCGAGCAGGCACGACGCCAGGAAGTCCAGCACCACCAGACTCGACAGGGTGCCGAACAGCAGGTAGCGCTGGAAGGACGCGTCGAAGCCGGGCGCGATCGACGACCAGCCGCGCTGGCTGGACCAGTGCGCGGCCAGGGCCCGATAGGTGAGCACGCAGCCCTTCGGCCGGCCCGTGCTGCCGCTGGTGAACGTCAGCAGGGCCACGTCGTCCGGGCGCGCAGTGACGGCGGGGAAGCGGTCGTCGCCGGGATGGGCCAGGAGGTCGACCACGCCGGGCACGCCGGGAGCAGGACCGGGCGACAGCAGCATGGCAGGCCCGGCGGCGTGGAGCAGTTCCGGTGTCGCCGTCGAGCGATCGAGGACCACGGCGCCGATTCCCACGCCGAGCACGTGGGCGAGCTGACGGGGCGTGTACCCGGGCCGTACGCTCACGACACGGCAGCCCAGCACGTGCGCGGCCATCTGGGCGGCGAACGCCTCCGGCGTGACGCCGGTGTGGACGGCGACGCCGTCGCCGGAGCCGAGTCCCGCATCGCGCATCGCGCACGCCATGCGCCCGATGAGCTCCAGCAGCTCGCCCCGGGAGACGATCCCGGCGCCCTGTTCGAAGGCGGGAGTGCCGGGCGAGCCGCGTAGCGCCTCCAGCAGCAGGTGTGGGAACGCGCCGGCGGCGTGCTCGGGCCCGCTGTGGTCGAGAGGCTCGACGCGTTCGTGGTGCGTGGCGGGGGTGGCGGGATCGTGCATGTCCGGCTCCTTCGTCTCGCGAGGCACCCGCCCCCCGGCGACGACACGACCGGCCGCGGCGCGGGCGCCGGTGTCCCACCGGCTGTCCCGACGGTAGACGGCGCGGATCAGAGCCGGATCAGAACGAGCCCGCGCGGCGGAAGCCCCATGAGCAGGGGTTCAGCCCATCGCGAGCATCAGCGGGGCGAACATGCGGGTCCGGTCGCCGGGGAGCGGCCTGCCGCCGTGGACCATGAAGGACGTCGAGAACGCCGGTGACACGCCCCGCTCGCCGAGCCAGTGCAGCAGGCCCGGCCGGGCGCGCTCGACCTCGATCCGCACCAGGCCCTCGGCGTTCCGGGCGAGGTCGGTGACGAGCGCGCGGGCGACCGCCTCGTCACCGGCGACCACCGGCCCGATGAACAGGGTGTCCAAGCTGCGCCACGACACGGCGTAGCCGGTCAGCCCCGTCTCGTCCTCGGCGACCCTGACCTCCTCGGCGAAGGCGAACAGCCGCGCGAGCAGCCCGGCCCGGTCGGCGCCGAAGACCTCGCCGTCGAGCGCGAGCAGGGCGTCGAGATCGGCACGGAGGTCGGCCGGCCTCGACAGGACGGGGTCGTCCCCGGCGCGCAGGCGCCCCACACGCGCCTCCGTCACGCCCAGCGTCTCGAACCCGAGCTTCTCGTACAGCGGCCGGCCTGACTCGGTGGCCCAGAGGAAGACGGCCGCGTCGCCGGCCGCGTCCAGCACGTGCGTCATCAGCCGGCGGCCCAGCCCGCGCCCGCCATATCGGGTGGCGACGAGCATCATGCCGATGCCCGCCGCGGTCGTGCCGTAGCGGGTCAGCGTGACCGTGCCCGCCAGTTCTCCCGATGGCGCGTCGATCGCGTAGACCTCGGCGTTTTCCAGGAGGAACAGCCACTTGCGCTCCTCCCGGGCCCAGGCCCTGTCCTCGCTGAGGGCGAGGCATCGATCCAGGTCCTCGGGTCCGAGCCGGCGTACGGGAAGCTCGGCGGCCGGCGTGGTGAGCGGGTCGGGCATGCGTCTTCCTTGTCCGCGCCGGTTCACGGCACCGGCGCTCCGTGGCGGCATCCGAGGCTAGCCGCATCCCCGAGCCGGCGGGAACCGGTTTTCCACCGATCTCCATCCACGCACGGCGGACCGGCGATCTTGCCACGATCGGGGCCTCGGAGGGAATCACGGATGCAGGGCGAGCCCCTTGAGCACCTTGTCCACGGCGTTCCTGGGACCGTGCACGGCCAGCCCGACGAGCGGCATCTCCTCCGCCGTGACGGCCCGTACGGCCGCCCGGTTGTCCACGTCGTTGCCGGTCTTGAACATCTCCTCGATGTAGACGGCCACGGCGAGCCCCCGCTCGACGGCACGGGCGCGCACCCGGGCCAGCCCGGCGGGGTACGCGGCGTAGACGAGCACGGGCTGGCGGAACATCGGCAGATAGGAGGTGCCCGAGCCGTCCTCGTACCGCTCCCCGATCACCTCGGGGACTCCGCCCGCGACCGCGCTCGCCAGGAACGCGGTCACGTTGAGCTTCTGCCACACGGCCAGGTCCTCCCGGACCACGATGCCGATCTTGGAGTCGAAACGCATGCGAACCAGGCTGCCGCCGGCCGCCGCGCGCCGTCTTGTACGCTCGTGCGCCATCCGACCGCGCACAATGGTGCCGTGGCACACGACTGGTCCCGCTACTGGCGATCCCCCGACCGGTCGCTGGAGGCGATGCACGCCCACTTCGCCCGGCACGTCTACCACCGGCACAGTCACGAGACGTACTCCTTCGGCGTCACCGAGGAGGGCCACCAGGCGTTCACCTGCCGCGGGGCCGCGCACACCAGCGTGACGGGCATGGTCATGACGTTCAACCCGGACGACCCGCACGACGGGCACGCCGCCGACACCCTCGGGTTCACCTATCGGATCGTCCACATCAGGCCGGAGCTGGTCACCGGCGTGCTGGGCGACCTGGCCGGGCGGGAGACGGGACCACCCCTGTTCCCCCGGCCCGTCGTACGCGACGAGACGCTCGCGGCCGGGCTCAGGGCGCTGCACAAGGCCCTGCTCGGGGGCGCCGGGGCCCTCCGGAGGGACGAGTTGCTGACCGCCGTCGTCTCCTCGATCGTCCGGCGGGCCGCCACCCGGCCGGTGCCGGCGCGGGAGGCCACCTCCGCCGACGCCCGCCGCGTCGCCGAGCGGGTGCGGAGCCGCCTTCGGGACGCCCCGCTCGCCGAGGTCACCGCCGACGACCTCGCCGCCGTGACCGGGCGCAGCAGGTTCGCGGTCTACCGCGCCTTCCGCGCGGTGTACGGCATGGCGCCCAGCGACTACCAGCGTCTGCTCCGGTTGCGTACGGCCCGGCGGCTGATCGCGCAGGGCCGTTCACTGGGCGAGGCGGCGGCCGAGGCGGGGTTCGCCGACCAGAGCCACCTCACCCGGTGGTTCGTCCGCTGTTACGGCATAAGCCCCGGGGACTACCGGGCGGCCGTGCCGGCCTGAGCGGTATCCCCGGGGCGGGCAGCCGCTCACGCGCCTCAGGCCAGGCGCGGCGGGAACCCGCCGGTGGCCACCGGCCCCCAGGACGTCGGAGTGATCCGCACCAGCGACTTGCCCTGGCGGACCATGGCCGCGCGATACTCCTCCCAGTCGGGGTGCTCCCCGGAGATCGAGCGGTAGTACTCGACCAGCGGCTCCAGGGCCTCCGGCAGGTCGAGCACCTCGGCGGCGCCGTCCACCTGCACCCACGGCCCGTCGAAGTCGTCCGACAGCACGACCACGCTCGCCCGCGGGTCGCGGCGGGCGTTGCGGGTCTTGGCGCGTTCGGGGTACGTCGACACGACGATGCGGCCCTCGGCGTCGACCCCGCAGGTCACCGGGGACGCCTGGGGGCCGCCGTCGCGCCTCGTCGTGATCAGGATCGCCCGGTGGCGGTCACGGACGAAGTCGAGCAACTGCTCACGGGAGACGGTCTCGGCGGTCGCGATCCTCGGACTCATGCTCGCTCCTCGCCTCCGGCTCGGAGCGGCGTTCGCCGCTCGCCACGCCCGCCGTGTTCACTGGTTCGCTCGCTCATGCCGCCACTTTAATCACCGTCCGGAGGCGCGGCTCCGCTCCACCAGGCAGGTCACGCCGTCGAGCAGGAGCCGCATGCCGAGCTCGAACAGGTCGTCGAGGCGGAAGTCGTACCCGTCCTCGCCCAGCGCGCCGATGACCTTGGCGAAGGCCGGGTAGCGCCCCGACCCGGCGATGGCGGTCAGCGCCGGCCCCTGGACGTCCATCCACTGGTCCTCCGACAGGCCGGTCGCCGCCGCGATCTGCGCCTCGCGCTCCAGGTTGATCGCCAGGCCCTGCACGTGGCTGTAGAGCAGGATGTGGACGTCCAGCACGGTCACCGGATCGAGGCCGAGGCCGTCGAGGGCGGCCAGCGCCCAGTCGGCGTGCACGGTCAGCCCGGGCAGCGCCAGCGGCCTGCCGAGCGGGCTGAGCTGCGCCAGCCACGGATGCCGCCGGAAGATCGCCCACAGCGTCCGGCCCGCGATCTCCAGCCGTTCCCGCCAGCCCTCGGGGGAGTCGCCGGGATAGCCCAGCTCGCCGAACGCCGCGTCCGCCATGAGCAGGACCAGATCGTCCTTGCCTCCGACGTACCGGTAGGGGGACATGGCCGCGACCCCGAGCCGGGCCGCCACACCGCGCATCGACAGCGCCTGCAGCCCCTCCGCGTCGGCGATCTCGATGGCGGCCCGTACGACGCGCTCGCGGGTCAGCTCGCGCTCGGCCCCCGCACCCGGCCGCCGCCGCGCCGTCTCGGCACCCCTCGGGGCCGGCGCCGCGACGCGCGTCCGATCTCGCGGCGGCGCGGCAGGCCCCGGCGCGGGCGGGAGAGCCGGGGGCGGTTCCGCGACGACCGTGCCCACGCGGGGTTCCGCGCGGACCAGCCCTTCCCGGCGCAGCTCGGCGAGCGCCCTCGTCGCGGTGGCGAGCGCGACCCCCCACTGCGCGGCCACCTGCCGGGTCGAGGGCACCCGATCGCCGGGCGCCAGCTCGCCCTCGGCGATCCTGCGCCTGATGTCGGCGACGATCCTCGCGTACGGCGGCGTCACGTCGATCTCCTTTCTGTACTAGGACAGAAGCTACCTGTACTAGTACAAAATCTCACCATAACTCCAGCTTGCGGAGCGTGTGCTTACACCGTACATTCACTACGCATACGACATCCACACCCCCAAGGGAGCTTCGATGGACAACGTGCTCGTCTCCGGCGCCGGTGTCGCGGGGATCACGCTCGCCTACTGGCTGCGCCGCCACGGCTTCGCCCCGACCGTGGTGGAGCGCGCACCCGGCCTCCGCGCCGGCGGGCAGGCGATCGACATCCGGGGCGTCGCGCTGGAGGTCGCCGGCCGCACCGGCGTCCTCGACGAGGCGCGGCGCCTGCGCACCGGCCATCGCGGCATGTCCGTGTACGACGGCGAGGGCAACGAGATCATGCGCTCGGAGGAGATGACCTACAGCAGCGGCCGTCTCGGCAGCGACGACATCGAGCTGCTGCGCGAGGACCTCACCCGCCTGCTGTACGAGCGGACGCGCGGGGAGGTCACGTTCCTGTTCGGCGACTCGATCACCGCGCTGGAGCAGGACGGGCGGGGCGTGCTGGCCCGGTTCGAACACGCCGGGCCGCGCCGGTACGACCTCGTGGTGGGCGCGGACGGCCTGCATTCCACGGTCCGGCGGCTGGCCTTCGGGCCGGAGCAGGAGTTCGTCCACCACCTGGGGACATACCTGGCCGTTTTCGGCATGGACAACTTCCTCGGGCTGGAGGACTGGCAGGTCTGGATGCAGGACGGGGAGCGCGGGTACGGCGTCTTCCCCGTCCGGGGCAACACCGAGCTGCGGGTCTCACTCGGCTTCCGGTCCGAGCCGCTCGACCACCGGGACCCCGCCCGGCTGCGGGCGGCCCTGGCCGAGGCGTTCGCGGGCGCGGGCGGGGAGACGCCGAGGTTGCTGAAGGGCATGGAGGAGGCGAGCGACTTCTACTGCGACTCGATGGCCCAGATCCACATGGACCGGTGGTCGTCGGGACGGATCGCGCTCGTCGGCGACGCCGCCTACTGCCCCTCCCCTCTGTCGGGCCAGGGCACCAGCCTCGCCCTCGTGGGCGCGTACGTACTGGCCGCCGAGCTGGCGGCGGCGGGAGGCGCGCACGAGGCCGCCTTCGCCCGCTACGAGCGGCGGATGCGCCCCTTCGTGGCGCTCAACCAGGCGCTGGCCACGGAGAACCCGGGCCGTGGGGCTTCCGAGGAGTCGGTCGATCGAGCGAAGGACGCGATCTCCCTGGACGGGTGAGGGCCGGGCACGTGCTTTACCGGCCATCGACCCGGCTAGCACCCACTACGTACGTATGCCTCGAACAGGTATCGATACGGGTGTTTTCCCCCTCCCCACCCCAAGGCGCGAGAAGGCACTCTGAAAGCGTCTCAAAGAGTGCATGAGAGTCAGGGGGACCGATCATGTGCCAGCACCACCCGCAGTGCCCGTCGGCGGACGCGCCCGACCGCGACGCGGCCTGTCTGATCGCCTTCCACCCCGAGCAGGGATGGGGACTGCTCTGCAACGGCGTGGTGCTCTTCGACGACAGCGGTGAGCTCATGCCGGACGGCCGCAGCATCCCGGCTCGCGACTCCCTGGGATGTGCCGCATGAGTCTGATCTACTGTCCCGTCCGGGAACCGATGCCGGCCGCGCACGGCGGCGAGGCGGCCACCGCCGCTCTGCGGCGCCGCCACTTCATGGTGCGCCACCGTTGGGAGACGCTGCGGCAGCGGGTCGGCGACCTCGCGATCCAGCTCGTGGACGACCCCGACGTCGAGGTCGCGTCCTGGCGGCTGCCCGCGGACGCCACCTCCGCCGGGCGGGCCCGGCGGCTGGTCCGCGAGCGCCTGAGCGCCTGGGGCATGGACAAGCTGTCCGACGTGACGGAGCTGCTGGTGAGCGAGCTGGTCACGAACGTGGTGTGCCACACCTGCTGTGGCGACCTCGTCGTACGGCTGTCGGCCGTCGAGGGGCTGCTGCGCTGCGAGGTGGAGGACTGCGACGGCGCGATGCCCGAGATGGCCCGGCCCTCCGCCGCCGACGAGAACGGCCGCGGGCTGCGGCTGCTGGACTCGCTGGCCTGCTGCTGGGGCGCGGAGCGCACCCGCCAGGGCAAGATCACGTGGTTCGAGCTGCCGGCGTACGCCCTTCGCTGACCGGGCCCGCCATGCCGCTCGCGCCGTCCACGCCCGGGCCGTTCGGCCGCTCGCTCAGCCGCTCCTTCATCCAGGCGGCGACCTGGGCGCGCGACTTGAACCCGAGCTTGTCGAGGATGTGCTCGATGTGGCCTTCCGCGGTGCGCTGGGAGATGACCAATCTGCCCGCGATGTCCTTGTTGCTCAGTCCCTCTGCGACAAGGTGCGCGATCTCCGTCTCCCTGCGCGTCAGCGGGGCGATCCGGCCCTCGAACGGCGCGGGCCGGCGGGCGGGCGTCCGCTCCTGCAGGGCGTACGTCAGCGCCTCTTCCCGGGTCAGCGCCGCGCCCCGGGACACCTCGGCCAGGAAGGCGCGCTCGCCCAGCGCCTCGCGGGTGGCCGCCTCGCACTCGTCGTGGCAGCGGCCCATGTAGCGGAACTCCGCCAGCCGCGCGCCGACGGCCTGCCAGAAGGTCCGTACGACGCCGAGCAGCCGGGCCGCCCGCTCGTACTTCTGCTCGCCGGCGGCGAACCAGGCATGGGCCTCCAGGTTCATCCCCATGCCGAGCTGATCGCCCACAGTCGTGTTGTAGCGCAGGCTCTCGTTGTCGATCTCGCAGGCCGCGCGCATGTCGTCCCGGTGCCAGGCGTCGATCGCCAGCGCCAGCAGCGCGTACGCCCGGTGCCAGCCCTCGCCGTACAGGTCGCACAGGGCCACGCACTCCTCGGCCAGGTCGCGAGCGGCCGGGCGGCCGAGGAACGCGTTGGCCAGGGCGAGCCGGTTGAGCGCCAGCGCGAGACCGATGGGGTCGCCGGCGGCCCGATGGGCGGCCGCCGCCTCCTCGTACCGCCGCATGCCGTTCTCCAGGTCGCCCCCGCACACGGCCACCATGCCGGACAGGAACGCGATGTAGCCGGGCGTCACCCGCAGCCCGAGCCGCTCGGCGATCGCCGTGGCCTCCTCCAGACGTGCGAGCGTGGTGGCGCAGTCGTCCCTGAGCAGGGCGATCCAGGCGCCCGCCCACAGCGCGTGGGCGCGCACCTCGCCGGGTTCCGTCGCGGCGGCAAGGCTCCGGTCGAACCAGCCTGCCCCCTCCGACAGGTGGTAGGCACTCCAGTGGTAGAGCAGTTCCGCGGTCATCGCCAGGCCCGTCTCCGCCTCTCCCGGCTCGCGCAGCGACCAGTCCAGGGCCTTGCGGAGGTTGGCGTGGTCCCGTTGAAGGCGCTCCATCCACGATTGCTGGGCGGCGCTGAACAGCTCCGCCCAGGCCCTTGAGGTGATCTTCCGGTAGTAGTCGCGGTGCCGCCGGTGCAGCGTCGCCTCGTCCCCGGAGGCCGCCAGCAGCTCACGGCCGAAATCCCGCACCGTGTCGAGCAGGCAGTAACGGACCACTCCGTCGAACTCCCAGCGGAGCAGGACCGACTTGTCGACCAGCCCCGCGACGAGTTCGAGCACGTCCTCGGGGGCGATGCCGTCGCCCGCGCACACCTGCTCGGCCGCCTCCAGGTCAAGGCCACCGGCGAAGACCGAGACCCGCTGCCACAGCAGCCGCTCCTGCTCGGTGCACAGCTCGTAGCTCCACTCGAACAGCGCCCGCAGCGTACGCTGCCGGGGCAGCGCGGCCCGCGATCCCCCGGTGAGCAGCCGGAACCGGTCGCCCAGCCGCTCCAGCACCTGGCTCACCGACAGGGCGCGCAGCCGTACGGCGGCCATCTCGATCGCCAGGGGCAGGCCGTCGACCCGGCGGCAGATCTCGGCCACCGCCTCCTCGTTGTCCTCGGTCACCTCGAACCCGGGGACGACCGACGCGGCCCGTTCGGCGAACAGCCGGACCGCGTCCGACTCGGCGAGCGGCACCGCCGAATCGCCGTCCGGGCCGGGCATCGACAGCGGCGCCAGCTCGACGATCCGCTCGCCGTCGATGCCGAGCGCCTGCCTGCTGGTGGCGAGGACCCGAAGGTCGGGCAGCGCGCGGACCAGCGTGTCCACGAGCACCGCGCACTCGGCGAGCACGTGCTCGCAGTTGTCGAGCACGATCAGGGTCTGCCGGCCCCGCAGGCGTTCGACCAGCGCGTCGAGCGGCGGCCGGGCCGAGTGGTCGTTGACCGACAGCGCCTCGGCCACGGTCTGCACGAGCAGGGCGGGATCTTCGAGCGCGGCCAGCTCGACCAGCCACACACCGCCGGGGAAACTCCTGCGGACCTCCTCGGCGGCCCGCAGCGCGAGCCGGGTCTTCCCCACCCCGCCCGCACCGATCACCGTGACAACGTGCGAGGTCCCCAGCAGGCGCTTGAGCTCGGCCAGCTCGTGCCGGCGCCCGACGAAGCTGGTCACCTCGGCGGGCAGCCCGACCGGTTCCCCCTTGGCAACCCTCGTTCGCATAGCGGTCATGACGCCCACGCCGCCCCCGTCGTCCGGTACGTCACCACCTCGTGGCACATACCAGCGTACAAACGCGTTGCCGGGCGCCCCGGGACGGGCTCAGCCCTTCATCCGCCGCAGGATCTGCTCGCGGCGGAGTTGCAGGTCGTCGATCAGCGCCTCCTGCTGCTCGACGTTGGTCAGCAGGGCGGATCTCTCCGCCATGTCCGTGGGCGCGTCCCAGCTCTGCCCGATCTCCTCGCGTATCTGCCGGGCCTCCTCGCGCAGGCGCTCGATCTGGGCGTCCACCTCGTCGAGCTCCTTCTTGAGCTCCGGATCGTCCATCCCGCACCGTCCCTTTCGTCACTCACGTCGTCTCCCCCATTCCACGAGGGCGGGAAACTATTCGACGACGGTGGCAGGGAGGTAGACGGTTTCGCCGGTCGCGCGGGCCCGCTGGGCGGCCGTCAGCCGGGCCACCAGGTAGGCCGGCATGAGGGAGGCGGCCTGCTCCGCGGTGAAGAACCCGTAGTCGTCCAGCTCCTCCTCCTGCAGGACCACCCTCGTCCCGTCCTGCTCGAACGTGCCGCAGTCGAACAGGAAGTGGACCAGCGGGACCGGCCGGTCGTCCAGCGGCGGCACCCACTGGACCACGAGCAGGCGGCCCACCGGCCGGGTGAGGCCCAGCTCCTCGGCCAGCTCCCGGCCGCAGGCCGCCTCGGGCGACTCGCCCTCGTCGATGTGGCCGCCCGGCCAGCCCCAGTGGTCGCGGTAGCCCGGCTTCACGAGCAGGACCCGCCCCGAGGAGTCGGTGACGAAACCGGCCGCCGCGGCGGCCACCTTGAACAGCCCCGCGTAGAAGGCGTCCGCGGGAATCACACCGGCTCCGATCTCATGCCCTGAGCCTAGTAGGGGTTGTCCCCTAGATCGCGGGGAGGAGGACGTACGCCCGGGGCAGTACGCGCGATCTGGTCTGCACGCCCGATGCCCGGCCCGTGATCGCTTCCTACCGTCGAAGCAGACGTTTAAGGGGAGGTCATGGGACGCCGCAGGAACATCGCCGCCACCATCGGCGGCTGGAGCGCACGCCATCGATGGTGGGCGCTGCTCATCTGGGTCGCCTTCGTCGCCGTCGCGACGGTGGCGGGCAACGCCGTGAGCACGGCGGAGATGCGCGGCTACGAGTCCGCGAACGGCGACTCGCGCCAGGCCGAGCAGATCCTCGACGGCGCGCGCTTCGCGAACGTCGCCGGTGAGATCGTGCTGGTCCAGTCCCGTACGGGGACGCTGACGGTGACGGACCCGGCCTTCCGCCGCGCCGTCGAGGACGTCAAGAGGGCCGTCGAGGCCACCGGCCAGGTCGAGCATGTGCGCACGCCGTACGACAAGGAGCCCTCGCCGGTGACGCAGGACCGGCGCACGACGCTGGTCCAGTTCGACATGAAGGGCGACGGCGGCACGGCGCAGGACCGGATCCAGCCGGTCCTCGACGCGGTGGCCAGGGTGCAGGGGGCGCATCCCGGCCTTCGCGTCGAGGAGGCGGGCGCGGCCAGCGCGGCGAAGCTGATCGGCGAGGCGATCGACGAGGACTTCGTCCGCGCCGAGCAGCTCTCCCTGCCGATCACGCTCGGGATCCTGCTCGCCGCGTTCGGCGCGCTGCTGGCGGCGGTCGTCCCGGTCGCGCTGGCGATGACGGCGATCTTCGCGGCCACCGGCCTGCTGGCCTTCACCAGCCATCTCCTGCACGTCGACTCGGCCACCACCAACGTCATGCTGCTGATCGGCCTGGCCGTGGGCGTCGACTACTCGCTCTTCTACATCATGCGAGAAAGGGAGGAGAGGTCGAAGGGCCGCGACAAGAAGCGGTCCATCGAGATCGCGGCGGCCACGTCGGGACGCGCCGTGCTCATCTCCGGCATCACCGTCATCGTGGCCATGGCGGGCATGTTCCTCACCGGCAACGGCATCTTCATGGGCTTCGCCGAGGGCACGATCCTCGTGGTGCTCACGGCCGTCGTCGGCTCGCTGACCGTGCTGCCCGCGCTGCTCTCGCTGATCGGCGACAAGATCGACGCCCGCCTGATCCACGGCGCGGCGCGCGTCCTCACCGGTGGCCGGGTCACCTGGCGGCGGATCCTCGGCGTGCGCGGCGGCCAGAGCCGGATGTGGGGCGCGATCATGAAGCCGGTGCTGCGGCACCCGCTGATCTCGGTCGTCCTCGCCGGCGGCCTGCTCACCGCCCTGGCCGTCCCGGCCTTCGGCCTGAAGACCGGCACGGAGACCATCGACGACCTCCAGGGCGACTACCAGATCGCCGAGACGTTCAAGCGGATCGACAAGGCCTTCCCCGGCGGCAACGAACCGGCGGTGGTCGTGGTGAAGGCGGCCGACGTGACGACGCCGGCGTTCACCGCGAAGATCGACGACTTCAGGCGGCGGGCGCTGGCCACGGGCGAGGCCAACGAGCCCTTCGCCGTCGCCGTCAACCCCGACAAGACGGTGGCCAAGATCAGCATCGGCATCAAGGGCACCGGCACCGACGAGGTCTCCGAGCACGCGATCCGCACCCTGCGGGAGAAGGTCGTCCCGGCCACGCTGCCCGGCGCCCACGTCACCGGGTCCACCGCGGGCTCGATGGACTTCAACGAGCAGCTCATGCGCCGCGTCCCGCTGGTGTTCGGGTTCGTGCTGCTGCTGGCGTTCGTGCTGCTACTCGTCTCGTTCCGCTCGCTCGTCGTGGCGGTCAAGGCCATCGTGCTCAACCTGCTGTCCGTCGCCGCGGCGTACGGCGTGCTCGTGCTGGTCTTCCAGAAGGGGTACGGCGAGAGCCTGCTGGGCTTCCACTCCACCGGGACGATCACCAACTGGCTGCCGCTGTTCCTGTTCGTGATCCTCTTCGGGCTGTCGATGGACTACCACGTCTTCATCCTCAGCCGGATCAGGGAGGCGTACGACAGGGGCATGAGCACCGAGGACGCCGTGTCGTTCGGGATCAGGAGCACGGCGGCCGTGGTGACCAGCGCCGCGCTCATCATGGTGGCGGTGTTCGCGACGTTCGCCACGCTGTCGCTGCTGACGTTCATGCAGCTCGGCATCGGCCTGGCAGCGGCCGTGCTGATCGACGCGACGATCGTCCGCGCGGTGCTGCTGCCCGCGACGATGAAGCTGCTCGGCGACTGGAACTGGTACCTGCCGCGCTGGCTCAACTGGCTGCCGCGGTTGTCGCACGGCGACGACGCGCCCGAGGAGGCCCCGGAAGAGCGGGTCCCGGCCCTCGTCTGACGCTCCGGTCCTCATGCGCCGGAACGGTGCCCTGCCGTTCCGGCGCATGCGTGGGGGTCGCACAAGGGTCAAGAATCACATAAAGGTAAAATGCATCTACGTGGGGCATACGGGTGAGAACAGTCGCAAACCCCTGATCTACTGGACCGCCGGTGTGCTCGCGTACATGGTCGCGGTCTTCCACCGGCAGTCGCTCGGCGTGACGGGGATCGACGCGGCGACGAGGTTCGGGGTCGGGTCCGCGGCGCTGTCCACCCTCGCGATGCTCCAACTGCTCGTCTACGCGGCCATGCAGATCCCCGTCGGCGTCCTGGTCGACCGCCTGGGTTCCAAGCGCATGCTGCTCATCGGCGCGGCGGTCATGGCCCTCGGCCAGCTTCTGTTCGCCGTCTCCACCGGCCTGTGGGCGGCCGCCGCCGGGAGGGTGCTGGTCGGCTGCGGCGACGCGATGACGTTCATCAGCGTGATCCGGGTGGTCAACGTCTGGTTCCCGCCCCGCCGCAACCCGCTGATCGTCCAGCTCACCGGCATCCTCGGCCAGTTCGGCGCGGTCGTGTCGACCGTGCCGCTGATCACCTCGCTGCACGCGTACGGCTGGACGCCGACCTTCCTGTGGGCGGCGGGCCTGGGGGTGGTGGCGCTGACCGCCGTCGGTCTCCTCCTGCGCGAACGGCGGCCGGACCGCGCGCCGGCGGCACTCGGCGTGCGGGCGGCCTGGGCGGAGCCGGGCACCCGCCTCGGGATGTGGACCCACGCCGCCACCCAGTGCTCGGTCGCGGCCTTCACGATCCTGTGGGGCTACCCCTTCCTCGTGCAGGGCCAGGGCCTGTCTCCGCGTACGGCCGGCGTGCTGCTGACCACGCTGACGCTGCTCGCGATGGGCTGCGGGCCGCTGCTCGGCCACCTCGCCGGGCGCTTCCCACTGCGCCGGTCATGGATGGTGCTCACGGTCATCGGCGCCACGGCCGGCGCGTGGACGCTCGTCCTGCTCTGGCCCGGCCCCGCCCCGCTGTGGACGCTCGGGCTGCTCATGCTGGCCCTCGCCACGAACGGCCCCGGCTCGATGGTCGGCTTCGACTACGCCCGCACGTTCAACCCGGCCGAGCGCATCGGCGTCGCCACCGGCATCGTCAACGGCGGCGGCTTCGCCGCCTCGATGTCCCTGATCGCGCTCGTCGGGGTCGTGATGGACCTGCAGGGCGACTTCCGCTGGGCGTTCGCCGTGCAGTATCCGATCTGGCTGCTCGGGGCCGTACAGGTGATCCGCTACCGCGCCCGCGCCCGCCGCCGCGCCACCGTTCGCCCGGCTCCCGCCCCGGCCCCCGCCTGACCAGAGCCCCGCCTCGTCGGAGCAGGTTCAGCGCCGGCTGTCGCGACCGCTCTCCACGTCCACCGCTTCCGTGAAACCCGGGATCGCGCCGATCACACCATCCCACGTGCCGCCCGGTACAGGCGGGGTCCTCATGAGCTCGGCAAGTCCTGGCACGTC
This sequence comes from Microbispora sp. NPDC046933, assembly GCF_040644635.1. Classification (NCBI taxonomy): domain Bacteria; kingdom Bacillati; phylum Actinomycetota; class Actinomycetes; order Streptosporangiales; family Streptosporangiaceae; genus Microbispora; species Microbispora sp. NPDC046933. Next base: position 162,877 of record NZ_JBEYWW010000002.1, on the reverse strand, counting down.
ACGAGACTCCCGGGACAGGGCCGCGTCGAAGGCCTGCCACTGGTCCTCGTCGAGGCGGAACACCGTCCGGTCCGCCGGCAATTCGCGGGCGACCGTGGTCTCCGCGTTCACACGCAGCTTGGTGCGCTCCTCCTCGCCACCCACGGCCGAGAGCATGGCAAGAGATGAGCGGAGAGCGTCTGTTCGATTACTTCACGTGTACGAAGGGGTCGGGGAAGTGGGAGGGGGCGAGGACGGCGGCCCTGGCGAGGATGTCCTTGCGCGTCCGTACGGCCAGGTCGGGTTCCTCGTCGTACACGTAGGGGATCGAGGGATCGGCGACTTGGACGGGGTGGAGCACGGCGTCGCCGCTCATCACCAGATCTCCCACCTCGACGCACTGGTGGCCGGGCGTGTGGCCGGGCGTGTGCAGCACCCGGACCCCGGGCACGAATTCGGCGTCGCCGTCCACGATGTCGAGCCGGTCCCCCAAAGGAGCGAGGATCAGCTCGCGCACCGGGCCGGCGGCCCACTCGGTCTCCGCCCGCTGCACGACATATCGGGCGTTCGGGAAGGCGGGAACGCCCTCCACCACCGCGCCACCCGCGTGGTCGCTGTGCAGGTGGGTCAGCACGACGACGTCCACGTCGGCCGGGGCGGCCCCGGCGGCGGCCAGCTCCCCGCCGAGCCGTCCGGGCAGGGGCGCCCAGGTCGCGGACGAGTCGGCGCCGCCGATCCCGGTGTCCACCAGGACCGTACGGCCCGCCGCCCGCAGCAGGTAGCAGTGGAAGTGCAGCACCCACTCCTCGCCGGGCTCGAACATCGCACCGGCGAACATCTCGGGCAGCGGCTTGCGGACCGGTTCCTTCATGGGACCCACGGCATCGCAAAGCGGGATGATCTCGACACCGGCCACGATTCTCGGCTCATGCGGCATCGCACCACGATAGAAGAAGCGCCCCACGACAGAAGAAGCGCGGATCAGCGGGCAGCCGGGACCGGCGCGTAGTCGACGTCGAGGTCGGCCGCGTAGACAGCGCGCTCACAGCGGGCGCAGCGGTAGAGGATCGGACCCTCGTCGAGCTCGGTACGGCAGCGCGGGCAGCGGCGGCGGGTGCGGGTCATCGCGGTCTCCCCCTTCGAAAAGTTCCTTACGCGTTCATGGAACCTCCGCCGGCTTGCCGTACTCCTGCAGCCGACTTGTCGCCGGTTCGCAGTCCCGTGCGGGGTGGATGATGGACGGGTGCTCGCCGACGTCATCGACCACCTCGTCTGCCCCGCCTGCGGGACGGCGATCCACCTGGCCGAGGGGTCGGTCAGGTGCGCGCGCGGCCACTCCTTCGACGTGGCGCGGCAGGGGTACGTGAACATGCTCACCCGCCCGGCCGGCACGGCCGACACGCCCGCAATGGTAGCCGCGCGGGCGCGCTTCCTGGAGGCGGGCCACTACGCCCCGCTGGCCCACCGCCTCGCCCGGATGTGCGAGGGCGCCACCGTGGTCGCCGACGCAGGCGCGGGCACCGGTTACTACCTGGCCGCCGCGCTCGGCGACGACGCGGTGGGCATCGCGATCGACGTGTCCAAGCACGCGCTGAAACGGGCCGCCCGCGCGCACCCCCGCATCGGCGCCGTGGTGGCGGACGTGTGGCGGCCGATCCCCGTCGGCGACGACCGCGTGGACGTGCTGCTCAACGTCTTCGCGCCGCGCAACCCGGAGGAGTTCGCCCGCGTGCTGCGGCCCGGTGGTTCCCTGGTCGTCGTCACCCCCGGCCCCGGCCACCTGAGCCCGCTCGTCGGGCGACTCGGCCTGCTGAACGTGGACGAGGACAAGGACCGCCGCCTGGAAGACGCCCTGGGCGGCCGGTTCGCCCGGGTTGCGGAGGAGACCGACGAGATCGCGCTCTCGCTCGGCCACGACGAGGTCGAGGCGGTGGTCGGCATGGGCCCGAGCGCCTGGCACACGCGCCCGGAGGAACTGGCCGCGAAGATCGCCGCACTGCCCGACCCCGTGGCGGTGACCGCGTCCTTCCGCGTCACCCGCTGGGCCGTGCTCACGTGACCATGCACGCCTGACGGTGCTTGTCCGACGGTGCTTGTCCGACGGTGCTTGTCCGACGGTGCTTGTCCGACGGTGCTTGTCCGACGGTGCTTGTCCGACGGTGCTTGTCTGACCAGGCCTGCCTGGACGGCCAGCCGTACGCCGAAGCCGCAGCACCGGCGCCCGCGTCGCCCCCGGGAGCCGCAGGCCGCCGGGAGCCGCAGGCCGCCGGGAGCCGCAGGCCGCCGCCGGGCCGGATCAGGTGGTGCGCGCCGCCGGGCCGGTGAACCAGCCCGCGTAGGCGAGTACCACGCCGAACACGCCGAGCGCTGCGAAGAACACGCGCGCCACGGCCGTCGCGGTGGGGGAGAGCATGGTGGCGTCGACGCCGGACTCGATCGTCGACGGGGCGGCGATCAGCAGGAACCCGCGGATCGCCACGAACCAGCCGAAGAGCGAGATCGCCACGGCGAGCGGGCCGCGCCAGCTGCGGTGCAGGCCGATGATGACGAGCCCCGCTGCGAGCATGAGGGCGCCGAGCATCAGCACGTTGAAGGTCTGGGCGAACAGGTCGCCGACCAGGACGCCCAGGTCAGGCAGGCGGATCGCGTAGACGATCCCGAACGTGGCGACGTAAGGGCCGATGACGCGGGCGAACGCGCGCGTGCGCAGCTGCGCTGCGACGTCGGCGGGGACGCTAGCGGCTGGCATCCTTTTCCCCTTCCGGCCGGTAGCCGGCCTGGTGCAGCACGGCTCGCAGGAACTCCTCCACCTCGGCAGCCGTGCTTGTGTCGGGGCGGGAGACCAGGTGCTGCCAGACCGCGCCGGTGAGCAGGTCCAGCAGGACGTCGGGATCGGTGTCGGGGGGCAGCTGCCCGCGATCGCGGGCCTCCTCCAGGACGTGCCGGCGGGCCCGGTCGCGGTGCTCCCCGAAGCGGGTGCGGTAGGCGGCGGCGAGCTCGGGGAGGTCGTCGACCGCGCTGTAGAGGCGGCGCAGCAGGAGGCGTTGCCGCGGGCCGGCGAGCGCGTGGGCCCAGCCGGTCAGCAGGTGCTCGATGTCGTGGATCTGCGGGGACGCGGGCGGGTCGCCGTACGCGGCCTCGACGGTGGCGACGAGCAGCTTCGTCTTGTCCGGGAAGCGCCGGTACACGGTGGCCCGGGTGACCCCGGCGCGGCGGGCCACCTGCTCGATGCTGGTGGCCTCGACGCCGCGCTCGAGCAGCAGGTCGAGCGCGGCGGCCAGGATGGCGGCATCTGCTTCCACATTGCGGGGACGACCAGGCACAGTAATTACAATACAGATCTGCTCCGTATTGAATCAATGGGCCGCTGGCCCCCGATCCCCGTTCCCGCGCTCGGCTCTGCGACCTGCGCGCCCGGATCGCCTTCGACGAGGGCGCCCCGCACATGGCCCACGATCCGCTGCCGCCCAGCTCGCCGGCCTGACCCGCTCGCCGCCTGAACTCGTGGCCCGAGATCGCCCATTTGTCGGTCATTGTCGTCTCTCACGGGCGATACTGAACCCGACCCCGTAGGAGCGCAGGGGAGGGCCGGCATGAAGGCCGAGGAACGCTGGCAGGCCAGGTTCCGGGCACCGCGGGTGACCCTGCCCACGTGGGCGCGCCAGGCTCCGCATCGCGCCGTCTACCGCGGCAACGCCTCCGGTTCCTGGGAGATCTACGCCTGGGACCGGTCGAACGGTCAGACCCGCCAGGTCACCGACCGTCCCCGCGGCACCCGGTACGGCGCGATCGACCCCACCGGCCAGTGGATCTGGTGGTTCGGCGACGTACACGGCGACACGGACGGCGACGGGCACGACCGAGGGCACGACGAAGGGCAGGGCGTGTGGTCGCGCCAGCCGTTCCTCGGCGGCCCGGACGTGCCTCTTGCCATGCCGCCCGGCCACCCCTGCGGGCTCGCGCTCGCCTCGGACGGCGCCGCGGCCGTCGGCCGCTCCTCCCGGGACGGCTTCGAGATCCTGCTGGCCAGGCCAGGGAACGAGCCGGTCACGGTGTACCGCCACGACGAGTACGCCGCGGTCGCGGACATGTCACTCGACGGCTCACTCATCGCCGTCAACCACAGCGAGCACGGCGACGTCCTGCACCCGGCCGTACGGGTCATCAGGGCGAACGGCTCGACGGTCGCCGAGCTGAACGACGGACCGGGCAGGGGCGTGACCGGCGCCAGGTTCGCCCCCGTTCCCGGCGACCGGCGCCTGCTGGTCCTGCACGAGCGCCGGGGCCGCCGCGAGCCGCTCGTGTGGGACCCGGTGACCGGCGAGCAGCGGGAGATCTGGCTGCGCGTGCGCGGCGAGATCTCCGCGGACTGGTACGACGACGGCCGGGCGCTGCTCATCATCCACAACCAGCGGGGACGCACGGAACTGCTGCGCTACGACCTCGCCGGAGGCGGCCTCACCCCGATCGAGAGCCCGCACGGGGTGATCGAGGCGGCCGCGCCGCGCCCCGACGGCACCGTCGAGTACGCCTGGTCGAGCGCCAGCCACCCGCCGGTCGTCAAGTCGAGCAGCGGCCATGTGGTCTTCAGCCCCGGGCGCACGCCGCCCCCGTCCGTCCCGCTCGAGGACATCGACGTGGAGGGCCCCGGGGGGCGCATCCACGCCCTCGTCTCCCGGCCGGAGCGGATGTCCGCGCCGTACCCCACGGTGTTCCTCCTGCGCAGCGGGCTCGCGGGGCTCGCGGGGTTCCGCGGCGGCCCGGGCGGGCAGGACGACGACTCGTTCCAGCCGCAGGTCGCGGCGTGGGTCGACAGCGGTTTCGCGGTGATCCGGGTGAACCACCGGGGCTCGGCCGGGTACGGCTCGGCCTGGCGCGACGCCCTGCGCGGCGACGTCGGCCACATCGAGCTGGCCGACGTGGCGGCGGTGCGCGACTGGGCGGTGGAGCGCGGGATCGCCGACCCCGACCGCCTCGTGCTCGCGGGCACCGCGTGGGGCGGTTACCTGACCCTGCTGGCGCTCGGCACCCAGCCCAAGTCGTGGGCGGCGGGGATCGCGGCCGTCCCCATCGCCGACCACGCGGCGGCGTACGAGGACGAGGCCGAATGCCTGCGCGCGGCGCACCGGGCGCTGCTGGGCGGCTCCCCGGCCGAGGTGCCCGAGCGGTACGCCGCGGCCTCCCCGATCACCTACGCCGACATGGTCGAGGCGCCGCTGCTGATCCTCACGGGGGCGAACGGCCCCCGCTGCCCGGCGCGGCAGGTCGAGCACTACGTGCGGGCCCTGACGGACCACGGCAGGGAGGCGTCCGTCTACCGGTACGACGCCGGGCCGGGCACGCCGACCGTGGAGGAGCGGGTGCACCGGATGGCCGCGTCCATCGACTTCGCCGTCCGGGCCATAGGGGGTGTCTAGGGCGCGCGCAGGACGAGGATGGCCAGGTCGTCGGCGCTCGGCTCGGGCGCGAAGTCCTGTACGGCGCGGCGGATGCGCTCGGCCACCGCACGGGCGGACAGGTCGACGCACTCCGCCAGCAGCTTGGCCAGGCCGCCGTCGTCGTCGAGCAGCCGGTCGCCCGACCGCCGCTCGGTGACCCCGTCGGTCACGCCCAGCAGCACGTCGCCCGGGGTGAGCCGCAGGCTGTCCTCCTGGAACTTCGCCTCGGGGAACACCCCGAGCAGCGACTGCGGCGAGGCGACGACCTCGACGAGGCCGTTCGGCCGCAGCCGCATGGCCTCCGGATGCCCGGCCGAGACGAGGCGGATGTCGAGTCCCTCCGGCACGACCGTGATCTGGCCGTGCAGCAGCGTCAGGAAGCGGGCGCGCTCCCCCTCCTCCAGGATCGCCTGGTTGAGCCGGCCCACGACGGCGGCCACGCCGTACCCCTCGCGGGCGAGCAGCCGGAGCGTGTGACGGGCCAGCCCGGTGACCGCGGCGGCCTCGGGCCCGGTGCCGCAGACGTCGCCGATCGCGAAGCGCCAGACCCCGTCCGCGATCGGGAACAGGTCGTAGAAGTCGCCGCCGACCTCGTTGTTCTCCCCGGCCGGCTCGTAGATGACATGGAAGTCGAGCCCGGGGGTCGTGGGCTCGTCGGGCGGCAGGAGGCTGCGCTGGAGCGCCCGGTTGGCCGCCGCCTGCTGCGCGTACAGGCGGGCGTTGTCGAGCGCGAGCGCCGCGCGCCGGCTGAGGTCCTCGGCGATCTGCATGGCCTCGTCCGGGAAGCGGTCGCGCCGGCCCAGGCACATCACGCCGAGCCGCCGCCCCCGCGCGGTCAGCGGGTAGGCCAGCGCCTGCCAGTCGCCCATCGGCAGCACGGCGGGGTCGTCGTCCGCCGGCAGCGCGATCTCCTCCAGCTCGTCGCGCATGGCGTCGATCTGGGTCTCGTCCGCGTGCCAGAGGTAGGCGGGCCGCAGCTCCCCCAGCCCGTCCTGGTCGGTGTAGACGGCGCACCAGCTCGCCAGGCGCGGCACCACGATCTGCGCGATGATCGCCGGGACCATCTCCGGGTTGAGCGTGCCCGCGAGCAGGTCGCTCGCGTCCGCGAGGAAGCCCAGCCAGCCCGGGCCGTGCGCGGCCTCGAGCAGCCACTCGTCGCTCTGCACCGGCTCCCCGCCCGGCAGTTCGAGGCGGGCCCAGCGGGTGCGCAGCGACGAGGTGAACGTGACGCCCCACGAGATGGCGTCGGCCGGCGGCCCGAAGTCCTGGCCGTCCGTCTTCTCCCGCACCTCCACCTGGATGGACTCGCCGTGGTGCAGCCACACGACCTCGAAGGGCGCGTCGGCGGCCTCCGCGACCAGCTCGCCCGCCAGGCGTTCGGCCTCGGGGTACACGGACATCGCGGCCCACGCCGTCATCACCTCGCGCGTGAACCGCTTCACTTCGGGTACGGCCGTCTCGCCCGGCGTGAAGGACGCCGCCAGGACGGCTCGAGGGGTAGTTGTCACCACCATTGTGCTTACCACACTTTCGCCTGACCTCGGGTCAAGCAAGGGGGCCCCGCACCCCACGGAACGTGACAGACTGGCATGGAGTCCACGGCTGGACAGGCCGTATGAGGCCCTACGCCTTGGTCGCGTCAGCCCCGTCGGGGTAAAGGAGGCTAAATGTCGCCCGCCAACGCCGAGCTGGCCGGGACCGAACGGGTCTATCGCGAATCCGATCTCGTGCCCTTCCTGGAGACTCTTATCACATGGCGCGACGGCGACTTCCGCCGCCGCGTCTCGCACGCCCCGCCGGGAATCCTCAGCGAGATCCGGCTGCTGCTCAACGAAGTGGCCGACCGCCGGGAACACCTGGCCAACGAGCTGGCCCGGGTGCGCCGCGAGATCGTCAAGGAGGGCCGTTTCACCGAACGGCTGAGCCCCGGGCCGGGCGTCGGCGCGTGGGCGGAGAGCGTGGGCTCGGTCAACGACCTCATCGACGCCATCGTGACACCGGTCAGCGGCGCCGCCGACGTCATCGACGCGGTGGCCAAGGGCGACCTGTCCCGCCGGATCGACGTGGACCGCGCGGCCCGGGGCGAGGTACGCCGCCTGGGCAAGGCCATCAACGGCATGGTCGACCAGCTCTCGCTGTTCACCTCGGAGGTGACGCGGGTCACCCGCGACCTCGGCACCGAGGGCAAGCTGGGCGGCCGCGCCAACCTGCGCGGCATGTCGGGAAGCTGGCGCGACCTCACCGAGGCCGTCAACACGATGTCCGACCGCGTCTCGGCGCAGGTCCGCGACATCGCCGAGGTGACGACGGGGGTCGCGCGAGGCGATCTGAGCCGCAAGGTCACCGTCGACGCCGTCGGCGAGATGCTGGAGCTGAAGCACACCGTCAACACGATGGTCGACCAGCTCTCGGCGTTCGCCGAGGAGGTCACCCGGGTGGCCCGCGAGGTCGGCACCGAGGGCAAGCTGGGCGGCCAGGCGCAGGTGCGCGGCGTGTCGGGGGTCTGGAAGGACCTCACCGACAACGTCAACTTCATGGCCAACAACCTGACCTCGCAGGTGCGGCAGATCGCCGTCGTCTCCACCGCCGTGGCCAAGGGCGACCTGTCCAGGAAGATCACGGTGGACGCCCAGGGCGAGATCCTGGAGCTCAAGGAGACCCTCAACACGATGGTCGACCAGCTCTCGGCGTTCGCCGACGAGGTGACCCGCGTCGCCCGCGAGGTCGGCACCGAGGGCAAGCTGGGCGGCCGCGCCGAAGTCAAGGGCGTGTCGGGCGTCTGGAAGGACCTCACCGACAACGTCAACTCGATGGCGAACAACCTGACCTATCAGGTGCGCAACATCGCCCAGGTCACCACCGCCGTCGCCAACGGCGACTTCACCCGCAAGATCGACGTCGACGCCCAGGGCGAGATGCTCGAACTCAAGAGCACCATGAACACCATGGTCGACCAGTTGTCGTCCTTCGCCTCCGAGGTGACCCGCGTCGCCCGCGAGGTCGGCACCGAGGGGCGGCTGGGCGGCCAGGCGCAGGTCCGCGGCGTGTCGGGCATCTGGAAGGACCTCACCGACAACGTCAACTTCATGGCGAACAACCTGACGTCGCAGATCCGACAGATCGCCGTCGTCTCCACCGCCGTGGCGCAGGGCAACCTGTCCAAGAAGATCACCGTGGACGCCCAGGGCGAGATCCTGGAGCTCAAGGACACGATGAACACGATGGTGGACCAGCTTTCCGCCTTCGCCGACGAGGTCACCCGCGTCGCCCGCGAGGTCGGCACCGAGGGGCGGCTGGGCGGCCAGGCGCGCGTCCCCGGCGTGTCGGGCGTCTGGAAGGACCTCACCGACAACGTCAACTCGATGGCGAACAACTTCACCTACCAGGTGCGCAACATCGCCCAGGTCACCACCGCCGTCGCCAACGGCGACCTGACCCGCAAGATCGACGTCGACGCCCAGGGCGAGATCCTCGAACTCAAGAGCACCATGAACACCATGGTCGACCAGCTGTCGTCCTTCGCCTCCGAGGTCACCCGCGTCGCCCGCGAGGTCGGCTCCGAGGGCCAGCTCGGCGGCCAGGCCCGCGTCGAGGGCGTCGAGGGCACCTGGAAGCGGCTCACCGAGAGCGTGAACGAACTGGCCGGCAACCTGACCACCCAGGTGCGCGCGATCGCCGAGGTGACCAGCGCGGTCGCCAGGGGCGACCTCACCCGGTCGATCACGGTGGAGGCGCCAGGCGAGCTGGCCCAGCTCAAGGACAACATCAACACGATGGTCGCCACCCTGCGCGAGACGACCAAGACCAACCAGGAGCAGGACTGGCTCAAGTCCAACCTGGCCCGGATCTCCCGCCTGATGCAGGGCCACCGCGACCTGATGGAGGTCGCCCGGCTGATCATGAGCGAGCTCACCCCGCTCGTCTCGGCCAGCCACGGCGCCTGCTACCTCTACGACGACGGCAGGCTCAACCTGATCGCCGGGTACGGCATCCAGCCGGGGTCGTCCCCCAAGCCGAACTTCGAGCTGGGCGAGGGGATCATCGGCCAGGCCGCCCTGGAGGCCAAGCAGATCATCCTGGAGAACGTGCCGGTCGACTCGATCACGGTCGAGACCGGGCTCAGCCGGTCGAACCCGGCCCAGATCGTCGTGCTGCCGATCCTCTTCGAGAACAAGGTGCTCGGCGTCCTGGAGATGGCCTCGTTCAGGCAGTTCAGCGAGGTGCACCTGGCGTTCCTCACCCAGCTCGTCGAGACCATCGGCGTCACGATCAACACGATCATGGCCAACTCCCGGACCGAGGACCTGCTCACCGAGTCGCAGCGGCTCGCGATCGAGCTGCAGGAGCGCTCCGACGAGCTGCAGCGCCAGCAGGAGGAGCTGCGCCGGTCCAACGCCGAACTGGAGGACAAGGCGGCGCTGCTGGCCAAGCAGAACCGGGCCATCGAGATCCAGAACTTCCAGATCGAGCAGGCCAGGCGGACGCTGGAGGAGCGGGCCGAGCAGCTCGCGGTGTCCTCACGCTACAAGTCCGAGTTCCTGGCGAACATGTCCCACGAGCTGCGCACCCCGCTGAACAGCCTGCTCGTGCTGGCCAAGCTGCTGACGGAGAACGCCGAGGGCAACCTGACGCCGCAGCAGGTCGAGTTCGCCCGGACCATCCACGACGCCGGCTCCGCGCTGCTCCAGCTGATCAACGACATCCTCGACCTGTCCAAGGTCGAGGCGGGCCGCATGGACATCCACCCGCAGACGATGTCGCTGTCCGCGCTGGTCGACTACATGGAGGCCACCTTCGCGCCGCTCGCGCAGGACAAGGGCCTGTCGTTCGCGGTCGAGGTCGATCGGTCCGTGCCCAACGACCTGCGTAGCGACGAGCAGCGGCTCCAGCAGGTGCTGCGCAACCTGCTGTCCAACGCGGTGAAGTTCACCCACGAGGGCGAGGTCAGGCTGGAAGTCACCCGCGCGCCCGCCGACGTCCCGTACGTGGACGAGAAGCTGCAGGGCTCGCAGGAGGACATGCTGGCCTTCAGGGTCGTGGACACCGGCATCGGCATCGCGCCGGACAAGCTCGAAGTGATCTTCGAGCAGTTCCGCCAGGCGGACGGCACGACCAGCCGCAAGTACGGCGGCACCGGCCTCGGCCTGTCGATCTGCAGGGAGATCGCCCGCCTCCTCGGCGGCGAGATCCACGTCCAGAGCACCCCCGGAGAGGGCAGCACCTTCACGCTGTACCTGCCCCCGGCCTACTCGGGGCCACTCGCCGCACCCGACGGCGGCGCCATCGCCACGCCCGTGGAGTCGGAGGACCGCGAGAGCGAGATGCCCGACCTGCACATCAAGGACATCCTCCCGGAGATCCCCCTCCCGACCGACCTGCCGGTCCCCCAGTACGCGCCGCTTGTGGACAGCCACGACTGGCAGGGGGACGACCCGCTGTCCGGAGCCAAGATCCTCATCGTGGACGACGACATCCGCAACGTCTTCGCGCTGACCAGCGTGCTGGAGCGGCACGGCTCGACCGTCGTGTACGCCGAGAACGGCCGCGAGGGCATCGAGCAGCTCGAACGCAACGAGGACGTGGCGCTCGTGCTGATGGACATCATGATGCCCGAGATGGACGGCTGGGCCACGACCTCGGCGATCCGCACGATGCCGCAGTTCGCCGACCTGCCGATCATCGCGTTGACGGCGAAGGTCATGCGGGGAGACCGCGAGAAGAGCATCGCGTCGGGCGCCTCCGACTACGTGCCCAAGCCCGTCGACGTCGACCGGCTGCTGGAACGGCTGCGCGGATGGCTCATGCGCGGCCGCAACGGGGGCACAGAACGAACGAGGGGCGTGCCGTCCCGAGAGTCCCGAGACTCCCAGGAGGCGTGATCGATGGCTGACCGTGCCAGGGTCCTGCTCGTCGACGACCGCGAGGAGAACCTGATCGCCCTGGAGGCGATCCTCAGCTCGCTGGACGTCGTGCCCGTACGGGCCCGGTCCGGCGAGGAGGCGCTGAAGGCCCTCCTGTCGACCGACTTCGCTCTGATCCTGCTCGACGTGCGCATGCCGGGCATGGACGGCTTCGAGACCGCCGCGCACATCAAACGGAGAGAGCGCACCAGGAACATCCCGATCATCTTCCTGACCGTGGTCGACAGCGCCCCCGACTACGCCTTCCGGGGGTACGCCGCAGGGGCGGTGGACTACCTCACCAAACCGTTCGATCCCTGGGTGCTGCGCGCCAAGGTCGCCGTGTTCGTGGAGCTCTACACGATGAACCGGCGGCTCACCGAGCAGGCGGCGCTGCTGCGTGAACGCCTGTCGAACGAGCTGCCGGGCGGCGGCGACCACACCTCCGTGCTGGCCGAACTGTCCGGCCGGGTCACCGCCGTGGAGGACGAGCTACGGCGGGTGCGGGAACTGTCGGACAAGTCCGGTGACGCGCCCCTGAACGGCGCGGTCGCCGAGTTGGGCGAGCGTGTGGCCCACCTACGAGCCGGCTTCGACGCCCTCGGCTGAGCGTACGCGCCCGGCTCGCCCGCGGCCGGCCGGGTCAGCGGCGGGCGCGTTCCAGGGCGTCCCAGAAGCCGCGGCGCAGGGCGTGCCGGACCTCGTCGTGCAGCAGGAAGTCGATCGGCAGCGAGGACCCCTGCAGCAGGCGGGCCTCGAGGTCGGACGGCATCCGGGGCTTGCGGGCGAGCACGGCCTCCAGCCACAGCGCGGGGGCGTCCCTGGCGACCGACTCGCCGAAGTCGTGGCCCTCCTTGTGCGCCGCCTTCACCGCCTCGGCGAGCGTCGTGGTGCCTCCCGTCTGGACCGGCACCGGCGCGGGCTGCGGGCCCGTGTACGGCCCCAGTTGGGAGGGCGAGTAGCCGGCGGGGCCGGAGCCGTACTGGCTCTGCGCCGGGCTGCTCGGCGGCGTCTGGGTTCCCGAGGGCGGCGACGGTGGCGCCGGCGGGGTGGAGGCCGGTGGAGCCGGCAGCGGAGTGCTCACGGGCGGTTGCGCCTGGCGCTGCTGCTGGGACGGCTGGCCGGGCGGCTGCTGGGATTCCGGAGAGTAGCCGTTGTAGGCCGGCGGGGACGGCTGCGCGGGAAGGGCCGGGCGCGCGTGGGCGGCGGAGGACCGGCCGCCGCTGTGTGCGCCCGTGCCGTGCGAGCCGCTTCCGTGGGTGCCTGTGCTGTGCGATCCGCCGCTGTGGGGTCCCGTGCCCTGCGTTCCCATAGTGTGCGGCTGGGTGGCGTTCGACGCCGCGCCGGTGGCATCCAGGTCGTGGGACGCGCTCTGTGACGGGGCGCCGTGCGATCCCGTCACCGGGGTCGCCCCGCCCTGAAGGCCGGCGGAGTGGCTCCCCTGCGGCTGGGTTCCGTTCTGCAACGTCCCGTTCTGCAGCGTCCCGTTCTGGGGTGTCCCGTTCGGCGCTGTCCCGTTCTGTGGGGAGCCGTTGAGGTGGGTCCCGTTAGACAGCGAACCGTTTCCGTGGGGGACGAGGCCGTTGCCGTGGGACTGGCCGTTGCCGAGGCCCGGGCCCGGGTCCGCCCCGGTGAGCATCGTGACGTACGGCCGGAGATGGCCGCTCCCGATCTCGACGAGGTCGTCGCACTCCTGCCGCAGGGTGCGCGCCGAGGACCAGGCGCCGTCGGTGGCGATCTGCATGACGGTCACGCGGATGCCGAGGTCCTGCGCGTCGCTCACCACCTGGGTGAGGTCCTCGTCGCCGCTGACCACGACCGCGTCGCAGACCGCGTTGTTGCGCGCCAGAGTCATGAGATCGCGGTGGACCTGGGCGTCCACGCCCTCCCGCCGGCCCGGCCGGATCCGGCCGAGGCGGAGCTTGAGCCCGGGGATGTCCGCCAGCACGTCGTGCTCCGGCGTACGGCGGCCCTCGACGGTCGCCTCGTACCAGTAGCAGCGTAGGAGCGGCAGGCCCGTCCGCTCTCGTGACAGCTTCGTCAGGAACTGCAGCAGGCCCGGATAGTCCCAGGAGACGGCCTCGCGATGGCGGGTCCCATGGACGGCCATCGCGCCGTCTGCCAGCAAGTAGCCGGCGTCAACGAACAGCGCGCAGCGATCCACGCGACACCGCCCTTCCTACGTGGCTCTCTCAGGGTAGTCAAGCGTGTCTTCCCGCGAGGGTGATTCCCGGCGATTCAGCCCTCGCCCGCCTGGTGGGGGATCGGGACGCCCACGACCCTGGGACCGGAAGCGTTCACGCCGACCGTACCAGTTTGTCCAGGTATCGCCTCCCACCAATTTGTTATGGAAAACCTGCGAGGGGATCCGGCACACCGGGAGCCGCGTTTCCTACGCGGAGTCCTCGGCCGCGTTCACCGTCGTGAGCGAAGACCTCGCCACGTCGAGTGGTCAGCTTGTGTGGGAAGTCCCGCCGCCGGTCGGCGATCCGTCCGTCCTGGGGACGAATGCGAGCGATGCCGGAGGACAAATCGGCCGGGTACGGGCGGGAACTACTGGTCGTGGGGTCGCCGCCGAGCTGGCGCAGAGGCGAAAAGCCCGCGGAGCTGGTGTAAGACCGCAACGAGAATCCTTCCGGGCGGGCGACCGGCGGTGAAGTCAGGAAGACCAACCGCCGACGGTTGGACTCCCCTCCCTTCGGCGAGAGGAGGATGTCACGACCACGTTCTTGCGCTCACGACAGCGACGCCGAAGAAGACGGGGTCACGCCGGGTGGCGAGCTGGAGTGCGGGGCGGGGTCCCAGGAGGGCGTGGAGCGTGTCGACCGCGACGCCTCCGGAGTCTTCCCGGCCCAGGGCATCCGTCCGCGACCGGTCGTCCCGGCCGCCGCGAACCCGATCACTCATCGTGACGACCCCCGCCCTGACCCCCTCGCCGTTCCACACCATCAGGTCGATCCGCGCGGGCGCGCCGTCCGGGGCGAGGCCGTCGAGAGGGAGCCGCAGGGCCTTCTCCTCGCTCCCGACGACCGCCGCGGCGTCCAGGACCAGGGCCCGCGTGTACGGCTGCCGCGGGTCCGCGGCCATCACCACCAGGCCCCAGGCGGCGTGCCGGACCGTTCCCGTGGGCGCCGGGGCGCCCGCGACCCACCAGCGGCCCCCGCCCGCCGTACGGACGAGAGATGTCACGTCGGCGAACGCCTGATAACCGGACCCCGTGGGCAGATTCCGCCGGGCGACCTCGGCGGCGTGCAGCGTCGTGTATCCCGGCATCCCCGGAGCGCGCACCCGGATGTCATCCGCGGGAACCGCCCTCCGGCCGCCGCCGGACCAGTAGAGACCCGCCCACAGCACCTCGCCTCCGGCAGGCAGGTCGAGATCGGCGCAGCTGGACGTACGCGTCGAGGGGTCCCTGTCGAGGTCGACCGGCACGCTCACGCCCGAGCCCCGGCCCCGGCCGGCCACCGCGGCTCCGCAGGGGGCGGCCGGCGCGGCGGAGCTCACGAGCGCGTTGCCGACGACCCGGGCGACGAGGCGGCCGTCCGCGGCGAAGCGCGCCGCGGCGCCCGAGGCGCGCACCCCCACGGTCGATTCGGCGCTGGTCTCCAGCCGCCCCGACCGCACCCGTACCGTGAAGGGCCGTCCCGCGGGCGCGTCCGCGGCCACGGCCACCTTCAGGAAGATCGCCGTCACCTCACCGGCGGCGAGCGGTCCCCGGACGCACCGCACCACTCGGCCCGGCACCAGGCGGCCCGGCACCAGGCGGCCCGGCGCCTCGCACGACCAGCCGTCGCCCGCGCCGCTCCCCGTCGGTGCGCGGTCCGCGCGCCCGCCCGCCGCACGCCCCTGACCGGCGCCGCCGCCCGCCTCACCGTCCTCCTGCACGGCACCGCTCTGCCCCACGACATCGGGCTTCGCCTCGTGGCCCTTTCGCGTACCTCCGCCCGCCGCGCGGCCCCGGCCTCCGTGCTCGTCCTGATCCACGTAGCGGACGCCGGGCGGGAGGGTCACCGTCGCGGCGACTTCTCCGGTGGCCGCGTCGCCCGCGTTGCGCAGCCGTACGGCGACGAGCCCGGACTGGCCGCGCAGCAGGGCGCCGAGCGGGTCGACGGCGGCGACGAGCGCCTCCTTCGCCTTCCTCCCGCTCCCCACGGCCTTCCGGGCCCCGGCGTCGCCCTGGCCCGATTCGTCGCCCTGGCCCGATCGGGCGTGCTCACGGGCCTCACGGCCGCGCTCCTCGGCCCCCGGGCGCCCCTGCGCCTCGCCCGGCCGCACACGTGGGGTGCGGTCACCGACCGGCCGGGGGGCGCCTGGCTCGTGCCGGTCACGGGCCCGCCCCTGCGCCTGCCGTGTCCCGGCCTGCGCGCGAGCCTGGGCACTACTGCCCTGAGCCCTGCCTTGAGCGCTGTCCTGGGCGTGGGCCTCGGCGCGTTCCTGGGCGTGGGCCTGAGCGCGGGTCTGGGCGCGTTCCTCGGCGCTTTCCTGGGCGTGGGCCTGGGCGCGATGGTCCTGGTAGGGGCGCCGGGAGAGTCGGCCTCGCACCCGTTGCCGCTCGGGGGCCGAGCCCTGTGAGGCGTCCGCGTGGCCGGAGTCCTGATCCCGGCCGGCGAGGACGGTGGTCGTATCCGGCTCGCTCACCGGACGCCTGCTCGCCTGCCTCCCGCTGTCCTGCCCGGCGCCCCTTGCACGGTCACTCTCCCGGCCGGCAACCGTGTGCTGTCCGCCTGCGCGGCCTTGGGTGCCGGATGCCGCCGCTCGTCCGTCGCCGTGACGTGGGGCCGGGTGGTCCTCGCCCGTCCGGCCGGAAGCGGGCAGCGGTCCCGGGGCCTCCCGCGCCGTGGCTTCTTCCCGCGGGGCCTGCCGGTCCGCACCGGGCGCGACCCTGCCGGTGATCTCGGGCATGCCGAGCGCGATGCCCGCGCTCGGCGCGTCGGCACCGCTCCCGGCCGCCGAGTCCTTCGTGGTCCCCGGCGTCGGGACGCTCACGGCTGTCCCGGGCGTCTGGGCGCTGTGCCTCGGCGGATCGTACGGCGACGGGCTTTCCGCCGGTCCCGCGTGACCGGTGGCGGTCCGCGAACGCGAGGCGGCGCTGACCCCGGGTTGCGGAGGGTCCAGAGCCCGCGTCCCGCCCTGGCCTCCTGAGCCGCCCGTGTGAAGCATGCCCGTCGGCTGCGCGACGAGCAGGAAGGCGGCCGTCGCGAGGCCGGCCACGGCGACGCCTCCCAGCACCGCACGATGCGGCGTGGGCACACTCCGCACCAGTGCGGACAGCCGCGCCAGCGCCGCCCGCGTACGGGCGAACGCCGCCCGCGACACCGCGCCCGCCTTCGCGCACGCGCGCCGGATCGTCCCCCGCGTGCGGACGTACACCGCCCGGGGCACCGCACCCGCCTTCGCGCAGGCGCGCCGGGTCGTCGTCCGCGCCCGGCCGTACGCCCCGCGGAGCAGCGCGTCCGCCCGTTCGCGCGCAGGCCCTGCCGGGCCCGTCCCGCCCCGTGCGGCCCCGACGGCCCCCCTCACGCGGCGGTCCGCGCGGCTCGTCAACGCCTCCATGTGATGGCGAACGGCATCCAGCCGCGCCCGCGCCCTGCCGCCCACCCTGCCGCCCAGCCTGCCGCCCAGCCGGCCTTTCGGTCCGCGCCCGCTCGTCATGCCGCCGCCGTACGACCGCGAGCCCGTGGTGGTCGCCGCGGCGAGGTCGGCGAGGTAGTCGTCCACGGCCGGCCCGGCGACGAGCTGACCGACGACGGCCCGCAGTTCCTGCGTGAGATCGACCATCTGGAGGAAGACCGACCGGCAGTCGATGCACTCGGCCACGTGGGCGTCGACCGCGCCGGCCTCCTGCTTGGGCAGACCGTTCTCGACGTAACGAATGATCAGGGACAGGATCGGCCGGCACTCGGCGCGAGGGCCGTTCTCCAGGTGCAGCCGCAGGTAGGCCTCCCGCAGGCCCTGACGGGCCCTCCGGGCGAGATAGGCCGCGCCCCTGCCCGACAGGCCGAGCAGCGGCCCCGCCTCGGCGGGCCTGCCGTCCTCGATCTCCATGTGCCACAGCAGCATGCGCCACCGCTCCGGCAGCGAGCGGTACGCCCGGGCGAGCGGCGAGCGCTCCAGCCCCGCGAGTTCGGGGTCCACGTAGAGGGAGTCGCCGTCGGCCAGATCGACCACCCCGGCGGCGGCGTAGCGGCGCACCGACGCGAGGAGATAGGGACGGAACGCGGAGGCGGGGCCGCCACCCCGCCGCACCACCTCCAGGACTCTCGCGAAGGTCTCGACGAGGAGGTCCTCGACGGCGTCCTCGCTCTGCACCACCTGCCGGGCCAGAGACCGCGCGGCGGCCGAGTGTCGCCGGTAGAGCGTCCCGAAGGCCGCCGTGTCGCCTCCCCGCACGGCCTCAAGCAGTTCCATGTCGGTATGCCGGACTTCTCTACGCATTGCGACCTCGCGATTACGATGAGTTGCACCGCGATACATTCCGCAGTGCATGTCCTGGCTAAACCGCTGGAGCCTCTTTACTCTCAGTAGTCTTCGCACGCCACATCCGGCCACCGGGCCCGTACGGCCCGCACGCCGGGACCGGCCGTACGCTGAGCCTCATGAGTGACCGCGAGAGACTGCTGGACGAGATCAAGAACAAGGGCATCGTGCACGGGCGGGTGGTGCTGTCCTCCGGCAAGGAGGCCGACTGGTACGTGGACCTGCGCCGCATCACCCTGGACGGCGTGGCGGCGCCGCTGGTGGGCCGCGTGATGCTGGACCTCACCGAGGACCTGGACTACGAGGCGGTCGGCGGTCTCACGCTGGGCGCCGACCCGGTGGCGACGGCGATGCTGCACGCCGCGGCGGCCCGTGGGCGCACGCTCGACGCGTTCGTGGTGCGCAAGGCGGGCAAGGCCCACGGCCTGCAGCGCAGGATCGAGGGTCCGGACGTCGCCGGACGCCGGGTGCTCGCGGTGGAGGACACCACGACGACAGGCGGGTCGGTGCTCACCGCCGTGGAGGCGTTGCGCGAGGCCGGTGCGCAGGTCGTGGGCATCGCGACGATCGTGCACCGGGGTGGCGACGAGGCGCTGGCCGCCACCGGCGTGCCGTACCGCTCCGCCTACTCGCTCACTGATCTGGGGATCGCTTCACAGTCAGCTTCTCGGCCGTGAACGACCGAGCTTGCAGCTCCTCGCCGTCGGTGGATTCGACGGTTCGGGCCGCGTCGTCGGCAGCGTGACTCACTGCCCAGCCCGCGACACCGCGCGCGGCGATGTTGCGGGCTGCGTTGACGTCGGCGTGCTCAGCGAAGCCGCACGACGTGCAGGCGAAGGTTTCCTGGTCGGGCCGGTTCCTTTTGTCCACGTACCCACATGAGGAGCAGGTCTGGGAGGTATAGGCCGGATCCACGTGGATCACGGCGACTCCGGCACGGGCCGCCTTGTAGGCGATGAAGCTCCCCAATTGGTGGAAGCTCCACGAATGCAGCGCGACCCGCTGGGGCTTGCGGAGCCGTACCCGCTCACGGATACCGCCCAGGTCTTCCAGGGCGATGCCGCGTCCGGTGCGTTCTGCCTCGGTCACGATCTGCTTGGCGATGGCGTGGTTGGTGTTCGCGGCGAACCGCGCCTCCTTGCGGCGGCGCCTTTTCAGCAGCCGTTTGGCGGACTTGGTGGCCTTGGCCTGCAACCGGCGGCGTAGCCGGCGCTGCCGGTGGCGGTGGGCGTTCAGGCCCTTGCCACTGTGCCGGACCCCGTCGCTGGTGGTCGCGATGTTGGCGATTCCCAAATCCACGCCCACAAAGGCGTCCGGGACGGCGATGGGCCGGTCGGGGACATCGCAGGTGGCGATCAGAAACCACATCCCGTCCCGGCACACCAGATCCGATTCGCCTTTGCGATAGGCGGCCAGCATCGTGAGCTGTTCGGCAGATGCGGTGAAGGCAACATCGCGCACCCTTCCCGCCGTCGTCCAGATCGACACCGTACGAGCATCGATCCGCCACGACAGGCACCGGTCATCGAAGGGCTGCGCGGCATCGGCGCGGAAGGTGATCGGTTTGGAAGTGGCGCGGGCACGGCGTGCCGATCCTTGGGGGCCAAGGTTACCGTTGCGGATGTTGGCATGCAGGGTGGTGTAGGCATCGGCGACCTTCTTGATCACATGCTGGGCGGCCTGCGCCCCCAGCCCGCGTGCCTTCAGCTCGCGGTAGGTGTGCCTGCGCAGCGCGTACTCGCGCCGGGTCCCGGTGATGAAGGCCACCCGTGAGACGTGGTTGGCGGCCTCATTGACCGCGCGCAGGGTGAATTCCAGCGCCGCCGCCTGCTCGCGGGTCGGCAGGAGTCTCACCTGCACTACCAGTCTCACATTCGAACAAATTACCAATCGATCTATGTCGCCGCGATGGGAATCCGCCTCGATATCCGACGAGGACGCAACGTCGTCTCCACGCTGCACGCGCATTTGGTCTTCACACCCAAGTACCGGCGGGGTGTGTTCACCGGCGAACTCCTGCGCCGCTGCGAAGAAACCTTGATCGAGGTGTGCGACAGTTTCGGCGCCGAGCTGGTCGGGTTCACCGACGAACACGACCACGTCCACCTGCTGGTCCGCTATCCTCCCAAGGTCGCCCTGTCCACCCCGGTCAACAGCCTCAAGGGTGTCTCGGCCCGGCTATTGCGCAAGGAGTACGGGCCCCATGTACGCAAGTATCTGTGGGACGGCCACTTCTGGTCCCCGTCCTACTGCGCCGGCCGCTTCACACTGAACGCCTGCCGCTCGCCGGGCGGCCCGGGGGACCTGGCGGTGCCGTTCTCGAAGACCTCGACCGTGCTCGCGTCGTCGAGGACGACGTCGAGTTCGGGCTGGAAGTAGGACGCCTGCTCGCCCCGGGCCAGCTCCCGGTCGATGAGCACGTCGCCGCCGGGCACCCGGACGAACACGGGACACCGGTCGGCCTGGCAGAGCACGCGGACGGTGGGCACGCGGGGCGTGGAGGGCGCCGCGGATGGCCGCGCCGACGGGGTGGAGGACGCGCCGACGGCGGGCTCCTCCGAGCCGAACGTGGACAGCAGCGCTCTCGCGCCGACCACGATGACGGCGAGCAGCAGCACGACCGCCAGGCCGACCAGCGCCAGCCTGGCGATGCCGAGGGGATCAGACCTGTGGCGTCCCACAATCGGGAGAGTAGCGGGTGTGAGGCATATCTCAGTACTGACCGGTCACTTCTTGTGCGGTTGCACTTTCCCGCAGGTCATCCGCCATCTCCCGACGCATCCCCGGTCTGCCCTCCGTGCGGCTCGCGGGCCGGCCCGCGCTCCCGGCCGCGTCGCCGCGGAACGTGGGTTGTGCCACGGCACGATCAGACCACCGGACAGCCGTCATGAGGCGCCGCACCGGCGGGCGTCCACTACCGAGGGTGTCTACCGGGGGGCGTGGTGGCGGCCCTTGGGGACCGCGGCGGCGGCCCGGCGGTTCTTCATGACCTCGCGCACGATCGGGATCACCGACAGGAGGATGATGACGAAGACCCCGGGAAGGATGTACTTGTCGATGCCCTCGACCTTGCTGCCGAGGAAGTACCCGAGCAGCAGCAGGGCCTCGACCCAGACGACACCGCCGAGGACGTTCCAGACGAAGAAGCGGCGCGCGTCCATCTCCAGCACGCCGGCCACCGGGTTCATGAAGGTGCGGACGATCGGCATGAACCGCGCGGCGACCACGGCCTTCGCGGGACCGAACTTCTCGAAGTAGTACTCCGCCTTCTCGACGTGCTCCCTCTTGAACAGCCGGGAGTCAGGCTTGTCGAACATCCTCCTGCCGACCTTCGCCCCCAGGAAGTGGCCCAACTGCGCCCCCGCGATCGCCGCCAGCGGCGCGCCGATCAGCAGGGTGGGCAGTGACAGAGGCGCGATCCCGAATCCCTGCGCGGCGGCGGCGGTGCTGAAAATTCCAGCGGTCACCAACAGCGAGTCACCGGGCAGGAAGAACCCGACGAGCAGCCCCGTCTCGGCGAATACGATGGCGATGACGCCGATCGTCGCGAAGGCGCCGAGCATGCTCAGCCACCACTTCGGGTCAAGAAGGTCCAAGAGCACGTCCACGGGGCGAGCCTACCTGTCCCAGATGAGATGAGACTGAGAAGCGGCAGAGCTGTGGAAAACCGTGAATCGCGGAATGACCGCGGCTTTCCCGGCGCCCCACATACCCGGCTTTCCCGATCGGCCCGGCCTTCGGGATACTTGCCACGCCGCATACCGTCAGAAGGAGATGACTTCGCATGCCTATCGCGACTCCAGAGGTCTACGCCGAGATGCTCGACCGCGCCAAAGCGGGCGGCTTCGCGTACCCGGCGATCAACGTGACCTCGTCGCAGACCCTGCACGCCGCGCTGCGCGGCTTCGCGGAGGCGGAAAGTGACGGGATCATCCAGGTGTCGACCGGTGGCGCGGAGTTCCTCTCCGGCACCACCGTGAAGGACATGGTCACCGGGTCGGTGGCGTTCGCCGAGTTCGCCCGTGTGGTCGCCGAGAAGTACCCGGTGACGGTGGCGCTGCACACCGACCACTGCCCGAAGGACAAGCTCGGCTCGTTCGTCCGCCCGCTGCTGGAGATCTCCGCCGAGCGCGTCGCGCGCGGCCAGGACCCGCTGTTCCAGTCGCACATGTGGGACGGCTCCGCCGTGCCGCTGGACGAGAACCTCCAGATCGCCAGCGAGCTGCTCGACAAGACCGCCGCCGCCAAGGTCGTCCTCGAGATCGAGATCGGCGTGGTCGGCGGCGAGGAGGACGGCATCGTCGGCGAGATCAACGAGAAGCTCTACACGACGCCGGAGGACGCGCTGGCCGTCGCCGAGACCCTCGGCCTGGGCGAGCGTGGCCGCTACATCGTGGCCGCCACCTTCGGCAACGTGCACGGCGTGTACAAGCCGGGCCACGTCAAGCTGCGCCCGAGCGTGCTCAAGGAGATCCAGGACGCCGTCGGCGCCAAGTACGGCAAGGAGAAGCCGTTCTCGCTGGTCTTCCACGGCGGCTCCGGCTCCGCCCTGGAGGAGATCCACGAGTCGATCTCGTACGGCGTGGTGAAGATGAACATCGACACCGACACGCAGTACGCCTTCACCCGCCCGATCGTGGACCACGTGTTCCGCAACTACGACGGCGTGCTGAAGGTCGACGGCGAGGTCGGCAACAAGAAGGCCTACGACCCGCGCGCGTACGGCAAGGCGGCCGAGGCCGGCATGGCCGCGCGCGTGGCCGAGGCGTGCCAGCAGCTCAAGTCCGCGGGCACCAAGATCAAGTAAGGGAACGGGCCCGGCGGGAACCGGCAGATCGATCTTGTATCGATCTTCGGACTCCCGCCGGGCGGCCCATGCCTGGACCGCCGACAGCAGGTAAGACGGCCGGGAAGCGGCTTCTCGCTTCCCCCAACCGGGGTCGGCGACAGACGAGCCCTGCCCGTCGAAAACAAAAGGACGGCTGCAAGGGAGCGGTCCGCAGACAGGTAAATTACTCTGATCAAATGGAATCGCACGAGAACCTCCTTGCCGGCCCGCCGCCCACCTTGCTGCCCGACACCCCCGAGGCGCGGCAGATGCTCGAGTCGGGCGCCAAGGCGGCAGACGTGGCGGCCCGCTTCCCCGCCTACTCGGCGGCCTGGGCCGCTCTCGCCGACGACTACTTCGCCGCGGGTCACGCCGTCACCTCGTACGCGTTCGCGCGCACCGGTTACCACCGGGGTCTCGACCAGCTGCGCCGGGCGGGTTGGAAGGGGCACGGGCCGATCCCGTGGGAGCACGAGCCGAACCAGGGGTTCCTGCGCTGCCTGAACGCCCTCGCCCGGGCGGCCCAGGCGATCGGCGAGAAGGACGAGGCCGAGCGCTGCGCCCAGTTCCTGCGCGACAGCAGTCAGGCCGCCGCGGAGGCGCTCACCGCGAACTCCTGAACGAGCTCCCGCACGAGCTCCCGCACGAACTCCTGGACGAACTGCCTGAACGGGGCCGTACGCGGAACGGCCGGGCCTGTCTCGCGACTTAAGACTCCGTTCACCGTCGGCATGCCCCTCAGGTAGTCTCTGTGTGCAAGAGGCCCCTGCCGCGCTTGCGTCAGGGGCTTTCGTCTTGGTGCGGGAGTTAGACCATGCCGGCTGTCGTTCTCGTTGGCGCCCAGTGGGGCGATGAGGGCAAGGGGAAGGCCACCGACCTGCTGGGTGGTGACGTCGACTACGTCGTTCGTTACCAGGGCGGCAACAACGCGGGCCACACCGTCGTCATCGGCGACCAGAAGTACGCGTTGCACCTGCTGCCGACGGGTGTGCTGTCGCCCGACGTGGTGCCGGTGATCGGCAACGGCGTGGTCGTCGACCCGGGCGTGCTGCTCAGCGAGATCGACGGGCTGGCCGAGCGGGGCATCTCCTGCGACCGGCTGCTGATCTCGGCGAACGCGCACCTGATCATGCCCCAGCACAAGGCCATCGACAAGGTCAGCGAGCGTTTCCTCGGCAAGGCCAAGATCGGCACGACCGGCCGCGGCATCGGCCCGGCGTACGGCGACAAGATCTACCGCATGGGCATCCGGGTCCAGGACCTGCTCGACCCCGGCATCCTCGGCAAGAAGATCGAGGCCGCGGTGGGCGAGAAGAACCAGATCCTCACCAAGATCTACAACCGCCGGGGGCTCGACCCGGCGAAGGTGCTGGAGGAGTACCTCGGCTACGCCGAGCGGCTGCGCCCCCACATCGCCGACACCTCGCTCGTGCTCTCGCAGGCGCTCGACCAGGACAAGGTCGTGCTGCTCGAGGGCGGCCAGGGCACGCTGCTCGACATCGACCACGGCACCTATCCCTTCGTGACCTCCAGCTCCCCCACCTCGGGCGGCGCCTGTGCCGGCTCGGGCATCCCGCCGACCCGCCTGACCAGGATCATCGGCATCCTCAAGGCGTACACCACGCGCGTGGGCTCCGGGCCGTTCCCGACGGAGCTGCTGGACGAGCAGGGCGACTGGCTGCGCCGGACCGGCGGCGAGTACGGCGTGACCACCGGCCGCAACCGCCGCTGCGGCTGGTTCGACGCGGTCATCGCGCGGTACGCCACCCGGATCAACGGCGTGACCGACTTCTTCCTGACCAAGCTCGACGTGCTGTCCGGGCTGGAGCGGATCCCGGTCTGCGTGGCGTACGAGGTCGACGGCGTCCGCCACGACGAGATCCCCATGACGCAGACCGACTTCCACCACGCCACTCCGATCTACGAGGAGCTGCCGGGCTGGCAGGAGGACATCACCAGCGCCAAGACGTTCGAGGACCTGCCGCCGAACGCCCAGGCGTACGTCAGGGCGCTGGAGGAGATGAGCGGCGCCCCGATCTCGGCCATCGGCGTCGGCCCGGGCCGCACGCAGACTATTCAGATTCGCTCCCTTATCTGATGATTGGTGGCGTACGCGCCCGGAACCGGAGGGTTCCGGGCCGCGGACGGGCGAGGCGGTAGGGTACGCCGCTGTGCATGGAAACGTTGAGCTGCACGGGCACCGTGGAGCGCGGGGCCTGAGGCCCGAGAACACCCTGCCCGGCCTGGCCTTCGCGCTGGAGCTGGGGGTCGACGCACTCGAGTTCGACGTCGCCATGTCCGCGGACGGGCAGCTCGTGCTCACCCACGACCTACACGTGTCCGCGGTGACCAGCGCCGACACGGGCATGGCCGTTCCGGGGGACGAGATGTTCCCCTACGTCGGCAAGCCGATCATCGCGCTCACGCTGCCGCAGCTGCGCACCCTCGACGTCGGCGTACGGCTGCCCGAGCGGCCGGACGACCGCTTCGCGCTCACGCAGGTGCCCTTGCCGGACACCCGGATGCCGACGCTCGGGGCGGTGCTCGGCCTGATCGGCGCCCTCGGCGCCGACCACGTGCGCCTCCACGTCGAGCTGAAGTCCGATCCCACCCGGCCCGACCTGTGCGCCGACCCGCGCCGCTTCGTGGAGGAGGTCGTCGACGAGCTCGACCGGCACGACCGGCTGTCGAGGGCGGCCCTGCTCAGCTTCGACTGGCGCGTCCTGGAGATCGCCAGGCCGCTGGTCGAGCGGCGGTACGCCCTGGTCGAGCGCGACACGATGACGCCCGCCTGGATGAACGGCATCCGCCTCGGCGAGGTCGGCGGCGACCTCGCGGCGGCGGCCGCGGCGGTGGGGGCGACCACGCTCTCCCCCGACCGCGTGCTCGTCGACGAGGCGCTGATGGCCGGGGCGGCCCGGCAGGGCCTGCCGGTCGTGGTGTGGACGGTCAACGACCCCGACGAGGCCGCCCGGCTGATCGACATGGGCGTGGCCGGCATCGTCACCGACTACCCCGACCGCATGCGCCGCCTCTGGAAGGCCCGCGGCCTGCCGCTGCCCGACCCCGTGACCCCGCTCCGCCCGGTGGGCGCCTGACCTCTCGGACAAGGGAAGAGCCCCACCCGAAGGCGGTTTCCTCAACCACCGGGCGGGGCTCCAGGGTCACCCACAAGAACGGCTTGCACAGCCGATTACCAGCCAAGCCCATCGGACCGTACCCGTCAACTAGCTGAGCGTCACCCGGCCCAGCGTGCCATCGTCACGGTCCGTACGGATTCACTCCTCCACGGACAGCGCGCCCGACGGGCAGAGCTGCACGGCCCTCTTCACGGCGGGTGCGAGGTCGGCCGGAGGCTCGGCGTCGAGCACCACGACCGTCCCGTCGTCCTCGCTCTGGTCGAACACCTGGGGCAGCGTGAGCACGCACATCCCCGCACCGATGCACCGTCCGGTGTCCGCCTTGATCTTCATCGTTCCCCCAGCTACTTCCCTCACCAGAGCACCGGCAGTCGGTGCACACCGTATATCGCCATATTGGACCGCAGCGGCACCTCCCGCGCCGGTACGGCCAGGCGCAGGTTCGGGAAGCGGCGCAGCAGGGCGGGGAAGGCGATGCGCATCTCGATGCGGGCGAGCTGCTGGCCCAGGCACTGGTGGACGCCGTGCCCGAAGCTGAGATGCCCGTGCGCCGGCCGGGTCACGTCGAGGGCGTCGCCGCCCTCGAACCGTTCGGGATCCCGGTTCGCCGCCCCGATGGACAGCGTCACCGACTCGCCGGCCCTGATCAGGGTGCCGCCGACCTCCACGTCCTCCAGGGCCGTACGGGTCGGCCCGATGTGCACGATGCTGAGGTAGCGCAGCAGTTCCTCCACCGCGTTCTCGACGGCGGCCGGGTCGTCCCGCACGGCGGCGAGCTGCTCCGGGTTCGTCAGCAGCGCGAAGGTGCCGAGGCCCAGCATGTTCGCGGTCGTCTCATGACCCGCGATGAGCAGCAGCAGCCCTACGCCGCCGATCTCCTCGGTCGTCAGCTCTCCGCCCGCGGCCAGGCCGCTCAGTATGTCGTCGGTGGGCTCCTTCGCCTTCATGGTGACCAGGCCGTGCAGGTAGGCGAGCAGGTCCTTGATCGCCGCCCGGATGTCCTCCATGGACGATTCCAGGTTCACCAGCACCGCCGAGTCGCGCTGGAACTTCTCCCGGTCCTCGTACGGCACGCCGAGCAGTTCGCAGATCACCAGCGAGGGGATGGGCAACGCGAAGGACTCGACGAGGTCGGCGGGGGCGCCCTCGCGTTCCATGGCGTCGAGGCGGCTCTCGGTGATCTCCTGGATCCTCGGTTCGAGCTGCTTCATCCGCCGTACGGTGAACTGCCCGGTCAGCAGACGCCGGTATCGGGTGTGCTCGGGGGGATCCATCCGGAGGAAGAACCCCGGCGTCAGCGGCTCACTGCGGAACTCCCCGCGCTGGGGGATCGGCGAGTGCAGCAGTTCGGTGCGGGTGCTGAAGCGGTTGTCGGCCAGAATGGCCCGCGACTCCGCGTACCCCGTCACCAGCCAGCCCTCGTGCCCGTCCGCGTACGTCATCCGCTGGATCGGCGCCTCGTCACGGCGGCGTGCCAGTTCGTCCGGCGGATCGAAGGTACGTTCCCGAGCGAGGGGGAAGGTCGCCAACCGGGGTGTCGCCTCTGTCATGACACGCTCCTGCGAGAGTGGAAACGGTCGATGTGTCGAGCGGCCCGCTCCCCCCACCTAACAACATCATCTGACATATCGCAATGACCGATTGCTCATGATTCCGGTCATGAAGCGTACGGGTGACGACACCGAAAGCCATACTCCCGGGACGCGCGGGACGGGCGTCCCGGGGGGGAGAGACGTGGGGTCAGAGCCAGCCGTTGCGGCGGAAGGCGCGGTGCAGGAGCGTGCAGGCGACGACCATGACGCCGATCACGATGGGGTATCCGTACACGGACTTGATCTCGGGCATGTGCTCGAAGTTCATCCCGTAGATGCCGGCGATCATCGTGGGGACCGAGATGATCGCCACCCAGGAGGAGATCTTGCGCATGTCCTCGTTGGCGAGGGCGTTGGAGCGGGCCAGGGCGGCCTGGAGGATCGAGTCGGACAGCTCGTTGGACGACTGGACCTGCTCGCACACGCGGGACAGGTGGTCGCCCACGTCGCGGAAGTACTCGCGCATCTCGGAGGGGATGCTGCGCCGCTGGGGAAGGGCGTTGAAGGGGGTCTGGAGCGGTCCGACGGCGCGCTTGAGCTCCAGCATCTCGCGCTTGAGCTGGTAGATCCTGTTGATGTCGCGGGAGCTGACCTCGGCGAAGACGGCCGCCTCGACCTCTTCGAGCTCGGCCTGCATGAGGTCGGCGACCTGCAGGTACTTGTCCACGACGTGGTCGGCGATGGCGTGCAGGACGCCCGTCGGGCCGCGGCCGATCAGCTTGGGCTTCGACTCCAGCTTCTCGCGGACGTCGCCGAGCGGGCAGTGCCGGCCGTGCCGCACGGTGACGACGAAGTCGGGCCCGACGAACACCATGATCTCGCCGGTGCCGATGATCTCGCTGCTCGCCGCCGACACCTCGTGGTCGAGGAACGCGACGGTCTTGAGCACCACGAACAGCGAGTCGCCGTACCGCTCGACCTTGGGCCGCTGGTGGGCCTTGATGGCGTCCTCGACGGCGAGCGGGTGCAGGCCGAACACGTCGGCGAGCCACTCGACCTCGGGAGCGGCGGGCTCGTGCAGACCGACCCAGACGTACGCGTCGGGCACCTCGTTGGCCTCGTTGTGCTCGCGGACCAGGCGCACGGCCTCGGGAATGCCGTCGGCGTCGATCTTCTCGCCGCCGACGTACGCGCCGAACTCGACGAGGGAGTTGCTCGGCGGCACGCAGCGGACGACCGGATCCGCGTTCACCGGCGCGGCGCTGAGATGCGTGGACATGACGCGGGTGTGCCTGTTGATGCGGGGAAAGAGCAGAGAGGAGCGCATGGCGGTCCCTTCCCGCCCGAGCCGACACGCTCTACGCGCGACGTGATGTCACCCCTTCATACAGGCGTGAGCTGCCCCTCGGGCTTCAGTTTCGGAGTGGTCGGGAATGCGCACGACGTACGTGCGCGAGCACGTACTGACGGGATCACCAGAATTCATCCCAGACCACCTCCAATCGCCACGAGACAGCGCGAAGCCTATCTAACCTACCACACGGCCGTTGGACACCTGTTCCAGGTTACCCGCGTCAAGTGCCACCGATCATGCACTTCTTGCCAAAAACAGCCCGAACAAACTAGCCATCCGTGTGTATCCCACCCGAAACGGGCAGGTCAGCATGCTTGGCGTCGTCAGCCGGCGGAAGACGCCCCGGCGTACGGATAGGGACTCCTCATCCCGCCGGAGTACGCCTCGACCATGCCGTCGACGTGCTCGGGCGGTTCGGCCATGAAGGGACGCCTTCACCCGGGCGCTCGCCCCCGCCCGAGAACGGGAGGCCGCCGACCACTGCGACAATGGTCGGGTGCGCGTACTTGTCATCGGTTCCGGGGGTCGCGAGCACGCTCTGTGCCGGGCCCTGCGGCTCGACCCCGCCGTCGAAGAAGTCCACTGCGCCCCCGGCAACGCCGGCATCGCGGAAGTGGCCACCCTGCACCAGGTCACGCCGACCGACGGCGCGGCGGTGACGGCGCTCGCCGAGCGACTGGGCGCCGGCCTCGTCGTGATCGGCCCCGAGGCGCCGCTGGTCGCCGGCGTCGCCGACGCCGTCAGGGCCGCCGGGATCCCCTGCTTCGGCCCGTCGGCGGAGGCGGCGCGGATCGAGGGGTCCAAGGCCTTCGCGAAGGACGTGATGACCGCCGCCGGGGTGCCGACCGCGCGCGCGTACACCTGCACCACGGAGGAGGAGGCCGCGGCGGCGCTCGACGCGTTCGGCGCGCCGTACGTCGTGAAGGACGACGGCCTGGCCGCGGGCAAGGGCGTGGTGGTGACCGACAGCCGCGAGGAGGCCCTGGAGCACGCCAGGGCGTGCGAGCGGGTCGTCATCGAGGAGTACCTCGACGGCCCCGAGGTGTCGCTGTTCGCGCTGTGCGACGGGACGAGCGCGGTGGCGCTGCAGCCGGCCCAGGACTTCAAGCGGGCCTACGACGGCGACAAGGGCCCCAACACCGGCGGCATGGGGGCCTACACCCCGCTGCCCTGGGCGCCCGAGGACCTGTCCGAGCGGGTGATGGCCGAGATCGTGCGCCCGACCGTGGCCGAGATGGCGCGGCGCGGCATGCCGTACACGGGAGTGCTGTACGCCGGGCTGGCGCTGACCTCGGCCGGCCCCCGGGTGATCGAGTTCAACGCGCGGTTCGGCGACCCGGAGACCCAGGTCGTGCTCGACCGGCTGGAGACCCCGCTCGGCGGGCTGCTGCTCGCGTGCGCGACCGGCACGCTCGCCGGGCACCCGCCGCTGCGCTGGCGCGACGGGGCCGCCGTGACCGTGGTGCTCGCCGCCGAGAACTACCCGGCCGACCCGGTCAAGGGCGACCCGATCGCGGGGCTTCCGGTGACGGCCGAGGGCGCGTACGTGCTGCACGCGGGCACGGTTCTCGACGGGGACAACCGGCTCGTGTCGAGCGGCGGGCGGGTGCTCAACGTGGTCGGCACGGGCGCGGACGTCGCGCAGGCGCGGGCGCGTGCCTACGAGGCGCTGGAGCAGATCACGCTGCGCGGCTCCCACCACCGCTCCGACATCGCCCTGGCCGCCGCCTCCTCCTGACGCCTGACGATCGGTGATGTCCGCGTAACGATCGGTACACGACTCGTACGCGGACATACCATCTGATCAGCGGAGGGAGGTCGCCTGGCCACGGTCGCCAGGCCCCGGGTCGAGCAGGTCCATCTCCGGCCTGCAGGACGGTGAGGCGGAACGCGCGTGGCGGCGCCCGGTGGTCCTCCGTACGGCGGGAGTGCCCCGTTCCCCCGTCGTTCCCCCGTTCGTGGCCGATCACATCCACCCGCGGCTGCGCACTCTCCCCCTGCTCAAGTCGCGGTGAAGAGCTGGGAAGATGGAACGGTGAAGCACCTGCACTCCGGCAAGGTACGCGACCTCTACGAGACGCCCGACGGGCTGCTGCTGATGGTCGCGTCCGACCGCATCTCAGCCTTCGACTACGTGCTCGAACCCGGCATCCCCGACAAGGGGGAGATCCTCACCCGGCTGTCGCTGTGGTGGTTCGAGCAGCTCAAGGACGTCGTCCCCAACCACGTGGTCTCGACCGACGTCCCGGCGGAGTTCGCCGGCCGTGGAGTGCTGTGCCGCAGGCTGCGGATGGTGCCGGTGGAGTGCGTGGCCCGCGGCTACCTCACCGGCTCGGGGCTCGTGGACTACCGCAGGGAGGGCGTCGTCTCCGGCGTACGGCTCCCGGAGGGGCTCACCGACGGGTCCCGGCTGCCCGAGCCGATCTTCACGCCGTCGTCCAAGGCCCCGATGGGCGAGCACGACGAGCCCATGACGTACGAGGAGGTCGCGGCGGAGGTGGGCGAGGACGTGGCCGAGCGGCTGCGCCGGATCACCCTCGACGTCTACAGCCGTGGCGCCGAGATCGCTTTGGAACGTGGCATCATCCTGGCCGACACGAAGATCGAGCTGGGCTGGGACGCCGACGGCGTGCTGACGCTGGGCGACGAGGTGCTGACGCCCGACTCCTCCCGCTTCTGGCCGCTGGACCAGTGGGAGCCGGGCCGCTCCCAGCCGTCGTTCGACAAGCAGTTCGTCAGGGACTGGCTGCTGTCCCCCGAGTCGGGCTGGGACAGGTCGTCGGGCGAGGCTCCCCCGCCGCTGCCCGACGAGATCGTCGAGCGCACCCGCAGCCGCTACGTCGAGGCGTACGAGCGGCTCACCGGAGAGCGCTTCCGCGGCTGAATCACACAGGTCACGCAAGTAGTCTCAAGTGACCTGTTCCCCCATGCGTTCTGGGGGTAGTTCCTCCCCGAAACTCCCGGGACAGCGGCTACTCTAGGCCGATCGTCCTCGCCGACGACTCGGCTGCCGGCTGACGGGAGTCCCCCACCCTTCCCCCGAAATAGGAGTCGAATTCATGGTCCGTTACCGCGTGCGCGGTGGCAACGTACTGCGTGGAACCGCCTTCATCCAGGGCGCGAAGAACGCCGTACTGCCCATGATCGGGGCGGCGTTGCTCGCGGCCGAGGGCCGCACGGTGCTCCGCAACGTGCCCGTCATCGAGGACGTGCGCCGGGCGGTCGAGCTCGCCCAGGCCGTGGGCGCGAAGGTGGAGTTCCACGAGAGCGAGCGGACGCTCGTCATCGACGCCTCCCAGCTGACCAGCCCGGTCCTGCCCGCGGAGATCGCCCGCCGGTTCCGGGGATCGGTGCTGTTCGTCCCCGCGCTGCTCCACCGCCTCGGCGAGGCGATCATCGAGGGCATCGGCGGGTGCAACCTCGGCAGCCGCAACCTCGACTTCCACTACCTGGGCTACAAGCGCCTGGGCGCGATGGTGGACGAGGGCGAGGCCGTCATCCACATCAAGGCCGGCGGCCTGATCGGCGCCCCCCTGTACCTCGACACCCCGTCGCACACCGGCACCGAGAACCTGATCATGGCCGCCTCGCTGGCGCGGGGCACGACCGTCATCGAGAACGCGGCCCTCGAACCCGAGGTGCTCGACGTCATCACGATGCTGACCAGGATGGGCGCGCGCATCCGCGGCGGCGGCACGGGCTTCATCACGGTCGAGGGCGTGGACGAGCTGACCGCGGTCGAGCACACGGTCATGCCCGACCGGCTCGACGCGGGCGTGTTCGCGATGGCCGCGGCGATCACCGGAGGCGAGGTGAGCCTGGTCGGCGCCTCCCTCGAGCACCTCGGCGTGGTCCGGTGGAAGCTGGAGCAGATGGGCGTCGAGTTCGAGAACCACGGCGCGGTGCTCCAGGTCCGTCGCAACCGCCCGCTGCGCCCGATCAACGTCATCACCGACACCTACCCCGGCTTCGCGACCGACCTGCAGTCGCCGCTGATGACCGTGGCCTGCCTCGCGGACGGCTCCAGCTACATCCACGAGCGCATCTTCGACGGCCGCTTCGCGCTCGCGGGCGAGCTGAACAAGATGGGGGCCAACGTCGAGGTCGAGGGCAGCCGGGCGGTCGTGCACGGCCCGACGCCGCTGCGCGGCACCGAGGTGACGGCGCACGACCTTCGGTCGGGAATCGCGCTCGTGCTCGCCGGTCTCGCGGCGGAGGGCGAGACCACGATCGGGTCCGGATATCTCATCGACCGCGGTCACGCCGCGCTCGCACAGCGTATGCAGGCACTCGGCGCAGATGTGGTGCGTGAAATTTCCACTTCGGACGAGGGCTGAGTCCGGAAACCTTTACTAATGCCCTGACCAGCGGGGACCTTCCGATTTACGGAAGCGCCGAGACCACCCAGAATGGTATTCCGGCAAATCTGGGCGTGACATTACGGCCTTAACCAGCGATCGTTCCAAAGAGAAGCCACAACAACGAGGGCGACGTGGGATGGGACGAACATTGGTCGAGCGCACGGAAGACACTCCGCGCGGGTCACGTCTGGGCACGGTGACACCCGACCTCACCATCGGCGTGGTGGGGTCGCATGATCTGGTCGAGCGGGTGATGCTCATGGGGCACTCGGCTGCCCCGGTGCCCTGCCGGCTGGTCGCCGCCGCGTACCGGGACGAGCAGGAGGCGGCGGACAAGGTGACACGGCTCGGGCCGGGTGTGGACGCGTGCCTGTTCGCGAGTCCGGTGCCCTTCGAGCTCGCCAGGCGGGCCGGAGTGCTGACGATGCCCGCCACGCACGTGCAGCTCGGCGGAGCCGCGCTCGTGGCGGCGATCGCGCGGGCCGCGCTGGACGAGCGGATCGATCCGCGCCGGGTGAGCGTCGACGTGCTCGGCCGGCCGGACATCGACGAGGCGTACGCGGACCTCAACCTCTCCTCAGGGGAGGTGCACAGCCGTGACGAGCCGGGCCCGGTCGGCACGATCACGGCCTTTCACGAGCGGCTGTTCCGCCAGGGGGCCACCACGGGCGCGCTGACGTGCGTCCAGGGCGTGGCCGACCGGCTGACCTCCGCCGGGGTGCCGGTGGTGCCGATCCGGCCGACCTCCGCGGCCGTCCGTACGGCGCTGCACACGGCCGCGCTGCTCGGGGCGCGGCACCGGCTGGAGGAGTCGCAGCTCACGGTCGTGCTGGTCGAGGTGCCGACGCTGCGCGAGCCGGTACGGCGGGCCGCGCCGCGCTACTGGCGCGACGAGTTGCGCCTGTCGCTGCACCGCCTGCTGGTGCAGGAGGCCAACCGGATCAACGCGAGCGTGTGGCCGATCGACGACCACAGCTACCTCGTGGTGGCCACGAAGGGCTCGATCGCGACGGCCACGGACGGGTTCCGGGTGCTGCCGTTCGCCGCGAGGATCCGCGAGGAGCTTGGCCTGGCCGTCGAGGTGGGTGTGGGGATGGGGCGCACCACGCACGAGGCCGAGACGCACGCGAGAGGCGCGCTCGCCCGTACTCAGGGCGGCAAGCAGCCGCAGGGCTTCGCGGTGGACCGGGAGGGCCGCGCACTGGTGCCGCCGCCCAGGATGCCGCCCCAGCCGGGCGGGCCGGTCAAGCCCAAGGGGGTCGAGGTGCTGGCGCGCCTGGCCGCCAAGCTGGAGGGCGGGGACACGGTCGTGGACGCGGAGGGCGCCGGGCGCATGCTCGGGGTGACCCCGCGTACGGCCAGGCGGTTGCTGCGCACGCTGGTTGACGAGGGACTCGCGTGGCCGCTTCCGCCGAACCGCACCCCCCAGCCGGGCCGCCCGCGACAGCTCTACCGGCTGATCGTGGAGAAGTTGAACCGGTAATCACCGTCGGAAAGCGACGGTCTATCGTCATGACCTATGGAACGAAACGGTCATGACGTGCGGGTGTGGCTGGCGCTGGCGGCCGTGTACGTGGTGTGGGGCTCGACGTACCTCGGCATCGCGATCGCCATCCAGACCCTTCCGCCGATGATGAGCGGTGGGCTCCGTTTCGTCGCGGCGGCGCTGGTCCTCGGCACGGTCCTGCTCGTCAGGGCCGTGCCCCTCCGCATGCGATGGAGGGAGTTCGGCGGCGCCGCGCTGGTCGGGCTCCTGCTCCTCGCCGGGGGCAACGGCATGGTCGCCGTGGCCGAGCAGCACATCTCCAGCGGCCTCGCCGCGCTGCTCGTCGCCTCGACCCCGCTGTGGCTGATCGTGCTCAGGACGGTCTTCAGGGACCGGCCGCACGTGCTGACGCTGACCGGCGTGCTCGTCGGCTTCGCCGGGGTCGCCTTCCTCTCGCTCCGGGGCGGCGGCGCGTCCGGCAGCGGGGCAGGCATCGCCGTGGTGCTGCTGGGCTCGCTGTCGTGGTCGGTGGGATCGTTCGTCTCCCCGCGGATCCCGATGCCGGCCAACCCGTTCGTGGCCAGCACGGTCGAGATGGCGGTGGGCGGCACCGCGCTGCTGGTCATGGGCCTCGCGCGGGGCGAGCGGCTGCACCTCGGCGCGGTGAGCTGGCAGTCGTGGACGGCCCTGGCCTACCTGGTGCTGGTGGGCTCCCTGGTGGGCTTCACCTCGTACATCTGGCTGCTCGGCCACGCGCCGATCTCGCTCGTGTCCACCTACGCGTACGTGAACCCGGTGGTGGCGGTGATCCTCGGGATGGTGGTCCTGTCGGAACCGGTCACCGCGGCCATGCTCGTGGCGGGAGCCCTGATCGTCGTGGGGGTCGCGCTGGTGGTCTCCACCGAGCGCCGCAAGCGGGCCGCGCCACCGGCGGTGGAGGAAACTCCCGCGGATCACGGACGCGTCCCCGCGCCCCAGCCGACCTCCGAGTCGTGAAACCGAGCCGGCTCGATGAAACGCGAGAGCGAGACCGGTAATTCGAGGCCGTGACCGAATCAGCCGCTCGATTTCGCTGCGATATGCCGATTATCCCGCGATATTCGCACGGGGAAATCGCGAGAAGACGGCTGGGCCGGCGCGCCTCGCGGAGGCCGGAGCGGTCAACTCGGTGGTCTACTACCGTCGGCCACACCCCAGTCACGACAGCGGAAACCACATAGAGTCCATCAGATTGCGAGGAGCGACGGGATGTTCGAGAAGTTCACCAACCGAGCGCGACGTGTCGTCGTCCTGTCCCAGGACGAGGCCAGGATGCTCAGTCACGACTCCATCGGCACCGAGCACATCCTCCTCGGCTTGATCCGTGAAGGTGAGGGCGTGGCCGCCCAGGTTCTCACGAGCCTGGGCCTGAGCCTTGAGGGTGTGCGCCTGCAGGTCAAGGAGGTCGTCGGCCAAGGCCGGGCCGCCACACCGGGGCACCTTCCGTTCACCGCGGCGGCCACCGGCGTCTTCCAGTCGTCGAACCAGGAGTCCTTGCAGCGCGGCCTTGACTACATCGGCACCGAGCACATCCTGCTCGGGCTCATCCGCGATGGCGAGAGCGTGGCGGCCCAGGTCCTGGTCAAGCTCGGAGCCGACCTCGACCACGTGGGGCGGGCCACAAACACGCTCGTCCAGCAGTACCTGGCCCGCTAGTCGGTGACGAGCTGCCGGAACGCCTCGGCGGCGGCGAGGAAGACGTCGTTGGCCTCGCGGTCGCCGATCGAGACCCGGGCCCCCTCCCCGTCGAACGGGCGCACGGCGACGCCCACGGCCGCGCACTTCCCGGCGAACTCCATCGTGCGCTCGCCGAGGCGCAGCCAGACGAAGTTGGCCTCGGTGGGCGGGACGGTCCAGCCCTGCGACAGCAGCGCCTCCCTGACGCGGCTGCGCTCCTTGATCACGGTCTCGACCCGCTCCTGCAGCTCGTCCTCGGCCCGCAGGGAGGCGATCGCGGCGGCCTGGGCGAGGTGGTTGACCGCGAAGGGCAGCAGCGTCTTGCGGACCGCGGCGGCCACCGGCTCGTGCCCGATCAGGTAGCCGACCCGCAGCCCCGCCAGGCCGTACGCCTTGGAGAACGTGCGCAGGACGGCGACGTTGGGGCGCTCGCGGTAGAGCGTGAGGCCGTCCGGCACGTCCTCGTCCCTGACGTACTCCCGGTAGGCCTCGTCGAGGACGACGGTGACGTTCTCGGGCACGCGGTCGAGGAACCGCGTGAGCTCGCCGGCCCGGTTCACCGTGCCGGTCGGATTGTTGGGGTTGCACACGAAGACCAGGCGCGTCTCCGGGGTGATGGCCTCGGCCATGGCGTCGAGGTCGTGCGTCTCGTCGCGCAGCGGCACCTCGACCGCGTTGGCGCCCGAGAGGCCGACCAGCAGCGGGTAGGCCTCGAACGAGCGCCAGGCGTACACCACGTCGGCACCCGGCTCGCCGACCGCCTCCAGGATCTGCTGCGCGACCGCGACCGATCCCGCGCCCAGCGCGACGTGGTCGTACGGCACGCCGAACCGCTCGGCGAGCGTCTCGGTGAGCCGCACCGCACCGGGATCGGGATAGCGGTGGACCTCCGTGGCCGCCCGCGCGATCGCCTCCACCACCGACGGCAGGGGTCCGAAGGGGCTCTCGTTGGAGGACAGCTTGTACGAGCGGCCGTCCGGGGAGACCACGGCCTTGCCGGGCTTGTAGGCCGGCATGGTGTCGAGGATCGAGCGGAATCGAGGCATGTCCTAACGATAGGAGATCCGCCTGCTCCGGCGGCACCCCGCACACCCCCTGTGGACGACTCGCCGGCCCTACTTGTAGTAGGCGTAGAGCGTCTTCCAGGCGCCGGCGTACTGGCAGTTGAGGGACGGCTTGGCGGCCTTGGCCTCGGAGCAGACCTTGAGCTCGACCTCGCCGACGTTCTTGACGGTGAAGGCGAAGGTCTTCTTCGCGCCGTACGAGCAGGTGCGGTAGTTGCGGTACGCCAGGTGCGGCTTGTTGGCGGCGTCGAAGTAGCTGACGCGGAACAGGGCCCAGCCGCAGGTGGACGCGCTGCGGGTCAGGCTGGTGACGCTGCCGGAGACCTTGACGTACGGCGCCGGCGAACTCTTGTCGCCCTTGGCCGCGGCGGTCAGCGAGCCGCTCGTCTTGGCCGTCGACCCGGCCGCGTAGTAGGGACCCCAGGGCTTGGGGGCGGCGGCCTGGGCGGCCGTGGCGGTGGCGAGCGGGGCGAGGGCCAGGATGCCGGCCGCGAGCGTGATGCCTGCCAGGGAGCGGGTGAGGGTCATGACTGGGGTCCTTTCCTCGTTGTTGTGGACAGCTTGTCCCGGTGCGCTTTCAAGCCCCTTGACGCTCGCTGTACCGCGCCTGGTCGGCAGGGGACCGCATGGTTAGGATCACGCGGTAACCGGCGATCGGGGAGAGCATGACGAGCGGCTCGCAGGGCGAGGGACCGCGGGACGACGATCCCCGGCGAATCGGACCGTTCCACATCCTCGGCAGGCTCGGCCAGGGCGGCATGGGCACGGTCTATCTCGGCCGGGACGACGAGGACCGCGAGGCGGCGGTCAAGGTGATCCACCCGCAGTGGGCGGCCGACCCCGACTTCCGGCGCCGGTTCCAGCGCGAGGTCGCCGCCGCGCAGCGGGTCGCCCGCTTCTGCACCGCCGCCGTCCTCGGCGCGGGGCTGGACGGCGACGTCGCCTACCTCGCCACCGAGTACGTCCCGGGGCCCACCCTGCAGGAGGTCGTGCGGGAGCGCGGGCCGCTGTCGGGGTCGAGCCTGGAGGCGGTGGCGGTGAACGTGGCCGTGGCGCTGCAGGCCATCCACAGCGCGGGGGTGATCCACCGCGACCTCAAGCCGTCGAACGTGCTGCTGTCGCCGGTCGGTCCCAAGGTCATCGACTTCGGCATCGCCCAGGTCACCGACACCACCGCGGACATCAGCGGCATCGTCGCGGGAACGCCGTCCTTCATGTCGCCGGAGCAGGCGAAGGGCGACCGGCTGACCCCGGCGTCCGACATCTTCGCCTGGGGCGCCCTGGTGGCGTACACCGCCTCGGGCCGGGCGCCGTTCAGCGGCGGGTCGATCCCGAGCATCCTCTACCGGGTGCTGCACGAGCCCCCGCACATCTCGGGCCTCGACCCCCGGCTGCGGTCGATCGTCGACCTGGCGCTGGCGAAGGACCCGGCCCGGCGCCCCACCGCCCAGCGGCTGGTCGAGATGCTGACCGGCCAGGAGCCGATCGAGCCCGCGCCGGAGGCCGCGTGGCGGGGCACGGTGCCCGTGGTCTCGCCGTCCGACGGGACACAGACCGGCGCCGGGACACAGACCGGCGACGGGACGTCCGGCGCGGCCACCGGAACGGGGCGAAGGTCCGGATTGCGAAGGTCGGGATTGCGTCTGGGGATCGCGGCCGCCGCCGCGGCCGTCGTGGTCACGGCCGGGGTCGTCGCCGCCGTGCAGTCGGCGTCCTCGGACGGACGGCAGGCGTCGGACGGACGGCAGGCGTCGGACGGACGGCAGGCATCGGGTAGAGGGCAGGCGTCGGGTGGAGGGCGGACCACGCCGCCGGCGCGCGCCACCGCGAGCGCCTCGGGCGGCAACCCGCTGCGCGGGCAGGCCGTACGGCTCTACGCGAGCCCGACCGGTGACGAGGCGCACCAGGCGGACGTCTGGCAGGCGGCGGGGCGGGCCGAGGACGCCGCGACGATGCGGAAGCTGGCCGCGGTGCCCAGGGCCGTGTGGCTCGGGCGGATGAGCGCGGGCGAGGCCGCCCGTACGGCGAGCGCCACGCTGGAGGCCGCGGCGCGACAGGACGCGGTTCCGGTCTTCGTCACCGACCACGTCCCACTGCGGGCGTGCAACGAGGACGGCGGCGCGGCGGACTCGGCGGAATACCTCTCCTGGATCGACGCGCTCGCGTCGGCCGTCGGCGACCGCCGGGCGGTGTTCGTGCTGGAGCCGAACAGCCTGGCGGAGTTGCCGGGCTCGCCGGACTGCTCGCTGGGTGACGCCGCCGACCAGCGCGCCAGGCTGCGCATGCTCGCCTCGGCGGTCGAGCGGCTCGGCGCGCTGCCGAACACCGCCGTCTATCTCGACGGCAGCCTGGAGGGCTGGCCGTCACTGGAGGTCACCGCGGCTCGGCTGGTCGATGCCGGGATCACCGGCGCGGACGGCTTCTACCTCAACGCCGCGGGATATCAGAAGACCGACCAGCTCGTCGCGTACGGCACCCGCCTCGCCGCCTGTGTGAAGACCAAGTCCTCGGGCCGGGACCGCGCCTGCGCCGACGCCGGCACGGACGCGGAGACGGCCGGGCTCCCCCACTTCGTGATCGACACGAGCAGGAACGGAAAGGGCGGCTGGAACCCGCCCGAGGGCAGGTACAAGGACCCCCAGTCCTGGTGCAACCCGCCGGGACGCGGCGCAGGCGTACGGCCGACCACCCGCACCGGCAGCGCGCTCGTGGACGCGTACCTGTGGGTGCGGCCGGCCGGCATGTCCGACGACCGGTGCACGCGGGGCGAGGGCGGGTCCGTCGACCCGGTGTACGGCGTCGTCCCGCCGTACGGCGGCGCGTGGTGGCCCGAGCTCGCCCTCCAGCGGGCGAAGGACGCCGTTCCGCCGCTCTGATGACCATCTCGCCGGGTTTCACTAAGATCCCGCGACATGTGGCGGAAAGTAAGAATCGTGATGGCCGGTGTCTGCGCAGCCGGCGTGTGCGTCGTCCCCACCGCGGCCGGACCCGCGACCGCCGCGACCGCCGAGGCGTCGGCCTTGACCACGAAGGCCGTGACCACGAAGGCCGCGACCCCGGCCGAGGTGAAGAAGAAGGACGAGCCGTACTGCGCCCGGTACAAGTGCATCGCCCTCACCTTCGACGACGGCCCGTGGCCCTACACTCCGGCCCTGCTCGACACGCTGAAGAAGCACAAGGCGAAGGCCACCTTCTTCCTGCTCGGCAGGAAGGTGGCCTACCGTCCCGAGCTCACCCGGCGGATCTACGAGGAGGGGCACGACATCGGCAACCACACCTGGACCCACCCCTCGCTCACCACGCTGTCGGACGGTGAGGTGCTCGAAGAGGTCTCGAGCACATCGGAGGTCATCTACCAGACGATCGGCAAGATGCCGGACTACATGCGCCCGCCGAACGGCGCGACCAACTCCAGGATCGCGGGTCTCATGGCCAATCTGGGACTGCCGCAGATCCTGTGGACGGGGTCCACGCTCGACTGGCAGGCCCGCGACACCAAGGTGATCGCCGAGCGCACGCTGAAGCTCGCCAAGCGCAACGGCGTGATCCTGCTGCACGACATCGTCCCCGAGACGGTCAAGGCCATGCCCGGCGTGCTCACCGCGCTGGAGAAGCAGCACTACAAGTTCGTCACGCTGACGACTCTGCTGCAGGGCCGCACACTGCGCCCCGGCGAGGTCTACCCGCCCCGGGGCAAATAGCCGGCCCCGGGCGTCGTCCCCGCGTACGGCGCCGGTGCCCCCGGCGGGAACACCGGCGGCGGGGAAACCGGCGGAGGCGTTGGGGACACGGGAGAGACCGCCGCCGTCTCCGCCGTCGCCGAGGGGACGCGGCCGGCGTCGGCCGTGAGCGAGCGGTCCAGGGCCGCGCGCATCCGGGGTTGCAGGGGCCGCTCGACCAGCCGGTGCACGCCGTACGCGACCAGGAGCGCGGCGGCCACGGCCAGCGGGAGCGTGACGCGGTTGCCCAGCGCCGGGTGGAGCCACTGGATGAGCAGGAACCCGACGTGGTGGTGGAAGAGGTAGAGCGGGTAGGTCAGCGTGCCGAGGAAGGTGAGCCACCGCCAGTCGAACCGGTCGAACGCGCCGACCGCCACCAGGATCATCACCAGAAAGATCAGCGAGATCACGGCCACCACGAGCGCCGAGCCAAGCGCCTGCCCGTATCTCCGGAGCGCCGGCGGTTCCTCGTTCAGCACCGCGTAGAGCCCGAGCACCCAGCCCACGCCCACGAACAGCCAGGGGAACAGCGACCCGCCGAAGCGGTGGACGAGATAGAGGGCCATCCCCGCGATGAAGTACGGCGCGCTGAACGGCACGAGCACCGCCTGCAGCAGGTCGGCGTTCACCCGGTCGGCGATCGCCAGCAGCAGCACCCACGCTCCCATGAACGCCAGGCACCGGCGGTAGGTGATCCCCACGGCCGCGAGGCAGGCGATGAGGGCGTAGAAGACCAGTTCCTGCCACAGCGTCCAGTAGACGATCTCCAGGTCGCGTACGCGGAAGCCGTGCTGGAGCATCGTCATGTTGGCCAGCAGTTCGGTGAGGCTCGGCCGGTGGTCGGTGATCAGTCCTCCGACGGCCAGGCCGCCCAGGACGAGCACGCTCGCCCAGTACGCCGGGAACAGCCGGGCGATCCGCGACGCCGCGAAGTGCCCGGGCGTGCGGCCCCAGGCGCTCATCAGGATCACGAATCCGCTGATCAGAAAGAACAGGCGCACGCCGTACACGCCGAACATGGTCACCGCGCTCAGCGCGGGGAAGGCGTTGGGCGTGCCCCAGGCGCGTGTCTCGCCGAAGTGGAAAAGGACGACGCCGAGGGCCGCGCAGAACCGCAGCAGGTCGAGCACGCGCAGCCGGGACGGTCCGGGGGAAATGGCCGGCGCATCGGTGATGCGGGGGGCCGCAGCCAGCATAGGCCGGAATATATCCTGAAAGATCGCTGTGAGTCGGACCATTCGTCAACGGCTGTCCTGTCTCCCCGTCCGGATGCGCGGGGAAACCCGAGGACGGTCACGGGCAGAAGCGGCGCCTGGTCACCGCCTGCGAGGAGCGTCTTCCTGCCAAGTCGACCAGCGGAGCGGACTTCGCGAGGACCGGAGCTTCCAGGCGGCGCAGTCCCGCGAACCCGCCCACCAAGCACGTCCACCACCCGGCCAGGCGGCCGGTCAGGTGCGCAGCATGGGCGGGTGCAGCAGCACGGCGGGGCCCCGGCGGTAGAGCATGGCGGGACGGCCGCCGTCCCGGGTCGTGGTGCGCCCGGTGGGCACGAGGAAGCCCTCCGTCTTGGTGACCTTCCGGTGGAAGTTGCGCGGGTCGAGCGGACGCCCCCAGACGATCTCGTAGACGCGGCGCAGCTCCGCGACGGTGAACTCGGGCGGGCAGAAGGCGGCGCCGAGCGAGGTGTATTCGAGCTTGCCCCTGGCCCGCTCCACGCCGTCGAGCATGATCCTGCGGTGGTCGAAGGCCATCTGCGTCAGCTCGGCCACCGGCTGCCAGCTCATGTGGGCCTCGGTGGACGCGGGCAGGTCGGGGGCGAGGCCCAGGTAGGCCACGCTGACGACCCGCTGGCGCGGATCGCGGTCCGGATAGCCGTAGGTCTGGAGCTGCTCCAGGTGGACCGGCGCTCCGGGAAGGCCGGCCCGTTCGGCCAGCACGCGGGCCGCCGCGGCCGGCAGGTCCTCCTCCAGCTTGATGAAACCGCCGGAGAGCGCCCACCGGCCCTCGTACGGCGGCCGGTCGCGCCGCCAGACAAGGGCGCTGAGCTGCTGGGACCTGACGGTGAGCACGACGAGATCCACGCTGACGGGGATACGCGGGATCATGTCCAGCACGCTACAGGACGCGGGCCGCGGCTCGGGCCGTCCGGAGTCCGCGGACCCGGCCTCGCGCGGGAGCTTCATCACCGCTCCACATCCTTGTAACCGGAATACCGCGTCCCCGGATGCCGCCCGGCACAGCGCGGCCGATACAGCGCGGCCGGTGCCGGGCGCCACACCGCCGGAAACGTCAGAGCGCCTGCGTGGGCTTGACGTAGGTCACCCGGAGGTTCAGGTAGGCCGCCACGCCGACATCGTGGCCGCGTACGGCGAGCAGGTTGCAGCAGTCCAGGTAGGTAGCGGGCACGACGACGTCGATCGCCCCGCCGGCGCAGTTGCCGCCCTTGACGCTCTGCAGGAGGTGGCCGTTGAAGTAGACCTGCGCCTCGTTGTCCACCGTTCCCTGGATGCGCACCTCCTGCGCGTCGCGCGGCAGGTGCAGCCAGTGGCGCACCAGGATGTCGGTGTTGACCGCCCACGGGGTCTTGACGCTGGCCGGGTTGTTCCAGGAGCAGGTCCCGTTGGTGGTGCCGAAGCCCGCCTGTCCCGTCGGCCAGGCGCTGTCGTCGAATCCCCGCTCGGCGAAGTCCGGCACCTGGGTCGTGGAGGGCACCTGGCGGTAGGTC
Organism: Microbispora sp. NPDC046933; assembly: GCF_040644635.1. Taxonomy (NCBI): domain Bacteria; kingdom Bacillati; phylum Actinomycetota; class Actinomycetes; order Streptosporangiales; family Streptosporangiaceae; genus Microbispora; species Microbispora sp. NPDC046933. The sequence continues at coordinate 119,158 of NZ_JBEYWW010000002.1, read as the reverse complement.
CAGCCCGTGCTGTTGTAGCCGAGCGCGGTGACGACGTTCGCGCGCCCGCTCGCGGCCGGGGCGGCGGTGGCCGCCGGGGCGGTCAGGGCCATCGCGGCCACCAGCGTGCCCGCCGCGAGACCTGCGGGCAGGAGGTGACGAAGTCGGTTCATGTGCGGTCTCCTTGTCGATCGTCGAATGCCCTGATACGGCGGGCACCTCGGAACCGGCGTGGACGGGCCGGCCGTTCGCGCCGCCTCTCCAGCGAGATCCGCTGGGCGGCGGCGCAGGGCAAAGGAGATCAGCGGGCGGGGCCGGCCGCGCGGACACCCCGCCGCGGCGTTGCCCGTTCCTTGCGCGGACATTGCCCGGCACAGACCGGACGCGGGAACAGGCACAGACCGGACGCGGCGAACAGACACCGAGCGGACGCGGGAAGCAGACACCGAGCGGACGCGGGAAGCAGACACCGAGCGGACGCGGGAAGCAGACACCGAGCGGACGCGGGAAGCAGACACCGAGCGGACGCGGCAACAGGCACCGAGCGGACGCGGGAAACGGACACAGCCGGGACCCGGGAACGGACCGGCTCGGTCAGGGGGCGGTCAGCCGGTGTTGTGGTAGTAGACCGGTTCGGCGGACTTCCTGCCGTCGGCGGAGGTGACCTCCACCCGAACCCAGACGCCGCCGGGGACGGTGGCCCAGTCCACGGGGATCCAGATCTTCTCCGTGCCCGCCGGCAACCCCTGGATCGGCGTGCTGTCGTACCAGCCGACCGTGGCCGAGTCGACGACGCGCGGCGTGTCCAGGCCCGGCCAGCTCAGCGTGACCTTGGCCGAGCCGAGGTTGTAGCCGCGGATCTCCAGGCCGTCCTGGATCTGCCGCGCGTGGCGCTGGGCCTCGATCGGGATCGGGCGGTCCCAGTCCGCCGCGATCTCCTGCGACAGTGACGGCGAGCCGCAGGTGAAGAAGTCGCTCCACATGTACGAGATGATCTTCGACACGTACGGCGCGGCGAGCGTCACCTGCGTGTCCAGCCTGGGCTTGTCGGTGCGCCCGCGGGTGCCCTGACGGCCGCAGGCCTCGGTCGAGGTGGACGGCTCGAACGCCTCCACGTTGGCCCACAGCTCCACCTGGACGCCCTCCTGGACCAGCTCCTGGCGGGCCAGCGACATCGCGCGGTAGTAGTCACGCGTGCCGCCGTAGTAGGCCGTGGCGTACGTGCTCTCGCCGACGACGGGCTTGAGGCTGTCGTCCACCGGCTTGTTCTTCCAGTTGGGCCAGAACAGGCCGACCTTGCCCGTGCCCCGGCCGTCCTGCGGCGCGATGATCTCCACCCCGGTGCGCGCGAGGGCCTTGAAGCCCTGGGCCACCTGGCTGGGCGTGGAGGTGTACTTCACCCGTCTGCGGCTGTCGATGTACGGGCTCACCAGGATCGGCTTGTCCGGCAGCTCCTGTTCGACGATCAGGTGCTGCTCGGCGTACACCTGGAGCGTCTGGACCTTGCTCGGGTCGGGCCAGTCCCGCAGCTGCAGCTCGAACGGCTGGTAGACGCCGCCCAGGGACTCGCGGCCCCTGAAGCGGTCGCCGTAGTCCTGCAGGATCCGCCGGGTCAGCGTGGTGAGCGTGCCGATGTGCCGGGGGTCGGCCCGGGTGGACTCCTCGGGGTCGCGCGGCGCGAGCGGCAGCGCGGGGAAGACCTTGATTCCGAACCGGTCGCCGAGGTCGAGCAGCTCGCTGAGGCTGTCCTTGACGCCCGCCGAGACGAGGATCAGGTGGTAGCCGCGCCCCTCGCGGGTGAAGTCGCAGGTGGGGTCGTCCGAGCCGTCCTCGGGCGCGAGGAGCCTGAAGAAGACGGCGTCCCCCACGACGATCTCGTGCTCCATCTGGGGGCAGCGGAGGATGCCGGGGCCGAACCGCTCGTCGGTGCGGTAGACGTACGTCCTCGTGATGCTGTTGCCCGCGTTGGCCGCCTGAAGCTCCTTCTCCGCCGCCTTCATGCAGGACAGCCCGTTCTCGACGCAGCGGGCGTACCTGGCGTCGGGCTTGGGTTCCTTCCCCTCGGGGGTCGACGCCTCCAGGACCCGGCCCGCGTCGTCGGTCTCGCGCGGCGACAGGCCGAAGCCGAGGCGCACGACCGTGTCCCCGCCGAGGCGGTGGATGGCCTCCAGCTGGCGCCGCCAGGTGCAGGGATCGGAGGTCGGGATCAGCCAGTAGCCGCTCACGGCGTACGGCGTGGTCGCCGCGGTCTTGAACGTCCCGCAGGGGTCGGTGAACTCGCTGTGCGTCGGCGACCCGATCACGGGGGTCGAGGGGGCGGTCTGCCCGGCGCTGGCGGTGCCGGAACCGGTGCTCCCGTCGCGGAGGACGATCACCACGGATGCGACACCGGCGAGAATCACCACGCCCAGGATCAGAGTGAGCCAGCGCACTTTCAGGACACTACCGCCCGTCGTTCAAATGATCTTGCCGCGGACAGCCTACCCGGATGTTCGCACTGCCAGGACGCCGTGACCAGCCGCCCAAAGCAGTGTTCACCGCGTATTCAGCTCTTGACGCCCGCCCACGCCTCTAACTGGGTGACGAACCGGCGCGCGGAGTTGGGCCAGTGGTGGTGTGCCCGCGCGGCGGCGTAGCCGCGTCCACCGGTTCCGATCCGTTCGAAGGGGTTGTCCCTGAGCTGCAGCACCGCCCGCGCCACCGCCTGGGGGTCCTGCCAGGGGACGACCAGGCCGCACTGGTAGCGCTCCACGAGCTCCACGGCCCGCGGCGAGGGGGTGGTGATGACCGGGATGCCGTGGGCCATGTACTCCACGATCTTCGTGGGCATCGAGTGGCGGTAGTTGGGCTCGTCGTGCAGCAGCGAGAGCCCGGCGAGCGCGCCGTCGAGCCGCTTGAGCGCCTCGTCGTTCGGCATGAAGTCGCGCCACTCCAGCACGCCCTGGGCGACGGCCTCGTTCAGCAGGGGGCGGCTCTGCGGGTCGGCGTAGCCGATGAGCTCCACGGCCACCCGGTGCGGCTGGAGCAGCCGGGCCACCTCGACGGCCTCCTGGACGCCCCGGGCCTCCGACAGCCAGCCGAGGTAGACGACGCGGTCGTCGCCGGGCTGGCTGACCCGGTCGGGCACCCATGTCTCGTTCGGCACCACGAGGTGCTGCTGCTTGAACCGGCCCGCGTACGCCGCCTCGGCCAGCAGCAGGTGCAGCCGGCGCTCGGCGGTGGTTTCGAGGAGCCGGGCGAGGAACCGCGTCGGCGGGCGCAGGAACGCCGGCAGCCACGGCTTGAGCGACAGCGTCGCGGGGGTGTCCTCGTGGACGTCCCAGACGACCGGCGGGCGACCGCGCACCCCGGCGACCGCGAACAGCAGCTCGGGGTCGTGGATGAGGGCCAGGTCGACCTTGCCGCGCATGCTCTTGAAAAGCCTGCGGGCCGCCCGCACCGCCGCCAGGCGACGCCGCTCGGCGGCCCTGGGCAGGTCCACACCCGTCACCCACGAACGCGGCACGACTCCCCGCGCGGTGTACGGCGCGGCGTACGTGACCTCATGACCGGCGTCGACGAGCGCCCGGATCTGCCGGTGCAGGATCCGGGCGTCCTCGGGGTGATGCACCACCGTCATGACGAGCACGTGCACGCGCGAAACCCTTCCTACAACCGCTCGACGCGTTCGCTCGTGGCCAGCACGCCGCGAGTGTCCAGGACGAGAGAGGCTCGCTCCTCCACGACGTCGAGGTCGAAGGCCGAGTGCTGCTGGAGCAGCACCACCACGTCGGCGGCGGCCACGGCCTCGGCCAGGTCCTCCTCGCGGGGGACCGCCCTGCCCTCGACCGACCACTCCTTCACGTACGGGTCGCAGAACGACAACTCGGCGCCCAGCTCCAGGAGCGCCTCGGCCACGGGGATGGCCGGCGTCTCCCGCTCGTCGGCGATGTCCGGCTTGTACGTCACGCCGAGGAGCAGCACGCGCGAGCCGTTCACGGGCTTGCGGGCCCGGTTGAGCAGCCGCTGCACGCGGGCCACCACGTACGACGGCATCCGCTCGTTGATCTCCTGGGCCAGCTCGACGAACCGGAAGGGATAGCCGAGCTTGCGCACCGTGTACGACAGGTACGAGGGGTCGACGGGGATGCAGTGCCCGCCGACGCCGGGGCCGGGAAGGAACTTCTGGAAGCCGAAGGGCTTGGTGGAGGCGGCCTCGATGGCCTCCCACAGGTTCACGCCGAGCTCGTCGCAGAAGATCGCCATCTCGTTGACGAGGGCGATGTTGACGTGCCGGTAGGTGTTCTCCAGCAGCTTGGCCATCTCCGCCTCGCGGGTGCCGCTGACCGGCACGACCCGCTCGACGAACTGGGAGTAGAAGGCGGCGGCCCGCTCCTTGCAGGCGGGGGTGTAACCGCCGACGACCTTGGGGGTGTTGCGCAGGCCGAACTTGGGGTTGCCCGGGTCGATCCGCTCCGGCGAGAACGCCAGGTGGAAGTCCTTGCCGGCCACCAGGCCGGACTGCTCCAGGATCGGCCGCGCCAGCTCGTCGGTGGTGCCGGGCCACGTGGTGGACTCCAGCACGACGAGCGTGCCCGGCTGAAGGTGCTCTGCGACGGACCTGGTGGCGCCCTCGACGGCCGACAGGTCCGGACGGTGGTCCTCGTCCAGCGGCGTCGGGACGCAGATGACGATCGTGCGCGACCTCGACAGCACGGACGCGTCCAGCGTGGCCGTGAAGCCGCCGGTGAGCATCGCGTCGAGGTCGGCGTCCGTCAGGTCGTCGATGTAGGAGCGGCCGGCGTTCAGGGCCTCGACCTTGCGGGGGTCGACGTCCAGACCAGCCACCCGCAGGCCCGCCGCCGTGGCCTCCTTGGCCAGCGGCATGCCCACGTATCCCAGCCCGATGATCGTGAGATCGAAGGCTGTCACGACGAGGCCTTGGGGGGATCCTGGGGGCGGAAACAACACTTCATGGTGGCAAAGGTTATCTCAACTCGGAACCAAGCATGCCTGATGCAACACATCCGACTTTCTGCTGTTTATCGGCTTTCGGTCAGCGACTGGTAGATGCCTTGGTAGGTGCGGGCCAGGCTGCTCCAGGTCCGGTGGGCGGCGACCTCGGCCTTGCCCGCCTCGCCCATGACGCGGCGGCGCTCCGGATCGTCGCGCAGCGCGGCGAGCGCCTTCGCCAGCGCGGCCGGGTCGCCGGGCGGCACCAGCAGACCGGCTCCCTCGCCGCCGACGAGTTCCGAGAGCGCGGGCAGGTCGCTCAGCACGACCGGCTTGCCGAGCGCCATCGCCTCGACCGGCTTCAGCGGGGTGACCAGGCGGCAGACGCGCAGGTCCTCACGCGGGCAGACGAAGATGTCGATGGCCGCCTGTGCCTGCAACGCCTCGTCCGGGCCCACCCGGCCGGGCAGGATCGCCTCCTTCAGGCCGAGCCGTTCGACCTGTTCGAGCAGCGCGGGCCGCTCGGCCCCGTCTCCGACCAGCAGGACCTTCACCGGCGTTCCCGCGTCGCGCAGCAGCGCGGCGGCGCTCAGCAGCGTGGCGAAGCCCTCGTAGGCGACGATGCTCGACACCGAGCCCACGACGATCTCGTCCCGGCCGATCCCGAACCGGTCGCGGAACGCCCCGCCGTCGTAGTCGGCCGTCAGCAGGGAGTCGTCCACGGCGTTGGGCGCGAGGAAGATGCGCTCCCTGGGCACGCCGCGCTCCACGATCTCGGCGGCCATCGTCTCGGCGAGCGTGACGACCGCGTCGGCCTCGCGCATGATCTGGGCCTCGCGCTCGCGCTGCAGCGTGTGCCGCTCGCTGCCGACCCTGGCGGGGTCGCGGGAGACCCAGGTCTCCTCCAGGAAGCCGCGCACCTCGTACACGAAGGGCGTGTTCGTCCGCTCGCGAACGGCGAGCGCGACCGAGCCGTTGCGGTGGTCGGTCGCCGCGTGCAGGACCTGCGGGCGAAGGGTCCGGACCAGCTCCGAGACGTCCGCGGCGCCGCGGATCATCCGCCCCTGGCTCTCGAACGGCACCTCGTCCTTGGGCAGCAGGCGGTAGTAGGGAATGCCGTCGATCTCCTCGTACGGCTCCACGTCGGTGTGTCCCTGGAGCATGGGCCAGCCCCAGCTCGTCACGACGTGGGGGTCGAGCCCGGCCGACTTCTGCGCGGTGACGATGCGGTGGGTGCGCACGGTGTAGCCCGCCTGCGTGTACGGCAGGGCGTTGGTGACCATGTGCAGCACCCGGCCGGGCACCCGCTCGCCCATGATGATCTTCGGCTTGGGCGGGATCGGGTTCGGTCCGAGCGCGGCCTTCTCGCCCTCGTAGTAGGCCATCCTCCGGCGGACGAACGGCCATCGGGCGTGCGGCTGGAGCGCCCCGACCGCGTCGGACATCCGGCCCACCTCGAAGTAGGCCTTGGCGTCCCGCAGCGGGCCCTTCGCCGCCCGCTGCAGGATCTTGCGGGTCCTGACCTTGACGAACCGGGCCGCGGGCCAGGCGACGCGCCCGACGACCGGGCGCATCCCGGCCGGCATCGCGTCGGCGGCGGCCTGGGCGACCCGCATGGGGTCGGACTTGACCTTGCTCACGAAGATCCGGGAGACGAGAACCGGGTTCCTCGCGAACCCCCGGAGGAAGCCGCCGAGGCCGGCCTTCGCGGACGCGGCGGACACGGCCTTTACGGGCTTGTTGGCCTCGGTTTCCACGGCGCGACCGTACCATAGGCAACGTTTGTCCCAGGTAAGGATGAAATACGAAAGGCGAGGTAGATGAGAGACAACCCCCTCGTCCTGCACGTACTGGGCGCCCGGCCCAACTTCGTCAAGGCGGCCCCGGTCGTCAGGGGGCTGGCCGAGCTCGGAATCAGGCAGGGCATCATCCACACCGGCCAGCACTACGACGCGCTGATGTCGGACGTGTTCTTCGCCGACCTGGGGCTGCCCGAGCCGGTCGCGAACCTCGGCGTCGGCAGCGGCACCCACGCCCGGCAGACGGCCGCCCTGCTCACGGGGCTGGAGGACGTCGTGCTCGAACACCGCCCGGCGCTCGTGGTGGTGTACGGCGACGTGAACTCGACGCTCGCGGCGATCCTCGTCTGCGCCAAGCTGCACGTGCCGACCGCGCACGTCGAGGCGGGCCTGCGCTCCTTCGACCGGGAGATGCCGGAGGAGGTCAACCGGGTCGTCACCGACGCGCTGTCGGACCTGCTGTTCGCCACCTCTCCGGAGGCGCTGTCGCACCTGGCCAACGAGGGCGTGGACCCGGCGAAGGTGCACCTTGTCGGCAACCCGATGATCGACAGCCTGTTCGCCGCGCTGCCGAAGCTCGACCCGGCGCCCGTCCAGGAGCGCCTGGGGATCGACGGCAGGTACGCGGTGGCCACGCTGCACCGCCCGGCGAACGTGGACGACCCGGAGGCGGCCCGCGAACTGGTCGACGCCGTGCTCGGGGTGGCCGAGCAGGTGCCGGTGGTCGTCCCTCTGCACCCGCGCGGCCGGCAGCGGCTGGCGGACGCCGGTCTCGTGGACAAGCCGCATCTGAAGATCGTTGACCCGCTCGGTTACGTGGACTTCCTGTCCCTGGTCAGGGGAGCCGCCCTGGTGGTGACCGACTCAGGCGGCGTTCAGGAGGAGACGACCATGCTGGGCGTCCCCTGCCTGACCGTCCGGCCCAACACCGAGCGGCCGATCACCGTGACCCACGGCACCAACCGGCTCGTCACCCCCGCCTCGCTCCCCGCCGCGGCGTCCAAGGCCCTCGCGGACGGCGCGGCCACACCGAGCGGCGAGCTGCCGCCACTGTGGGACGGCGCGGCCGGGCCGCGGATCGCCCGCGTCATCGAGGCATGGCTCCGCGACGACAACCTCTCCCCCGCCGCACGCGGCAGGGTCGGGTAGGTCTCCGGCCCGAACGGCGGCCATGACCGACGGAGGACAGGAAAGGTCTATACGGACCCCGCCTGTCGAGCGACCTTGAACGTCTTAGGGCCGGCGGCGCGCAGACGCTATCGCTGTCGCGAGCAGAATCAGCGCGAAGACCACACCCAGAATGAGGAGCACAAACCCAATCAGCAGGTTCCAATTTCCCAGCTCGCCGATAACCGGGAGGGTGGGGTCCACGTAATAGACGACAATCCACAGAATGCCGACGATCCACGAGGCGGCCATCGCCAGAGCGGGCCGTCGCAGTGGGCGTTTGCCGTGCTGCGCCGACTCGTCCGTGTCCTCGATATAAGAGTCAGACACTTGCTTCGCTCCTGCCCATGACCAGAAATCAGACGTATACCGGCACGATCGCCAAAGACCAGACTATCCCACGACGGCAGAGCGAGATGGGATGTTTTCGCGCTCCACCGGCAGGTGACGTGGACGTGGCCTGCGGGTCAGCATCGTGACCCGAATGCCTCAGGGCTTGAAGCATGCCTGCGCCGTCCCTCCTGGTCGTCTCGGCACCGGCCGAATGAGCCAGGGCGATGTGACATCACGACTGCCCGCCGGGACCGCGACCCCAGGCATTTGACCGCCGAGGTCCTCGAGGGCTGATCGAGCGCCTTGACGGCGGGGGTCGGCTTTCACATCGGCGTGTCCGATGGACCAGCCGGCTTTGGCGTGGTCCATCGGATGCCTGATTTCGGCGCAGCCGAGCAGGTTTGCCCGCGCGTCCGACCGCTAAATCGTCGCCACCCAACTCCAACTGTAGGAGCCCGTGTAGTGGGCGTAGAACCTGATGGTCACCGTGAAGGGAAGACCCACACCTCCCCATGGTGTCGGGACGCCGAAGGTCAGGTTCCCTGTGGTGACCGCCATGTATCCCGCCTTCGCCCCCTTCCTATTCCAGTTGTAATAATGCTTGTCGGTTATCGGACTTCCCGCCATCAAGGCCGATCCTCTGATCTTCCGCATTGAACCGACCCATACGCTCGTCAGCTTCTTCTTCTTCGCGTTGAAGTAGAAGGAGAATTTCTGTTCGACCGTGAACCACCCTCCGTACGATGCTCGTACGGTGATGATGACGCCGCCATGGGCGAGGCTTCCGCCACCGCTCCCCGTATATACCGCCTGACCAGTCAGATCGGAGTTGTCGACCGGGTCGCCGAGACCGTATTCGTACGCGTTGGCGCTTCCACCGACGATCGGGTCGACGGACAGGAAACGGCCGGTGGCCGGGTTGTAGAGGCGGACGCCCATAAGGACGATGTCGGTGACGGTGTCACTGGCTCGTTGGGCTCCTCCCAGCCATTCGTAGCGGTCACTCGTGTTGGCAGTGCGGTCGAGGCCGTATTCGGTCTGCTCGGCATAGCCGTCCACCCCGATGGCGCCGCTGGTGTTGCCGCAGGTGGCCACGACGTCGCCGTGCAGGTTCGTGAGCTGCAGCGTCACGGTGCCGCCGCTGGTCTGGATCGCCTCCAGCCCCGTAAAGGCGGTGATGTTGCGGGTCCAGGTGCCGTTGGCCTCGGCGATCCAGGCCGGCGAGTCACCCCCGCCCGTGTAGTGGTTGACCTGGGTGCCGGCCGGGGAGGTGGTCTGGCGGACGCGGCCGAGCGGGTCGAGGGTGAAGGTCTTGGTCGTCGACGCCTGGGTGAGGGTCCTGACCATGTCCCCCGCGTAGTAGCCGACCGTGACCGCCGCGCCATTGGCCGTGGACCCCGCCGGGACGGCGGTCGTGCGGCCGAGGGCGTCGTAGGAGTACCCGGAGTCGTTGATCCGGTCGGCAGAGTCGTAGGTGTGTGTTGCGGTCGCCGGGGTGGTCGAGGTCGTGCAGGACCCGTCGTCGGCTGCAGGGTAGCTCGCCTGTGACGTGCGGTTGGTGTTCACGTCGAACCCGTACGTGCGGGTCTCGCACGACAGGTTGTAGGTGTCGGCGACCTGGGTGAGCCGTCCGGCGGTGTCGTAGGTGTAATGCTGAAGGCTGCCGTTCGGCCCGGCATTCTCTACCGTGCGACCGTCCGCGTCGGGAACCGCGGTGAACGCGAGCCACCTTGCGCCCGACTTGGCGTAGGTGAGCGACGTCTGCTTCCCGGCGTCGTCGTAGACGCTGGTGGCGGTCAGACCGTTCGGGTAGACCTGCTTGGCCAGGTTGCCTGCCGGGTCGTAGGCGGCGGTGAAGGTTCCGACCGCGGAGAGCGTGATCTGCGTGGGCAGGCCACGGCGCTCGGTCTTCCCGGCCGCGTCGGTGCCGTCGTAGGTGTAGGTGTAGGTCCCCTTGCCGTCGTTCAGCGTGGCCACCCGGCCCGTCGCGTCGTACGTCGTGACAGCGGTGTTGCCGTCGGCGTCGGTCGTCGAGTACGCCCGGCCGAGCGCGTCGTAGGCGGTGGTCACCGAGACCCCGCCCGCGGTCACCCCGGTCTGCAGGCCGGTCGCGATGTCGTAGGTGTAGGCCCGGTCAGGCAGTGCCGTGCTGCCGACTCCGGTCTCGGTGACGCTGGTCGTGGCCGTACGGCCTGCGGCGTCGACTGTGACCGTCGACGTGCGGGTCGCCGCGCCGGACGTCTCCGCGGTCTGCGCCGTCTGACCCCAGTAGCCGTAGGAGATCGTCGTGACAGGGAGTGTCCCTCCGCTGGAGGGGTTGGCCGCAGCGGCGGACCGGCACACCAGCCCGGCCCACTGCGGCTTGCCGCCGCACGTGGGGACCGAGGAGTTCGCGGCTGCCGTGTAGTAGGTCGTCGTGGTCGTGCCCGCGTCCGAACCGGACGAGGACGGCATGCGCCGCTCGATCTGGCGCCCGGCGTCGTCGTAGCGGACCTTCTGCGCAATGTCTGTGCCACCGGAAACGAGGGTCTTGTAGCTGGTCGGCTGGAAGAGGTCCCACCCGGAGGGGTCACCGGAGACGATCGGGTCGTAGCCGGTCTTCTCGATGTGGGCGTCGGCCGCCGTCACCGTGCCGGCACCGTTCACCACCAGGGGCTTCACCGTCATGGTGGTCACCAGGTGGTAATCGGTGTCCGGGTCGGGCTTGCCCTCGTCGTAGGTGTATCCCGCGTGTTGGCGGGCGGACACCAGCGTGCCGTCGGCGAGCATCACCTGATGGGCAGGGCCGTCGCTGGTCAGGACATCGCCGTCGTCGTTGTACGTGGTGAGGTCGGCCAGCAGGTCGGCACGCTCGGCCGAACTGGCGCGACCGGCCACGTAGGCGTCTGTCGAAGTGGTGGGCGCCAGGGCCTCGGTCCGGTTACCCGCGGACAACTCCCAGACGGGGTTGCCGTTGTCGTCGTACCGGGTCGCCGAGACCTGCCAGGCTCCCGCGCCGTACGCGGCCGTGTTCACCGCGCGGCCGTTGACGTCCATGTAGGTTAGGGTCGCGTACGGGTAGTCGGCGGAGGCGGGGGTGTAGGAGCCGTCCCCCTTCTGCGGGGGCACGTGCCAGGCGGGGAAGACCGCGGTGCCGGTGCGGGGCAGGTCGGTGGTCTGCGACCAGGTCGCGGCGGCGGTGCCGGTGACGTCGACGGGCGAGTTGATCGGAACGCCGTAGGACACGGCCTCGATCAGGTCGGTGGCGCCGGCCTCGCGCTGGACATCGGCCAGGCGGCCCGAGGTGTCGTAGTCGATCCGCCAGGGGTTCAGCCCCGGTGGTGTGATCTGCGAGATCCGGCCGGCCGCGTCGTAGTAGTAGGTGAGGGTCAGGTTGGTGCGGGGGTCGGTCAGCGTGCGCAGGTGGCCGGTGGAGTCGTAGGCGTATGCGGCGACGACGGTGGTCTTCATCGCCAACGTCGCCGGGTCGTAGGCGGTGTAGGAGATGGACTTGACCAGGCCGGTGTAGTCGCCCCAGCCGCTGGACACACCCGTCGCCGTCGTACTCGAGGCGTATGTGAGGTCCAGCGTCTTGCAGCCCGCGACCAGGGTGGTGCAGGTGACCCCGGCGGGGACGGGGGCGAGCATCCGGCTCACCCGGCCGGAGGCGTCATAGGTGTAGGTGGTGGTGTTCTCGCTGCCCGCCTCGTCGATCGAGGCAACCCTCCACGCCCCGCCTGAGGCGGTGAAGACGGTCTTCGTGCCCTCGGCGTCGGTGTGGGTGAACTGCGTGGCTGAGTCCTTGACGACCTTCGAGCCGTCCGAGGCGTCCGAGATACCGGTGTATGTGCCGTCGCCCTGGACCGTATAGGTCTGTGTGGCACCGTCGGTGCCGGTGAGCAGCACATACCCGGCGCCGGAGTGGTCCTCGAACCTCATGCCCGACGCCCTGGAGGCCCCGCCCGGGAAGGACGCGGTCCAGCCGGGGCCGAAGACCCCTGCCGCGCCTGATGCGGTGGCGGGGGCCAGGGTGGTGTGGCCGCGCGAGACCGACAGATCGAAGGCCGTCACGTCGGTGGCGGAGACGGAGTAGTCGCCGGTCAGCAGCGAGACCGTGCCGGGGCCGAGCTGCTGGGTGGCGTAGGAGGAGCCGAAGGCCGTCCGCTCCAGCGTGAACTCCCGCCCATCCGAGCACGCCTCACCCGAGGCGTTGACGAAGCAGGCGCGGACCTGCACCGGGCCGTCACCGCGCCCGGCCGCGGCCATTGTGGCGGCCACATCCCAGTACAGCGGCCCGAAGACGGCGCTGGTGGCGGTGGTCACAGTGGTATACGGCCAGCCCGAGATCGGGGTGGCCGACCCTGGCACCGTCACATGCGCGACAGGGATCTGCGCCCAGGTGCCGCTCGCGGTGACGTCGGCCTTGTACTCGTACCGAACCCCGGTGGCGCCGGGGGCGGCCCGGGAGCCGAGCGTGACGGCGGCCTGGGTGCGGTCGCCGGCCAGCGGCGCGGTGACCTCGCCGGCGCCCACACCGAAGCTGTAGGTGGTCACCGTGGAGGTGCGCAGCGCCATGTCGCGCGCCTTGACTGACAGCGTGTGCCAGCCCTGGGCGGGGTCGATGGTGATGCTCTTGGGATCGCCGCCGCCGTCGTTGTCCTCAACCAGGTTCGGAGTGGAGGCGTCGTCGAGGCCCCAGTAGTAGCCTGCGCCGTCGGCGGAGGTGGTGTCGAGCGTGCAGGTGACCGGGGCGGATGCCTTGGCCGTCCAGGCTCCTGGAGGGTAGTCCGGGCAGGAGATCGTCGGCGCCGCCGGTGCGGTGACATCGACGGTGAAGTACCGGTAGGAGGAGTAGTCGCGGGAGTAGTCGGTGCCGTCATACCCTCTGGCCCGCCACCGGTAGTGGTACCCGTCGACCAGCTTGCCCGCCGGGACCGTCACCGTACCCAGGTCGCCCTGCAGGATGCCGGTGACGCTGCCGGTCCACACGGCGCCGCTGCCCTCGGCCGGATAGTTCGGGTCGTGTTCCAGATAGAAGCTGATCGTCTCGGTGTCCCACTCGCCGTCCCCGACCATGCCGGTCAGCGTCGGCGTCAGGGAGGTGACGAACGCACCGCCGTTGGTGCCGCCCGCCGAGGGGTTGGCGGTCAGGTGGTGCGGAATCTGCGGGTAGGAGTTCCACTCGATCGTCAGCCGCGGGCCATCCGCCCCTTCAGTGTTCTCCGAGGAGCGGAACATCCGCCAGTTGGTGGCCTGGGTCTCCGACACCGCACGGACCTGCAACCCGTAGTTCTCGGCGGGGTGGTCGGTCCAGTACTGCACGATGTCCTCGATCGACCACAGCATGTCGTGCTCCGGACAGCTGGAGTCATACCCGTAGGCCTGGCTGGTGTTGTCCACCATCCCCGTCGTGGTCGAGCTCGGCTGACTCGACATCGTCAATGTGGACGACGACCAGGCGGAGGTCACCCGCTTGACCCGGATGCCCAGACCCGCGCTCACCCCGCCACAGGCGTTCGCCTTGTAATTGGACAGGTATAGGTCGGCGTTCATGATGTGCTTGGAGACCAGGCCGCTGAGCTTGAACTGTAGATACGTGCGCGCGGTCTTCGTGCCGGACCCGAACCGGCCCGCGTGCAACCACGTCGCCGAGGTCTGGGAGTTGGCGTAGTCGTCGGAGACGAACGTGTCGGTCTGCAGCGTCATCTGCATGTACGGGTCGATCGTCACCGGGTAGGTCACATCCGGCGCGTTCAGGAAGTCCATCGACGGCTTCAGCACCAGAACCGGCCCGTCCGGGCCCTTCTCCACCGACGAGCCGACCTCCGACCGCTTCCCCGCGTCCGGGGAGTCGGCCGCGGCGGCGTCCCACATGTGCGGCGGCGGCGCGGCGGCGACCAGATCGCCCTTGCCCTTGCCGGCGTTGTCCACCAGCTTCAGCCGGTTCTTGGAATCCTTGGAGAAGTCCACACCGGCCGACTCGACCGGCAGCCGGATCTCCACCGGCGAAGTTGGCTTCTGCTTCAGCACCACATAGTGCACGAACCCGCGCGGCTGCGCCTGGACGACCAGGTCCGCGCCGGGCGCGATGTCCGCCCACGTCGCGGTGTTGCCCGACACCTGCGGCTTACCCAGGGAGGTCGGCCAGCGCACGCCGAACCTGTGCTCGTCCTTGCCCGAGCCCGTGACCAGCTCGGCCAGCGGGCCGCTGCCGCCGTCCGAAATCTCGACCTGGGCCCCGGACGCCGCGGCCTTCGGCTCCAGATGGCCGTTCCGCTCCACCAGGGTCGTGTCGACCGGCACCCACGCGCCGTTCTGCTTCACCCGCACCGGACCGGCGAAAATCTCCGTCCTCGCCGAGCCGTCCGGCAGATAGACCGTCGTCGAATCCTCCGTACGCGCCGACAGATCCTCCACCGGCGAGTTCTGCAACCGAGCCGCCAGCGCCGCCGACGTCGCATCGGGACGTTCGGCGGCAGGGGCCGGGGGGGCCGCCTTCGGCGCCGTGCCCGCAGCGGCAGTCGCCGGGGTGACCGCGTTGGACATCAGCAGGAGGGCAACGAACATGCCACCTGCCATCCGTACGCGTCTGTGCCTATGCCTGACCTGCAGGAATGCCATTTGCCACTCCGGCTCCTCGCCCTACTAACACATCAGGGCCAGAGAGTACGAATGGACAGCACATTTCCGGCACATTTGCAATATGCCGGCCGTCTGATATGTTTGCCCGCTTACTCCTCCTTGCAGCCCGATCGTGAGGATTGCTAATATTTTGGCCAGGAACTTCAACTGGCTCGCACTCTTGCTACATGGGGGCTGTCTGTGCTATTCCAGGTGCTGGGTCCGCTGGCGGTCGAGGACATGGCAGGCCAGAGCATCGACATCAAAAATGGAAAGCTCCGCCATTTGCTGGCGTTGTTCCTCCTCAATACGAACGTAATCATCTCCAAGCACTGGCTCATCGAGCATCTTTGGCACAGTCATGCACCCAAATCCGCGTTGAGCAATCTGAAGACGTACATCACGCGTCTACGCCGACTGGGAATCCCCATTCTCACGCAAGCGGGCGGCTACAAGATTCGGATGGATTCGGACGAATTGGATGCCCACATATTCGAGAATCTCGCCTCCGGAGGGCAGACGGCGCTCGATCGAGGGGATCTGTACGAGGCGGCTGCCAGCCTGGAAATGGCGACGCGTCTCTGGCGTGGCGATCCCCTGCTTGGGATGGATCTCGATAAGGAACTCTCCCTGTGGGCGGAGCGCCTGCGGGAGGGTTATCGAGTGGCGACCGAAGACTTCTTCGAAGCGCGACTGGCCCTGGGACGCCATCGCGAGATCATCGCCCCCCTGAGGACCTGGGTGGGGAGGCATCACCTGCGAGAGCGAGCTCATGCGCAACTGATGACAGCCCTCTACCGCGACGGCCGGCAAGACGAGGCCTTGAGGGTCTACCAAGAGCTTCGTGCGAATCTCGTGACAGAGATCGGGGTGGAGCCGACACCTGCCCTGCGAGAACTTCAGCGACAGATCCTCGTCGAGGACGGCAAGCTCCAATCGGACTCGACTGTATACATGATCGTGGAACGTGCCAGAGCACTCGTCCACCGGGTCCATTCACCCCACCTCGGTGCCTCGCTCGCCCAGCAGCAGGGGAAGTGAAACGTGCCGTAGCGGTCGATCCCGGGTTCGCGAACGCGTCGTCGCTCACCGCCGGGGCGTTCGACACGGGTGCACGCTACGTCGACCGGCGGAGCGGCCGGTCGGGGTGGCCTTCCGGCCCTGGCTCGGGCAAACGGACACGAAGCGGGCGACGGTCACCGTACGATGGCTTCTCCAGGAGAGGGAGAGGCATGGCTGAGACCCACGAGACGCCAGAGACTCCGGACGGACCGCGTTTCCAGCGGCTGGGGCCGGTGAACTGGCTGCCCGAGGAGCGCAAGCACGTCGAGCAGTACGAGCAGCGGATCCGCGACCTGGAGAACCGGCTCGCCTACCAGGAGGCCCGGGCCGACTACGCCCTCTGGAGGCTCCAGGCCACCCAGACCCAGAAGCCCTACCGGGTCGCGCAGGTGCTGACGAACGCGGCGAAGCCCAAGAAGATCGTCCGGCTGCCCCGCGATCTCAGCAAGGCGATGAAGGACGGCAAGAAGGCGCCGAAGGCGCCGCCCTCCGCCATCGAGGTCGCCGCCGCCGCGGAGGCGCGGGGTCCCGAGGTCAAGATCCCGAGCCTCAGGTGGCCGGACGGGCCGGTCGTACGGCCGGACCTGCGCGTCGCGGTGATCCTCGACGACTTCTCCCGCATGGCGTTCAAGTACGAGTGGGACCAGATCGAGTTCGGGCTGCAGGACTGGCGCGAGGTCTTCGCCGAGAAGCGGCCCGAGATGCTGTTCTGCGAGTCGGCCTGGCACGGCAACCAGGGCCGCTGGCGCTATCAGATGACCGGGACCAACGCGCCGAAGCAGGAGCTGCGCGACCTGATCGCCTGGTGCCGCGAGGAGGGCATCCCCACGGTCTTCTGGAACAAGGAGGACCCGCCCAACTTCGACTTCTTCATCGACACGGCCAAGCTGTTCGACTACGTGTACACGTGCGACGGCGACATGATCCCGAAATATCGCGAGATGCTGGGTCATGACCGTGTCGGCGTGCTGCAGTTCGCCGCCCAGCCCCGGATCCACAACCCGATCCAGACCAAGCAGGGCCGGCCGTACGACGTCGTCTTCGCGGGGATGTACTTCCGCGACAAGCATCCCGAGCGGCGCGAGCAGATGGAGACGGTCCTCGCGCCCGTGCGCCCGCTCGGCCTGCACATCTACGCCAGGAACGCCTCGGTGGCCGACAAGTACGCCTGGCCGGAGGAGTACCGCCCTCACATCGTGGGCGAGCTGCCGTACGAGCAGATGTTGGCCGCGTACAAGATGTACAAGGTCTTCCTGAACGTGAACTCGGTGATCGACTCGCCGACCATGTGCGCGCGCCGGGTCTTCGAGCTGTCGGCCTGCTCGACCACCGTGCTGTCGGGGTGGTCGCGGGCCATCGAGGAGACGTTCGGCCCGCTCATCCCGGTCGCGCACTCGCAGGAGGAGGCGTACAACCGGGCGATCTACCTGATCAACAGCCCCGAGCTGCGGGCGCGCCAGGGCCACCTGGCGATGCGCGAGGTGTTCGACAAGCACCTGTTCTCCCACCGCGTCGACCAGATCCTCACCGACCTCGGCCTGCCGGTCGTCTCGCGCTCGCGGTCGATCTCCGTGGTGCTGCCGACCAACCGGGCCGGCCAGCTCGAACACGCGATCAGCCAGGTGGCGCGGCAGCGGCACCGCAACCTGGAGCTCGTGCTGGTCATGCACGGCCTGTCGGAGGACCCGGCGGTCGTGCGCGACAAGGCCCTCGCGGCGGGCATCCCGGCCGTGAAGGTGCTGACCGCCGATCCGTCCTGGACGCTCGGCGAGGTGCTCAACCACGGCATCGCCCACGCCGAGGGCGAGCTGATCTCCAAGATGGACGACGACAACATCTACGGCGAGCACTACCTGTCCGACCTGGTCCGCGCGTTCGACTACGCCGACGCGGAGATGGTCGGCAAGGGCGCCCACTACACGTACTTCCCCGACCAGAACGTCACGATCTTCCGCCTCCCCGGGCTGGAGCACCGCTACGCCCACCTCATCCAGGGGGCGACGATCCTGGCCAAGACCGACCTGTTGCGGGCGTTCCCGTTCGAGGCGGTCAACGCGGGCGAGGACACCCGGCTAGTACGGCGCTGCAAGGAGGAGGGCGTCCGGATCTACTCGGCCGACCGGTACAACTTCATCTACATGCGCGGCTCGGACGCCACCGCCCACACCTGGCAGGCGGCGGACTACAAGCTGACCCGCAACGCCCAGTTCTGCTTCGCCGGCAACCCCGAGCCGCACGTACTCATCTGAGATTCGCTTCCGTCCGGAATGTCCGGGACGGTGCGAGAGTTGCCCTGTTCCGGGACCCTCCCGCCCTCGGGCGGGCGGGTCCCGTGTACGTGCACGCCGGACAGGGGAGCCTCTCACGTGACCACGAAGTCGACCACGACGACGGCATCGAAAGGCATCGGGCTACGGTCGGAGCGCGGTCCCGTGCTCGCCGCCATCATGCTCTGCACCGCTCTGGTGGCGCTGGACAGCACGATCATCGCCACCGCGGTGCCGTCGGTCGTCAGCGACCTCGGCGGGTTCTCCCAGTTTCCCTGGCTGTTCTCGATCTATCTGCTCACCCAGGCCGTGACCGTGCCCCTCTACGGCAAGCTCGCCGACGTGTTCGGGCGCAAGCCGGTGATGTTCTTCGGCATCGCGGCGTTCCTGCTCGGGTCGGTGCTGTGCGGGGTGGCCTGGAGCATGCCCGCACTGATCGCCTTCCGGGCGATCCAGGGCATCGGCGCCGGGGCGGTGCAGCCGATCAGCATGACCATGGCCGGCGACCTGTACACCGTCGAGGAACGGGCCCGCGTCCAGGGCTACCTCGCCAGCGTGTGGGGCGTCTCCGCGGTGGTCGGCCCGACCATCGGCGGCCTGTTCTCCGAGTACGTCTCCTGGCGCTGGATCTTCTTCATCAACCTGCCTCTCGGCGCGGTGGCCGCCTGGATGCTCGCGCGGCGCTTCAAGGAGCAGGTGAAGCGGGGCTCCCACCGGATCGACTACCCGGGCGCCGTGCTGCTCACCGGCGGCTCCTCGCTGCTCATCCTCGGCCTGCTGGAGGGCGGCGTCGCCTGGGACTGGAACTCGGCGCCCAGCCTGCTGATCTTCGCGGCGGGCCTCCTCCTCATCGTCGCCTTCGTGCTCGTGGAGCACCGCGCGGCCGAGCCGGTGCTGCCCCTGTGGGTGTTCCGCCGCCGCACGCTGACCGGCGGCAACCTGGTGTCCCTCGGCGTCGGCGCCCTCACCATCGGGCTCACCTCGTACGTCCCGACGTACGCGCAGGGTGTGCTGGGCACCGGGGCGCTGGTGGCGGGCTTCGCCCTGGCCGCGCTCACCGTGGGCTGGCCCCTCGCGGCGACGTTCTCCGGCCGCTTCTACATGCGCATCGGGTTCCGCGACACCGCGCTGATCGGCGTCGTCGTGGTGGTGGCCGGCACCGTGCTGTGCGCGCTGCTCGGGCAGAACGCGATGATCTGGCAGGTCGCGGCCGCCTGCTTCGTCGTCGGCGTCGGCCTCGGGCTGTCGGCCAGCCCCACGATGGTCGCCGTGCAGTCGGTCGTCGGCTGGGAACGCCGCGGCGTGGTCACCGCGACGAACATGTTCTGCCGCTCGATCGGCAGCACGGTCGGGGCAGCGGTGCTCGGCGCCGTCTCCAACGCGACGCTGTCGGACCGCTTCGCCCACCCGCCCGCCGACGTCGCGGGACGGCTGCCGGACAGCCTCGACGCCACGAGCCTGGTGCTGAAGGCCCAGGGCGCGGCGGCCCACTCGGCCACCGCGTCCTTCGTCCGGGGCGCGCTGTACGACGCCGTCCACCACATCTTCATCGCGCTCGTCGTCGTGGCCGTGCTCAGCGTCGCCGCGCTGCTGCTCATGCCCCGCCGTACGACCGAGCTGTCCTTCGACTGACGGCCCGCGCGCGGCGCCGCCATGCCGTACGGGCGGCGGCGGCGCTCAGCGCCCCGGCCACGAGCAGCACGGCGACGACCGCCAGGGTCAAGCCGGGACCGGTGCTCAGGTAGAGGCCGCCGAGCCCGGCGACGGCGCTGACGGAGGCCAGCACGGGCCCGGTCGAGTTCAACGCCGACAACGCCGAGGCGCGGTCGGGACCCACGATGGCGGCCACCTGCGCCACCAGCGGGCTGTAGCCGGCCGCGTGCCCCGCGCCTGCCAGGAACAACACCGGGATCGTGAGCGCCAGGGGCCATCCGTCACCGGAGAACGCGGCCACGACCAGGGCGCTCGCGGCGAAGACGGCCGGTCCGGCGACCGGAAGGGCCGACTGGACCCCCTCCGGCAGCCTGGCCCAGGTCAGGCTCAGCGTGGCGAACCCGATCGCGTACGGCACGAAGGCGAGCCCGGCCGCGAGCGGGCCGAAGCCGAGATCGCCCTGGAGGTGCAGGGTCAGCACGAACAGGAACGCGGTGTAACAGCCCATCACCATGACGCAGGTGACGAGGGCGGCGCGTACGCCCGCGGGCCGCAACACGGCGAGATCGAGGAGCGGCAGGCCGCCCCCGCGGACGACCCGGCCTTCGAATCGCGCGAAGACCACCAGCAGGACCAGGCCGGCGAGCAGCGAGGCCCAGGCCCACCCCGGCCAGCCGTACTGCCTGCCGAAGATCAGCGGAACGATCAGGGCGGACATCGCCGCGGTCAGCAGCGCGACCCCGCCCAGGTCGAGCCTGCGCGCCACCGGCGGGCTCGCCGGGAGAGCGCGCAGGCCGACGACCATCAGCACGGCTCCCACCGGGACGTTGACCAGGAAGACCGGCCGCCAGGTCAGCCCGAACAGATCGGCCCCGACCACCAGGCCGCCGATCACCTGGCCGAGGGCGACGCCCAGGGCGAGCACCATCGAGTACAGGCCGATGGCCTTCTTCCGGGTGCCGCCGTCGGAGCGAAGCTGGATCAGCGAGAAGACCTGCGGCACCATCAGCGCGGCCGCCGCCGCCTGAGCCACCCGGGCCGCCACCAGGACCGGTGCGGCCGGTGCGAGCCCGCACAGCAGCGACGACAGGGTGAAGGCCGCCAGCCCTCCGAGGAAGGCCCGCCGGTGGCCGATCAGGTCGCCCGTACGGGCTCCGGTCACGTTGAGCAGCCCGAACGTGAGCAGGTACGCCGATGGGACCAGTTGCAGGACGGCGCCGCCGCCCCCCAGATCGTGCTGTATCGACGGCAGGGCGACCGTGACGATCGAACCGTCCATCGACGCCATGGTCTGCCCGGTCAGGAGCACGGCGAGCACCGTCCCCGCCCGTGGCCTCGTCAAGTGAGACATGGCCCTCAGGCTCCGCGATCGCGAGCCCCGAGGTCTTGAAGATATTTGCTCGTACAGTGGACCGGTGCGGACATCGAGGACAGTGGTCGAGACGCCGGATTTCTCCGTCCACCTGGTTTCCTGCACGGCCCGGCATCGCACGTGGTCGACGCCGGAGCAAGGCGGGTCGTACGGCGTCGTCCTCGTGCGCCGCGGAATGTTCGGGGTGCGCAGTGACGGCCACCGTGTGGTCGCCGACCCGACGATGGGCTACGTGCAGACGCCGGGCGGCGAGTACGCGTTCGCGCATCCCGCCGGCGGGGACGTCTGCACGTTCGTCCTGGTGCGGCCCTCGCTGTGGCACGCCGTCGTGGGTGACGAGCCGCCGCACCCGCCGGTGGCCGTCGACGGCCGGGTCGAGCTCGCGCACCGGCTTCTCCTGCGCACCGCGCACGACGCGGCGGACCCGGCCGAACGGCTGGTGCACACGCTCGCGGCGGCGGTGCGCCCGCGAGCCGACCGGCGGAACCGGGACCGCGGCGGCGGCCTGGCGGATCGGGCGCGGGAGGCCATCGTGGCGGACGACCCCGACTCGGTCGATCTCGTACGGCTGGCCCGGGCGCTGGGGGTCTCGCCCTCCCACCTGAGCCGGACCTTCCGCCGGCACGTCGGCATGACGATCAGCCGCTACCGCAACCGGGTCCGTGTCAGCCGCGCCCTCGCCTGCATCGAGGAGGGAGAGCGGGATCTGGCGGGCCTGGCCACCGCACTCGGCTTCGCCGACCAGGCCCACCTCACCCGTACCATGCGAGCCGAACTCGGTCGTCCTCCCGGCCACCTGCGGCGGCTGTTGTCCGAGTAGAACGGCACGGGGGCCGGCCAGCGGAGTGCGCGGGCCGGCCCGGTCGCCGTCAGGAGGCGGCGTCGATGGCGTTCTTCGTCACGGGCTCGGCGCCGTTCACGCTCACGCCGTCCTTGGCCGCCGCGGGGGTGCCTCCGGCCAGCAGGGAGCGGGCCAGGCCCAGCCCGGTGCCGCCCAGCGTCAGCGCCTTCGCCAGCATCTCCTCGATGCCCTGGGCGCCGTTGAGCACCACCATGTGGTCGACGTTGCCGAACGCCTTGGAGCCGGCCTCCACGATCTGCGGCCAGTTCTCGGCGAGCTGCTGGGCGATGACGGCCTCCTGGTTCTCCCGCAGCGCCTCCGAGCGGGCCCTGATCGCCTCGGCCTCGGCGAGACCCTTGGCCTTGGCCGCCTCGGCCTCGGCCAGACCCTTCGCCCTGGCCGCCTCCGCCTCCGCGAGACCCCGCGCCTTGGCGGCCTCCGCCTCGCCCAGACCGGTCGCCTTGGTCGCCGCCGCGGCGGCCTCACCGCGCACCCGCACCGACTCGGCGTCGGCCGCGGCCGCCTGCTTCACCTGGGACGCCTGAGCGGCGGCGCGCAGCTCGGTCTCCCTGGCCTCCGCCTCGGCCTGGGCGATGCGCGCGTCGCGCTCGGCCTGGGACAGCGTGACGGTCTCGTACGCCTTGGCGTCGGCGGGCTTGCGGACCTGCGACTGGAGCCGCTGCTCGGCGAGCTGGGCCTCCAGCTCCGCGGCCCTGGTCTCCTGGACGACGACCTCCTGGCGCGCGGTGGCCTCCGACAGCGGGCCGGCCTGCCGGGCCTTGGCCGCCGCCTGGTCCACCTCCGCCTGGTAGCCGGCCTGCTGGATCTGCGACTCGCGGATGGCGGAGGCCTTCTTGGCGGCCGCGACCTGCTCGGCCTCGGTGGCTTCCTGGTCGCGCTGTGCCTCGGCGATGCGGGCCGCCGCGGCGATCTTCGCGGCGTGCGGCTTGCCGAGGTTCGTGATGTAGCCGGTCTCGTCCTCGATCTCCTGGATCTGCAGCGAGTCGACCACCAGGCCGAGCTTGCTCATCTCGTCGGCCGCGGAGCTGCGGGTCTCGCTGGTGAGCCGCTCGCGGTTGAGGATGAGGTCCTCGACGGTCAGGTTGCCGATGATCGAGCGCAGGTGACCGGTGAACAGCTCGTGGATGGCGCCGTTCATCGAGTCCTGCTGGTCGAGGAAGCGGCGGGCGGCGTTCGCGATGCTGGTGAAGTCGTCGCCCACCTTGTAGATGATCACGCCGCGCACCTGGACCGGGATGCCCTGCTGGGTCACGCAGTTGACCTGCAGGTTCGTGGCCCGGCTGTCGAGCCGCAGCCGCCGGGCGGTCTGGAAGCCGGGCAGCACGGCGGTGCCCTTGCCGGTCACGATCTTGAAGCCGAGGCTGTCGGCCAGCTCGTTCTTGGTGTGGGCGCCGAGGCCCGAGATGATGAGCGCCTCGTTGGGCTCGGCCACCCGCCAGATGGCCTTGAACAGGAGGATGAGGACGATGAGGGCGACGACGGCCACACCGCCCACGACCAGGATCTCCGGGGACATAGGAGCCTCCGTGTAGTGGGGGGAAAGGAGGACGGAGCGAGTCAGACGACCGCGCGAGCGACGTAGACGGTGCGCGGGGGCGAATACTCCACGACGACGACGATCGACCCCACCGGGATCTCCTCGTCCGGGACGCTCGGATAGGCGTAGAACGCCTCGACACCCCCGCGGATGGGCACCATGACCTCGCCGACAAGGCCCGGCCCGATCCTGCCCGTGACCCTGCCCTGTCTGCCGACCACCCGCGTCACCCCGTCGTTTTGACCGCTCCTGGCTGCACCGCGAATGCGCACGTTACCCCGTATCACCATGCCGTGACAGAGCCGTTTGCCGTACCTGGCCCCGCCGGCCGCGCGATTCGCCCTACTCTGCACCATCACCTAGCAGAACGGAGTGTTGTTACGCAAAGTTCCGGTCACGTCGCGGCGGGCTCCTTCGGGCGCCCGCCGGTGTTCCTGCCGGGCCGGCGCAGTCTGGTGAAGGCCCAGGAGACGTCGGGCTCCACCGCCCAGCGGAACGCCCTGCGCACCGGGGACGTGCAGAGCAGGGCCGCGAGTACGGCTCCGAAGACCACCATGGCGGTGACGCCGAGCGGGTTGAGGAGGGTGTCGTGGAAACGCTCGGTGACCTTCACGACGAACCCGTGCAGCAGGTAGGCGTACATCGTGGCGGCGCCCAGGCCGGTGAACCAGGTGCGGCGGCTCGGGGTGACCGCGAGGAACGCCACCACCAGCAGGGCGCCCACCGCCAGCATGGCGAGCCGGATCAGCGTGCCGGTCAGGTCGTCCACGCCGATCTGGTGGTTGGAGTGGCGCCAGCGGATCCACTCCGTCGGCACGAGCGTGTGCACGGCGAACGCCCCGGCGAGCACCGCCGCCAGGACGGCCGCACCCGCGATCCTCGCCCGGCGCCCGCGCAGGAGGTCGAGGTGCTCCGGCGTGAGCATGAGGCCGAGCACGTAGAACGGGAGCAGGCCGAACGTCCGGTTCATCGACAGCTCGTCGGGCAGGGCGCTGGTGCCCGACAGCAGGCACAGCCCGACCGCGATCACCAGGGGATGGCGCAGCTGCTGCCAGACCGGCGTGGACAGCCGCCACAGGAACAGCGACATCAGGAACCAGGTCAGGTAGTACGGGTCGAGCAGGCTGATTTCGAGCTTGCCGTACAGGAAGAAGCGGGGCAGCGAGTAGGCCACCTCGAAGATGACGTACGGCACCGCGAGGCCGCTGATGAGTTTGCGCGCCTTACCCGGAGAAAACGTGAAATTTCGGGACAAATAGCCGCTGACGACGATGAAGAGCGGCATGTGGAACAGGTAGACGAAGAAGTAGAGCGCATGTGCCGCGGGGACGTCCCGCAGGTCCTCGACGAGGTGCCCGGAAACGACGAGCACGATGGCCAGGAACTTGGCGTTGTCCAGCAGCGGGTCGCGGGCGACAGCCGTACCGGACGGACGGGCGGGAGCGGTCACGGTCACGCAGCCGGACCTTAGCCACCCGTCCGTGAGCACCGGCGCAACCGCGGGCGAACACTGCCCGAACTCTTCGCACCGCCGGCCCGGCCCATGCCGCCGCCGTCGAACCGCCGCGTGCATGCGAGCGCCGATCAGGGCCTCCGGGGTGACCTCGCCGTACTCCGCCGGCAGGCGCGGGCCGAGGAAGCCGGCGTCGACGCCGATGCGGCACGACGACCACACGACCCCCAGGTCCCCCGCCCCCGGCCGGGGGTGAGTCAGACGGAACGGTAACGCGTGGCGAGCCGGGGACTCTGACCGCCGAATGCGGCGAGTTCGGCCTGGAAGACCGCGTCCAGGAGTCCGGCGTCCTCGACGCCCGGAGCGCAGACGACCTCGCCCAGCTCCAGGCCGCGCAGGCTGGCCGTGACGACGTCGTCGGCGCTCATGCGGGGCACCGCGCTCAGGTCGAGGCCCTGACGCTCGTGGAACTCCGTGGCCACCACGCCGGGGCACAGGACCTGCACGGTGACTCCGGTGCCCTCAAGCTCGGCGCTCAGGGTCTGGGACATCGCGACGAGGTGGGCCAGGGTCCCCGCGTAGACGGCCCTGCGCGGCATCTGGGAGTGCGACGCGGGACCGCTGAAGGCGATCATTCCGGCCACGTTGACGATCGAGCCCTCGCCCCGCTCCCGCATGCCCGCGACGGCGGCACGGGTGAGCATCGTCGGGGCGACGACCTTGACGTGCACGAGTTCCCTGGCCTTGTCGGCGGGGAGCTCGGCGAGCGGCATGTAGTGGGACACGCCGGCGTTGTTCACGAGCATCGTCAGCGGCTCGGCCGCGCAGATCTCGGCGACCGTGTCGACGCCCGCGTCCGTCGACAGGTCGGCGGCCACCGTCCGCACCTCGACCTCGGGGTGCGAGGCGGCGAACTCCTCCAGGCGCTCCTTCCGCCGGCCCACGATCACCAGGTCGTGGCCGCGGGCGGCCAGACGCTCGGCGAAAGCCCTGCCGATTCCGGAGGTGGCGCCGGTGACGAGTGCGAGCGTGCTCATCGCTGCTGTTCCCTTTCCCTGACCGGCCGCGACGGCCGGAGTGTGGCTCTCGTGGAGCCGGGTCGTGTTCCGCATCCGTGACTCAAGGGTGCGGAGACGACCGGGTGAGCAGCCAGATGACCCGTCTTCCTGGGACTGGCGATACCAGGAAGACGGCCTGTCTCGCTCCTTCAGGCGGACAGACCGGTGGCGGCGAGGCTCGCGTCCCACAGGGCGGCGGCGAGGGCGGGGTCGGACATCTTCTCCGGCACCCGTACGGGAGCGTTCTTGACGAAGTACCGCCCCGGGTGCGTGACGCCGTCGGGGTGGGTGGCGAGATGGACGATCCGCTCGGCCCCGGCCTCCGGCGGCTCGCCCATGCCGGGAAGGAGCCACACCAGCTTCATGAAGAACGTGCCCTCGGCGAACGTGGTCTTGAGCACCCCGGGGTGGAGGCACGTGGCGGCCAGGCCGCGCTCGGCGAGCGACACGGTGAACAGGGCGTTGGCCTGCTTGGAGTCGCCGTACTGCAGCCAGCCGTTCCAGCGCCGCCGCTCCCTGGACAGGTCGGCGGGGTCGAGGCGGCCCGTCTTCGCGGCCCGGGACGAGGTGGTGACGACCCGGGCGGACGACGCGGCGAGCCGGTCGATGAGCAGGTTCGTCAGCAGGAACGGCGCCAGGTGGTTGACCTGCATCATCCACTCGTTGCCGTCCACGGTGGTCCTGCGGTCGGGCGTCATGACACCGGCATTGTTGATCAGCACGTCGATGCGCTCGTACCGCGCCAGCAACTCCGCCGCCAGCCGGCGCACCTGATCAAGGGAGGAGAAGTCGGCGAGGAGCGTGTCCGGACGGCTGCCACCGGCCTGCTCCGCGCGGTCCGCGACCGCGCGGAGCTTCTCCGGGGTGCGCCCGACGAGCACGATTTGGTGACCTCGCCGGGCGAGATCAAGGGCAGAAGCTGCACCGATTCCGGCACCAGCCCCAGTGATCACTGTAATCATGACTTCCTCCCACTGCGCCAGAACTGTATCGGTGCTAGCCTTCTGTGCGATCTTCCGGAGGTGCATTCCCCCATAAATGCGGCGCGAGCCTCCAGCAATGCAGGAGTGGGCTATGGGTTCGAGAAACCGGTCGATTCGGTTCAAGATCTTCTTGTTGCTGCTCCTACCACTGCTCATGTTGAGCGCTATGTGGGGATTTGCCCTAAAGCTCACGGTTGGCGACGGCCTCGTCCTCCTGCGTTCCAAGACGCTGTACGACACCATCGGAGTGACCTCCACCGACCTGGGCACCCAGATCCAGGCCGAACGCGCGCTGACCGCCGGCGTCGTGAGCAGCGGCCAGACGACGTCCGCCGCGCTCACCGCCCAGCAGGCCAGGACCACCGCCGCCGCGGACAAGTTCAAGAAGTCCGCCGAGGACGAGGCGACCCGTGACGCGATGAGCGACGAGCTCGTGGCGCCCCTGGAGTCCCTGCTGTCCTCCATCGAACGCCTGCCCACGATCCGGGAGGGCGTCTCGCTCGGCAGGTCCGACAGGCTGACCGCGATCAACGCGTACAACGCGATCATGGATGACCTGTTCGCGCTGTACGAGCGTCTCGTCTCGGTCCCCGACCTGGCCACCTTCCAGCAGGCCAGCGCCATGCAGGGGATGGGCAACGCGCACGAGATGATCACTCGTGAGGACGCGCTCGTACGCGGCGCGCTCGCCAGCGGCACGATGACGGCCGCCGAGCAGAACGCCTTCAGCGAGTGGGTCGCGACCCGGCGGTTCCTCTACGCCAAGAACCGGCCTGTCCTCAGCGGGGAGATGCGGGCGCCGTACGAGAAGGTGCTCACCTCGCCGCTGTTCGACCGGTTCACCGCCCTGGAGAACCAGGTCGTCGACCAGGTGCGCTCCGGCGGGCCGCTCCCCGCGGACGCCGAGAGGTGGTCGTCGACCGTCGACCAGCTGATCATCCAGCTCGACTCGGCCCGGCTGAAGGCGTCGGACGCGCTGAGCGTCTCCGCCACCTCGGTCGCCACCGGGATCATGCTCCGCATCCTGGTCGCCGGCGGCCTGGGTCTCGTGGTGATCATCGCCACGATCATCTTCTCCGTCCGGTTCGGCCGCCGTCTCGCCCGCGACCTCGCCGGTCTGCGCGACGCCGCGCTCGAACTCGCCGACGTACGGCTGCCGCAGGTCGTCGAGAAGCTGCGGCGGGGCGAGGACGTGGACGTGGAGGCCGAGGCGCCCGCGATCAAGGCGAGCGGGTCCAACGAGGTCGAGGACGTCGCGCACGCGTTCAGCTCCGTGCAGCGCACGGCCGTGGAGGCCGCCGTCGGCCAGGCCGCCCTCCGCCGCGGTGTCAGCCAGGTCTTCCTCAACCTGGCCCGCCGCAAGCAGACCCTGCTGCACCGCCAGCTCACGCTGCTCGACACGATGCAGCGCCGCGCCGAAGACCCGGAGAGCCTGGAGGACCTGTTCCGGCTCGACCACCTGACCACCCGCATGCGCCGCCACGCGGAGAGCCTGATCATCCTGTCCGGCTCCGCGCCCGGACGGTCGTGGCGCAAGCCGGTGCCGCTCGTCGACGTGGTCCGCGCGGCGATCTCCGAGGTCGAGGACTACACCCGCGTCTCGATGGCCCCGATGCCGGACGCCGCCGTCGCCGGCGCGACGGTGGCCGACGTGGTGCACCTGATCGCCGAGCTCGTGGAGAACGCCACGATCTTCTCGCCCCCGCAGACGAAGGTGGCGGTGCGCGGGGAGATCGTCGCCAACGGGCTCGCCGTGGAGATCGAGGACCGCGGTCTCGGCCTGGCGCCCCAGGAGTACGACGAGATCAACGCGCGGCTGGCCGACCCGCCGGAGTTCGACCTGGCGGACAGCGACCGGCTCGGGCTCTTCGTCGTCGGCCAGCTCGCCGCCCGGCACGAGATCGGAGTGGTCCTGCGGGGCTCGCCGTACGGCGGGACGACCGCGATCGTGCTCATCCCGCGGGCCCTGGTGGTGGAGCAAGGCTCGCCCGCGGCGCTCGCGGGCCCGGCCTCCCGCGGCGCCCACGCCAAGCCCGCGCTGGCCGCCGGCGGCAACGACACCGACATCTCGCTCAGCGACACGCTCCAGGCCGACCTCGGCCTGGGCGGCCTGGGCGGCCGGGGCCCCGCCGACGATCCCCGGGAGGTCCGCACGATCGCCGGGGAAGTCGCCAGGGACGTTCCCGCGGAGGTTCCCGGCGGCGTTCCCAGCGGCGTTCCCAGCGGTGTTCTCGGCGGTGTTCCCAGCGGTGTTCCCAGCGGTGTTCCCAGCGGCGTTCCCGGGGAGGTTCCCGGAGAGACGGACGACCGGGAGGAGCGCGCGGGCGCGTCCGAGCCGTCCCCGTTCTTCACGCCGGCCGCCCAGCGGACCGAGGCCGTGCCCCCCGCCGCGCGCGACGACCTCTCCTCGCGGCCCGTCGGCTCCGGCTCCGGCTCCGGCTTCGAGAGCCCGCGCCCGGCCGCCGTGTCCTCCGCTTCGCCCTCGCTCGCGCCCTCCGTTTCGCCCTCCGTTTCGCCGCCCTCCGAGCCGGCGGCCGCTCCGGCGGGGGTGGCGGCGAACGGCCTGGCGCGGCGGACGAGCACACAGCGGGGCAGGGGCGCCGTCAGCAACGGGACCCACGCCGGCCTGCCGCGCAGGGTTCGCCAGGCCAACATCGCCCCGCAGCTTCGCGCCCAGCCCGAGCAGACCCAGACTCAGGCTCAGCAGACTCAGGCTCAGCAGGCCCGATCCCCGCAGACGCAGTCCCCGCAGAGGCCGCCGCTGTCCGCCCCGATCGTGGAGGAGCGGTCGCCCGAGGAGGCCAGGGCGATGTTCAGCGCCTTCCAGCGCGGCTCGCTGCGGGGCCGGGAGGACTCCGATCAGCCGGGTGGGGCCGCACCCGGCGACCACGTACACAACACGCACGGCGAAAAGGGTGACGAATGACCGGCAAAGCGACGTCGACCGGCGAACTGAACTGGCTGCTCGACGATCTCATCAGCAGGGTCGCCGCCGTCCGCCAGGCGGTGATCCTCTCCACCGACGGTCTCGTCGTCGGAGCCTCCCAGGGGCTGAGCCGGGAGGACGCGGAGCACCTGTCCGCGGTCGCGGCCGGGTTCCAGAGCCTGGCGCGGGGCGCGGGGCGGCACTTCGGCGGGGGCGAGGTCAGGCAGACCATCGTGGAGATGGAGGCCGCGTTCCTGTTCGTCACGGCCGCCGGTCAGGGCACCTGCCTCGCCGTCCTGGCCGCCTCCGACGCCGACGTCGGGCACATCGCGTACGAGATGGCGATGCTGGTCAAGCGGGTGGGCCAGCACATCTCCACCAACCCGCGGCGGATCTCCCCATGAGATGGGCGGCCACATGACGGGACCCCAGTGGATGGACGAGGAGGCCGGGCCGTTGGTCCGGCCCTACGCACTGACGGGGGGCCGGGCGCGGCACTCCGGGGCCAAGCTCGACCTGATCACCATGGTGACCACCACGGGCTCACCGAGGGACGTCCCCGGCATTGGCCCCGAGCAGCGGCGGATCCTCGAGATCGCGCGCCGCGGCGCGTCGGTGGCGGACATCGCGTCCGACATCGACCTGCCGCTGGGCGTGGTCCGCGTCCTGATCGGGGATCTGCACGACCTCGGGCTCGTCGACGTACGAGCTCCGGGCAAGGTGGCGCCGCTGCCAAGCGAGCGCATTCTCAAGGAAGTGATCAATGGCCTTCGCGCCCTCTGAGGAGCCGGTCGCCCTCAAGATATTGGTGGCCGGCGGCTTCGGCGTCGGTAAGACCACGCTGGTCGGCGCGATCAGCGAGATTCGCCCCCTGCGCACCGAGGAGGTGCTGTCCGATCGCGGCGTCGACGTCGATGACACCGACGGCGTGGAAGGCAAGACGACCACGACGGTGGCCATGGACTTCGGCCGAATCACCATCAGGGAAGGGCTCGTGGTCTACCTGTTCGGCACCCCCGGGCAGGAGCGCTTCTGGTTCATGTGGGACGAACTCAGCTACGGAGCGCTGGGGGCGGTCGTGCTCGCCGACACCCGCAGGCTGACCGACTGTTTTCCGTCGATCGACTACTTCGAGCAGCGGGGCACGCCGTTCATCGTCGCGGTCAACTGCTTCGACGGCGCCGACCGGCACGAGCCCGAGGACGTGCGGATCGCCCTCGACCTCGACCCGGACGTCCCCGTCCTGCTCTGCGACGTACGGCGCCGCGCCTCGGCCAAGGTCGTGCTCGTCACGCTCGTGGAGCACGCGCTCAAGATGCTGACGGCCGCCCAGCGCTGACCCGCCCGGCGGACCGGGGGCCCGGCGCGGCCCCGACCCGGTCCGCCGACGATCGACGACCGACGCGAAGGGGACGGGGTGCGTAGATGATCAGCGGATGGGCGGCCGAGGCCGTCGCGCGCCTGGACCGGGAGCGCGAAGACGCGGGCACGACGCCGCTTCGCGAGTTTCCGCTGCCCGGGGCGTGGGGGGTGCGGCTGCGGCTGAAGGACGAGTCGGCGCAGCCCACCGGTGGTCTCAAGCACCGGCTGGCCCGCGCCCTGTTCGCCCAGGCGATCGCCTCCGGGCGGATCACCGAGGGGACGACCGTGGTCGACGCCACCGGTGGTCCCATGGCCGTCGCCGAGGCCTACTTCGCCCGGCTGCTCGGCCTGCCGTACGTCGCGGTGATGCCGAAGAAGTCCTCCGGAGCCGGTGTCGAGCGGCTGGGCGGGACGTGCCGGTACGTCGACCCCCCGCTCGCCGTCTACGAGGAGGCCGCGCGCCTGTCCGAGGAGATCGGCGGCCACTACCTCGACCACTACCGCTCCGCCGCCGAGGTCGACTGGCGTGGCGCGAGCCTGGCCGACGAGCTGTTCGGGCAGCTCGGCGAGTGTCCCCGCTGGATCGTGGTCGGGGCGGGCACCGGCGCGACGTCCGCCGCGATCGGCCGGCGACTGCGGGCCCACGACCTGCCGGGCAGGCTGGCCGTGGCCGATCCGGAGAACTCGGCCTACTTCCCCGGCTGGGCCACCGGCGCCCCCGACTACGCCACGGGCATGCCCAGTCGCATCGAGGGCGTCGGCAGGCCGCGGATGGAGCCCGCCTTCGACTCCGCGCTCGTCGACCTGGTCGTTCCCGTGCCCGACGCCGCGAGCGTGGCCGCCGCCCGGCACGTACGGCAGGTGACCGGGCTCGCGGTCGGCCCGGCCACGGGGACGAACCTGTGGGCCGCCCTCGAACTCATCACCCGGATGCGCGACCGGGGCGAGCGGGGCGAGGTGGTCAGCGTGATCGGCGACGCGGGCGACCGCCATCTCGCGACCTGCCACGACGACGCCTGGGCGGCGGGCAGGGGCCTCGACTGGCAGCCGTACGCCGAGCGCCTGCGTGACCTGCTCGGCCCGTCCTGACCCCGCTCCGCACCCCCGCGCCCCTGGGGCCGCACCGCTTGGGGATGCGACCCCTGTCCCTTCGCCGGTCGGGCTTCGGGTGGTTCAGGCCACCGTGCAGGGGACGCCGTTGAGGGTGAAGGCGGTGGGTTTGGCGGTGTTGCCGGTGTGGGTGGCCTGGAAGCCGATGTCGACGGTGGCCCCGGGGGCCAGCGTGGCGTTGTAGCTGACGTTGCGGGCGCTCACCTGGCCGCTGGAGGGCGTGTAGGTGGCGTTCCAGCCCGAGGTGATGGACTGGCCGGAGGGCAGGGTGAAGGCCAGCGTCCACCCGTTGATCGTCGAGGTGCCGGTGTTGGTGATGCTGATGCCGGCGGTGAAGCCGTCGCTCCAGGAGTTCATCGTGTAGGTGACCCGGGGCCCCGTCCCGGTGCCGCCGCTGGGCGACGGTGTGGGCGACGGGCTGGGCGACACGACGGGCGATGGACTGGGCGACTGGCCGCCGCTCAGGCTGGTCACGAAGGTCGTCATGCTGCGAGCGGGAAGCGTGACGGTGAGGGAGCCGTTCGACATGCTGGTCGCCGCCTGGGGCGCGACGTTCCTGCTCGCGTCGGTCACCCAGGAGGAGACACCGGCCGAGGCGGCGTTCGCCACGGTGAACTGCTGGCTCACCGCGGAGGTCCCCTTGTTGAGGGCGACGATGACGACGGTGTTACCACCCCGGTAGGCCGAGACGTAGACGTTCGACGCGGGGTTCGCCGTCGCGTCGATCCGTACGTATCCGGGGCGGACGAACCTGGCGAACTGCGCCATGATGGCGCCGCGCTTGCTGATCTGGCCGTCCTCGCGCATGGGGCCGTAGCTGCGCCGGATGTACCACCAGACGTACGCCTGGAACTCGGCGTCCACCATGGCCCGGTGCATGTGCTCGCCCACGTCGAGCGCCTGGGGCCAGGTGTCCGCCGAGTCGGTGCTGTTGGGGTAGTAGACCTCGGTCATCCAGAGTTCCTTGCCCGCGCCCTTCTGCTGGAAGAGGGGGTAGGGGAAGTTCGCGTACGGCGTGCCGTAGAGGTGCGCCCCGATGATGTCCACGTTGGCGAGCGCCGTGGAGTCGTTGAGGATCGGGTCCGACATGCTCTTGACGTACTGGAAGGACTCGGGCGCGATGACCCTGGTGCCGATCGAGCCGGCGTTCTCCCGCAGGAACCGGACGATTTCGGCGGAGGTCCACCACGTCCAGTCCTGCGCGTAATCGGGCTCGTTCTGCACGGATATGGCGTACAGGTTCACCCCGTTGTTCCGCATGTAGGTGGTGAAGTCGTTCAGGTGCTGGGCGTAGGCGGCGTACGAGCTGTACTTGAGGCGTTTCGCGTTGGTCTGGCTGCCGCGGGTGAAGGTCTCGGTCATGCCGGCGGGGGGATTCCACGGCGACGCGAAGACGGTCGCTCCGAGCTCGACCGCCCGCTTCGCCGTCGCCAGGTCACGGCTCCAGTCCGACTGGTTCTCGCCGACCGGGATCCGCAGCACGGAGAACCCCAGCTTGCCGTCGCCGTTGCCGAACGCGGTGTCCCGCTGTGCGGCCGTCAGGTCGCCGGCCCAGGCCGCGTGGGTCATGCCGCCGAAGCCCCGGATCGTCTGCCGCTGCGCCGACGGGTTGATGGTCGCGGTGGCCGCCGCGGCCTCTGCGGCCCCCAGCACCGACGTCGTGGCCGTGATGACCGGCAGGGCCCCCATGGTCGCCAGGACGGATCTCCGGCTGAACAATCTCCGCTCGCCGCTCGCCGGCTTGTTCTGGTCGTGCGTCATGTCTCCTCCTCTTGGCCCGTGGTGCCGATCCGCGCCCTGTCGGTCCCGTCGGCCCGGCCGGCGCCGGTCTCCGGCGTCGCCACGGGAAGGGGCCTCGATCGTGTTATCGCTAACATCTCCCGGCGTGATCGACTCTCGTGATTGTTTGCGCTAACACATCCCCCTATGGACCGGCACACGAGTGCGACGGGGATGCGGACCGCTCAGGTGGTCGCGCGGGGGGTGATACTCCAGCGGAGTGTGGTTGCGCCCTCTACAAGGGTCAAGGCCGACGCGGGCCCGCGAGCAGGCGAACTGTACGGATGTCTCGCCGAACCGTGAAAATTTCAGGTCGGGAATCCGCGGAGCGCCCGGCAGGATCGGTCCTCACCACGGTCCGCGGCACGCACGACGAGAAGGGCGGCTGCGCCTTCTCGGTCGATCTCGTCTCCCCCGGGCGCTCGAGCCCGCCGCGGGCCACGCTGACCGCATCTTGCCGGCAATGGGGGCTACCCAGTACGACGGATCGACGGGAGCTGTTCATTCCTCCTGACCCGCCACCATGAACCGATCCGAACCCTCGACCAGAGTTTGGAGAGCAATGGAGCACGAGCCGGTGAGATCGGCGCGGCGCCTGATCCTGTGGTCCGCGGCCCTGAGCGTCCTCGCCTCCTTTCTCTTCCTTGTCGTGCCGGTTTTCGCGTCGGAGAACCCGGGCGGCACCAGTGTGAAGCGCGCGATCGACGTCATCGGCCCCCGCGCGTTCCTCGTCCTCATCCCGCCGGGGATCGCCCTGCTGACATTGCTGGCCTTTCAGATCGGCGGAACGTCGCGCAGGGCGGTGTCTCTCATCGGAGCGATCCTGCTGGGGGCATGCTGCCTCCTGGCCCTGCCCTCGGTGGGATTGTTCTTCCTGCCGTCCGCGGCATGCATGCTCGTCGCCTTCGGACGGTTGCCGGTCACCGATCGATGACGCCGCACGCCGGGCCGTGCGGCGCCCCCGCGCCCGCACCCGCCCCCGTCCGACCGGCGGTGAGCATGGCTCAGGTGAACATGACTCAGCGGTGGACCAGGAAGTCGCGCGCGGCGCGCCGGCCGCCGATCCGCTCCCTGATCGACGGCCCCCACGCGAGCTGCGCGAGCCGTACGGCGAGCACCCCGAGGACGGCCACCTCGGCGGTCAGGAGCAGCCGTTCCACCAGGCCGATCATGACGCCGTGTCCGGGCAGCGCGACGTACGTGATGACCGCGAGGCCGAGACCGGAGGCGAGGGTCAGCCACTCCAGCGGCCGGACGGTGGCCTTCCACCGCTCGTCCTGTCCCAGGCGGCCCACCAGCTGGATGGCGGCGGCGGGCACGCTCACGAAGGCCACCACCGACAGGACACCGTGGAGGTCCCCCTGCCAGGTCGCACCCGACGGGACCACGGCCGCGCCGATGAGCGAGACGCTCCACAGACCGATCAGGCGGGCGGGCCAGCCGTCCACCGGCGCGTCGAGCGCGCGCATCCCGGCCAG
This sequence comes from Microbispora sp. NPDC046933, assembly GCF_040644635.1. Taxonomy (NCBI): domain Bacteria; kingdom Bacillati; phylum Actinomycetota; class Actinomycetes; order Streptosporangiales; family Streptosporangiaceae; genus Microbispora; species Microbispora sp. NPDC046933. Next base: position 83,446 of record NZ_JBEYWW010000002.1, on the reverse strand, counting down.
CAGCGCGAGCGAGGCCAGGCCGAGGAGGGCCATGGCCGTCTCGATGGCGCCGCCCCCGTCGCGGGCGGCGTACTCGCTGATCGTCATCGAGACGGGGTCCAGGGAGGGATCCCCGCCCACCTGCGCCGCCACCACGGTGACGACCGCGAGCAGGATGCCACCGCCGGCGAGCAGGGGACAGAACCTCTTGACCATATGGTGAGGATCCCGCGAACGGCCCGTTCCTAACATCCGGGACAACGCGTAGATCCCCCCGAGAAAGAGTCAGGGTCGTCTCAGGGTGGGGTCCCCGGGGTCACCGGGGCCCCCACCCCAGGACGTCACTCCTGCGCGGCCTCGTGGTAGCGCTCGCGCAGGCCGGGGGTGGGATCGGCCTCGTAGCGCTCGGCGGCGCCCGTGTCCCACACCGGCGGTTCCTGCTCCCCGGACAGCAGCCAGGCGGCCTGCCTGGCCGCGCCGTCCGCGACGTACTCGCCGGGGGTGGGCACGAGCACCGGACGCCCGAAGACGGTCGGCGCGATGCGGCGCACCGCCTCCGAGCGCGCGCCGCCGCCGATGAGCAGCACCCGCTGCGGCTCGACACCGAGGGCGTCCAGCGCGTCGGCGAGGCCGCAGAGCATGCCCTCGACCGCCGCTCTGGCCAGGTGCTCGGGCGTGGACGTCGCCAGCCTGAGACCGTGCAGCGACCCCGTCGCGTCGGGACGGTTCGGGGTGCGCTCCCCCTCCAGGTACGGCACGAGCACGAGCCCGTCCGCGCCCGCTGGCGCCCGCAGGGCGAGGTCGCTCAGCCCCTGGGGGCCGACCCCGAGCATCCGGGCGGCGGCGTCCAGCACCCGTGCCGCGTTGAGGGTGCAGACCAGCGGGAGATAGCGGCCGGTGGCGTCGGCGAACCCGGCGACCGCCCCGGACGGGTCCGCGGACGGCGACTCGGAGACGGCGAACGCCGTACCCGAGGTGCCGATGGACACCACCACGTCGCCGGGCCGCATGCCGACGCCGAGCGACGCCGCCATGTTGTCGCCGGTGCCGGGGGCGAGCAGCGCGCCGCCCTGCTCCGCCGTTCCCGCCTGCTCGGCGGGGCCGAGGACGCGGGGCAGGTCCGGCACACCGCCCATGGCCAGTTCGAGCAGGTCCGTCCGGTAGTCGCCGGTGGCGGGCGACCAGTAACCGGTGCCGGAGGCGTCGCCCCGGTCGGTCGTGATCACGCCGGACCGGCCCGCGAGCCGCCAGGTGAGCCAGTCGTGCGGCAGGCAGACCGACCGCGTACGGCGGGCGTTGTCCGGCTCGTTGCGGGCGAGCCACCGGAGCTTGGTCACCGTGAAGGAGGCCACCGGGACGCTGCCGACGGCCTCGGCCCACGCCTTCGGGCCGCCCAGCTCGGCGACCAGGTCGGCCGCCGCCCCGGCCGAGCGGGTGTCGTTCCACAGCAGGGCGGGCCGGACCACCTCGCCGTCCTCGTCGAGGCAGACCATGCCGTGCTGCTGGGCCGCCACGCTCACCGCCGCGACGTCCGCCAGCCCTCCCGCCTGCTCGATCGCGCTCTGCAGCGCGGTCCACCAGTGCTCGGGATGGACCTCGGTGCCGTCGGGGTGGGAGGCGCGGCCCTCGCGCACGAGGGCCCCGCTCTCCGCGTCCCGGATGACGACCTTGCAGCTCTGGGTCGACGAGTCGACCCCCGCGACCAGCGTCACAGTCGTCCCTCCACTCTCACCTGGTCGGTCAGCCGCGCACGCCGAGGAGGTGCTCCAGCGCGAGCTGGTTGAGCCGGGTGAAGTGGAAGCCGCGGGCGGCCACCTCGTCCACGTCGATCGACTCGGCGAGGATGTCCTCGTACGTCTCGCCCGGGGCGAGGGTCGGCTGGGCCAGCTCGTTGCACTTGCTGGCCTCCAGCGCCTCCTGCACCTCGGGGTCGGCGCGGTAGGCCTTCGACTTCTCCTTGAGGATGAGGTAGGTCCGCATGTTGGCCGCGGCCGAGTCCCAGACGTCCTCCTTGTCCTCGGTGCGCAGCGGCTTGTAGTCGAAGTGGCGCGGGCCGTCGTAGCCGCCGTTCTCCAGCAGGTCGACGAGGAAGAACGCGTTCTTCACGTCGCCGTGGCCGAAGATGAGGTCCTGGTCGAACCTCGGGCCGTGCTGGCCGTTGAGGTCGAGGTGGAACAGCTTGCCGTGCCACAGCGCCTGGGCGATGCCGTGGACGAAGTTCATCCCGGCCATCTGCTCGTGGCCGACCTCGGGGTTGAGGCCCACCATCTCGGGGTGCTCCAGCGAGTTGATGAAGGCCAGGGCGTGGCCGATCGTCGGCAGCAGGATGTCGCCGCGCGGCTCGTTCGGCTTGGGCTCGACGGCGAACCGGATGTCGTAGCCCTTGTCGATCACGTACTGGCACAGGAGGTCGAAGCCCTCCTTGTAGCGGTCGAGCGCGACCCGCACGTCCTTGGCGGCCTCGGACTCGGCGCCCTCACGGCCACCCCAGCACACGTACGTCTTCGCGCCCAGCTCGGCGGCGAGGTCGATGTTGCGCATGACCTTGCGCAGGGCGTAGCGCCGGACCTCACGGTCGTTGCTGGTGAACCCGCCGTCCTTGAAGATCGGGTGGGTGAACAGGTTGGTGGTGGCCATCGGCACCTTCATGCCGGTGTCGGCCAGCGCCTTCTTGAGGTTCTCGATCGCCTTGGCCCGGTCCGGCTCCACCGCGAGGAGGTCGTCGTCGTGGAAGGTCACACCGTACGCGCCGAGCTCGGCCAGGCGATGGACGCTCTCGACCGGGTCCAGCGGGGCCCGGGACGCGTCGCCGAACTGGTCGCGCGCCTGCCAGCCGACGGTCCACAGCCCGAACGTGAAACGGTCCTCGGGAGTGGGGGTGTACATGAGTCGCCTCCGAATTAGTCTACGTTGTGGACTAAATATCCGACGTGACGAGCCGCAGGGTCAAGAGGGTGTGTCCGTGTTCTCAACGCCGGCAGTGGAGGATGTGATGACGCAGGCCGTACGGCGGGGCGCGTTGGAGGGTGCGATGACGCAGGCCGTGCGGCATGACGTGGGACTCGCGTGGAGGGTGCCGCAGGCCGTCGGGAGTGAGGCGGGACTCACATGGAGGGTGCGATGACGCAGGCCGTGCGGCATGACGCGATGCGCGCCCGGAATCTGGCGCTCGTCCTCGGCGCGGTCGGTGCGCGAGGATCGGTGACGCGCGCCGCCCTCGCCGAGATGACCGGCCTGACCAAGACGACCGTGTCCAAGCTCGTCGGCGACCTCATCGAGGGCGGGCTCGTGGTGGAGACCGGGGCCGTGCGCGACGGCGAGCGCGGCAGGCCCGGGGTCGAGATCCGGATCAGCGGGCAGCGTGTCGCCGCTCTCGGGCTGGAGATCAACGTCGACTACCTCGCGGTGTGCGTGGTCGACCTCGCCCGGACGGTACGGCTGCGCCGTACACAGGCTGTGGACAACCAGGCCGCACCTCCTGTGGATGTGATCGCGCGACTTGGGGATTTGGCCTCCACGGTTGTGGACGAAGCTGTGGAGAAGGGCCTGCGGGTGGTCGGCGGCGTGCTGGCCGTACCCGGTCCTGTGGACATGGCCACCGGGGCCGTGCGCAACGCGCCGAACCTCGGCTGGCGTGACGTGCCGCTGGCGTCGCTCCTGCGGTTCCCCTTCCCCGTACGCGTGGAGAACGAGGCCAACCTGGCCGCGCTCGGCGAGCTGTGGTTCGGGTCAGGGCTGCCCGACTTCCTGCACGTGTCGGGAGAGATCGGCATCGGGGCGGGCCTCGTGGTCCGCGGCAGGCTCTTCCGGGGCGCGCACGGCTTCGCCGGGGAACTCGGGCACGTCGTCGTCTCCCCCGACGGCCCGCCCTGCCGCTGCGGCGGCCGGGGCTGCCTGGAACAGTACGCCGGCCAGGACGCCCTCCTGAGCGCCGCCCGCGCCGCCGCCCCGGTCCACCCCGCCCCCGGTACGCGCCCTGCCGGAGCGTCCGGGGACGTGCCGGCCGACGCGGCGCGCGAAAGGGTGGAGGCGACCTCCGACGTGCCGCTGGACGACGGCAACGGCGCCGGCGACGAGACCGAGATGCTCCTTCCCGCGCAGCAGGGCGTGTCGTGGATGCTCTCCCGGCTGCGGGAGGGCGACGAGAACGCGCGTGCCGCCTGCGAGCGGGCGGCCTGGGCGCTCGGCGTGGCCCTGTCGTCGGCGGTCAACCTCGTGGATCCCGACGCGATCGTCCTCGGCGGGATCTACGCGCCGCTCTTCCCCTGGATCGGCCACACGGTCGCCGACACGCTGAAGGTCCGCCTCGGTCAGATGCGCGGCGCCGTGCCGCCCGTGGTCGTGTCGCGGCTCGGCGCCGAGGCGGCCGCCCTCGGCGCGGCCGGCCAAGTGATCGAGCAGGTCATGGCCGACCCCGCCGCTCTCCTGCACACCTGAAAGGCCAACGCGGGCGCCCCGGGTGAGGCGCCAAGGAGCTGTAAGGACATGCGCCGATCTTGTCCAGCTCCGGTCACGGCCCTGCTCCCGGGGGGTATGAGACCGCCGTTCCACAGAACCGGACGGGCGACCTCACCGTCGGTCGCCAACAGGAAGGCGTGTACCGAGATGTCCCGTTATTGGACGCGGCCCCCCGGCGGCTCCGTGGTCCTCACGGCCCGGCGGCTGGCCCTGGCCGCGTTCCTGATCCCGGCGACGGGGATCTGCGCCGCGCAGTCGGCAACGGCGCGGGTCACCCCGCTGCCCGCGTGGGAGGGACTCGCGGCCTCCCGCGTCCCCGGGCCGGGCGGAGGCGGAGGCCAGGTGATCGAAGGAGGACGCGCGAGCGGCAGCCAGAGCAGGTCCGGCGCGGGCAGGCACAACCAGAGCCTCACCGGGACCATCGCCCCCACCTTCGTGATGGGACGGTCGCAGCAGCCGATCGCCGACACCCGCTCGCTCGACCTGCAGGCCGCCTTCTGCGGATCGCAGCCCACTACCTGCACCCTGGGACAGAACATGCCGATCCGCTGGAGGAGCTGACACCTCCGCCGTCCGCACCCCCTTTTCTGCGGGGACCGGCTCCGCTGCCACCAGGTGAGCCACGAGAGGTTCCACCGCGTGCGCCCCGAGAGGTTCCACCGCGTGCGCCCCGAGAGCTCAGGCGGTCAGCGGCTCACAGGCCCGAGGGGTCGCGGCCGAGGCTGATCTCCTCGGCGATGCGCCGCAGCTCGTCGGCGGCCAGCCGGGGCGTGCCGGGCAGGCCGGCGGCCAGCGCCGAGATCACCTGGTGGTATGGCGCGCCGGCATGACGGACCGCCACCTCGTGCACCGCCCGGAACAGGACCAGGTTGTCCTCGTGGTCCCGCGTCGCCCTGTCCACGATCATGACGACCCCCTCCGCCGGCCTCGTCGCCGGCACCGCTACCGGACCGCCCGCTTCCGGCGCCGTACGGAACGCCGGCGGGCGGCTGCGCCACCCCCTGGCGCTCTGCCCGCTGGCCACCGTACGACCTGCCACCGACAGTTTCCGGGAAACCCACCGAGGTACAATTACTTGAGAGTTCAAGTTTTCGGGAGGGCGTCATGCCGGTCCAGCGACTCAACCACGCCGTGCTGTACGTGCGGGACGTGTCCCGCAGCGTGGCCTTCTACCAGGAGGCCCTCGGCTTCCGCGTCGTGCAGGCGTTCCCCGGGGCGGCGTTCCTGCAGGCCGAGGGCTCCTCCAACGACCACGACCTCGGGCTGTTCCAGATCGGGGCGCAGGCGGGGCCGTCGTCCGCCGGGCGCGCGACGGTCGGCCTCTACCACCTCGCCTGGGAGGTCGACACGCTCGCCGAGCTGCACCGGATCGCGACCAGGCTGACGGAGATGAACGCCCTGGTCGGCGCGTCCGACCACTCCACCACCAAGGCCCTCTACGCGAAGGACCCGGACGGCCTGGAGTTCGAGGTCTCGTGGCTGGTGCCCGCGGATCTGCTGACGGACGAGATCCTGGACGGGCGGGCCCAGGTCAAGCCGCTCGACCTCGCGAAGGAACTGGAGCGGTACGGCGCGCAGACGCGCGGCGGGGTCGGCGTCAGCGTCTGATCCCACGGTCGCGGGCACCCGCCGGTGGCCCGGCGGTGGCCCGGCGGTGGCGGACCCCGCCCGCCCGAGGCCCGGCGATCGTGGACGGCCGCCCGCTGCGGCGCTCCGGGCGGCCGTCGTCCGTGACAAGAGATCGCATGTGGAGCAGGCCGGGAGACCGACGGGAACGCCCCGATGCGCCCGGCCTTACCCGTTGGCCGACCTGTTCGTGCCACTTATCGCAAACGTCCTTCTCCCGGCCTCCCAGGAGCCTTAGCATGATCACGATCTGAACCGGTACGGCGAGGGACAGGACGGATCATGGCCGACAACGATCAGCACGCGGGCGACGTCCCGGCCGAGCACGACCGGGCGAGTGCCAGGATCGACACGAGCAGGCCCAGCGTCTCCCGGGTCTACGACGTCATGCTGGGCGGCAAGGACAACTACGCCGTCGACCGCCACGTGGCGGAGGCGGCGTTGCGGATCGCCCCCGACGCTCCGGCCGCGGCCAAGTCCAACCGGGCGTTCCTCCGGCGGGTGGTCCACCACCTGGCGGCCGAGGCGGGCATCCGGCAGTTCCTCGACATCGGCTCCGGCCTGCCCACGCAGGGCAACGTGCACGAGGTCGCCCAGCAGGTCGCCCCGGACGCGCGGGTCGTCTACGTCGACAACGACCCCATCGTCCTGGTGCACGGCCGGGCGCTGCTGGCGAGGAACGGCAGCACCACGGTCATCGAGGCCGACATCCGCGACCCGGAGGCGATCCTCGGCCACCCGGCGGCCGGGGCGCTCATCGACTTCGAGCAGCCCGTGGCCCTGCTGCTGTTCGGGATCCTCCACCACCTCAACGACCACGAGGACCCGCAGGGGATCGCCGCCCGCTTCCGTGAGGCGCTGCCCTCCGGCAGCTATCTGGCGCTGTCCCACTTCCACAACCCCGGACCGGGCATGCCCGAGGTGTCGGCGCAGGCGGCCTCGGCCGAGAAGCTGTTCAACGAGCACCTGGGCACCGGCCGGTGGCGCACCCGCGAGGAGATCCTGGCCTTCTTCGGCGACCTGCCGCTCCTCGAACCCGGCCTGGTGCCGCTCCCCGAGTGGCGGCCGGACCCCGACGAGTTCGTCGAGCGCGGCATCACCTACCACACGTTCGTCGGCGGCGTGGCACGCAAACCCTGAAACGTTCTTCGTGCGATAAACGTGAGTTACGTCACTGGACGGCCGTACGGCCGAGAGCGCGTCGTCGCAGGCAGCGGACCAGGCGACGACGGAACGGCGATCGGCCGTACGGGCACGGGGACGGCGGTTCGGTTGACATCGGCGAGCAGCGACGGTGATGCTCGGAGGTGGCTGCCCCTCTACAGGAAGGCGGCACCGTGATGACGACCGTCAACGGATCGTTCGAATCCGCACTGAACAAGAAGAACCTGCTCTACCTCGACAAGCAACTGATCGTACGCGCCTCCAGGGACGGCTCCGTACGGCTGATCGGGCAGATCGACCTCACCAACGGAGACGCCTTCGCCGACGCCCTGCACAGGGAGTGGACGAGGCCGGGGATGGGAACCGTGGACGTCGCCGAACTCCAGTTCATCGACCTCTACGGCCTGCGCGCCCTGGCCCTGCTCTCCGACACCCCCCTTGGCCGGCCGATCCGGCTGCACAACGTCAAGCCCGGACTGCGCAAGCTGCTCACCCTGCTCGACTGGCCCGCCTTCAGCATCGGGTGACCCCCGCGGCCCGACGCGGGCCCTCGCCGCGCCGATCGCGGGCGGCGCGTTTCTCGCATTCCCGCGTTTCTCGTGCTCCGGATGGAGGAAAGGTATCCGAGGACGGTCGTCCGACCGTTATGACCAGCGCCTGAGCCTTGCTACGGGTTCAGGCGGAATCCATTCGTGAGTTCCCCCCGACTCTCGCGAGGAGGGGTGATGAGCCATTTCCGGGCACTCCGGCAGCGCGCCACCGAAGGCGGCCATCCGCCGCGGTGGCGCAGTCACCGCCGCGCGTTCGCGCCGCGGTGACGAGGCGACCTCGCCGGACCGGCTGACCCGCCGGTGCGGCCGCCCGCTCCGCCCGGACACCGGCGTCCGGGCTCCCGTCTGCTGGAGAGCCGAATGTTCCTGAACCAGGTGCTCACGACGTCCGCGGCCCTGTTGCGCGGCGTAGTGCCCGAACCGCTCCGGGATCTGTTCCCGAGCCCTCGCGAGGTGCGCCCCTGCCCAGGGGGCCTGCGCATCCACCTGCGGGGGATCGGCCGGCCCGGCTCCGAGGCGGCGGCCGGCCTGCTGGAGGAGCGGCTGGAGGCCGTTCCCGGCGTCGAGCGGGCGGAGGTCAACGGCCGCATCGCCGCCGTCTTCGTCGCCTGCGACCCGGACCGGGTCGACCAGGAGGAGCTGCTGGCCGTCACCGCGGAGCTCGACGAGCAGGAGGAGCACGCCCACGAGAGCCCCGTCCACCTCGTGGAGGAACATCTGCGGGCGACCGTACGGCTGACGGCCGGCGTCACCGGAATCGGGCTGATCTTCCTGGGCAAGGCGATCCGGGCCCCTCGGCTTCCGGCGACCGTGCCCGCGTTGCTGCAACTGGCCAACGCCACCCCCGCGATCCGCGAGCAGCTCGACCACCGGCTCGGGCGCCGTCCCACCGACGCCCTGTTCACCACCGCCAACCTCGTCACCCAGACCCTCACGCTCCGCCCCACCGCGCTGTTCGTGCAGGCCGTCGCGAACGTGGGCCGCTACATCGAGACCAGGGCCAGCCGGTACGCCTGGGAGGGGCTGGAGGAGCGGCTGGCCACGCGTCCGGGGGCCTACCACCACATCAGGGCCGAGGCCCGGCGGCGGCCGACCCACCTGCCGCACGGGCCGATCGAGCGCTACGCCGACGTGGTCGCCCCGATCAGCGCCGCCGCCTACGCGGTGACCCGGGTGCTCACGCGGGGCGAACGGGCCGTGTCCATCCTCGTCTCCGCGACCCCGAGGGTCGCCGACCTCAGCCGGGAGGCGTTCGCGGGCGCGGTCAGCCGCGGGCTCGGCAAGCACGACACGGTCGTCTTCGACGCCGACTGCCTGCGCAAGATGGACCGCGCCGACACCGTCGTCCTGCACGCCGACGCGCTGACGACCGGCTCGTGGACGATCGACCGGGTCGAGCCGCTGCGTGCGGGGGAGGACACCGGCGAGCTGTACTCCCGGCTCTACTCCCTCATCGACTTCTCCGACCCCGGCCGCACCAGGACCGTGGAGGGCTGGTCGGTCCGCCCGCTGCCTGACCCCGATCCCCTGCTCGCGGACGCCGCCCTCTGGCGATCGCGCGGGCTCCGGGCGGTGGAGGTGGCCAGGGACGGCACCCGGGTCGCCGTCGCGGGTCTCGCCCCGGAGATCGACGCCCTGGCCGTACCCGTCGTCGGCGCGGCCAAGGCGGCCGGCACGGTCCTGCTCGCGGGCGGCGACGAGGGCGGCTACGAGGGCTTGGCGCAGCGCCTCGCCATCGGCCGGACGCTGCCCGCCGGCGACCCCGAGTTGGCCGAGCACGTGTACGACCTGCAGGCGGCGGGCCACTGCGTGGTCGTCGTGTCCCGGGGCGCCTGGCGGTCGCTCGCCCAGGCGGACATCGGCCTGGGGGTGGTCGACCCCGCGAGCGTCGAGCCCGGACGCATGGTGCCGTGGGACGCCGACATCGCCGGCGAGCTGCGCGGCGTCCACCTGTTCCTGCGCTGCCTGCCCCGGGCGCGCGGCAACAGCGCGAACGGCGTGAAGCTCGGCGCGGCCGGCGCGTTCGTCGGCACCCTGCTGGCCGTCGCCGGCCCGGCCGCCACCGCCCTTCGCCGGGCGCAGCTCGCCAGCGCCGCCGTCTCACTGGGCGCCATCGTGCTGGGCGAGTGGGACGGGCAGAACGCCGGCCGCATCCCCACCCCGCCCCGCGCCGACACCACGCCGTGGCACGCCATGTCCGCGCGGGAGGTGCTCTCCCGGCTCCGTTCCTCCTCGGAGGGCATCGCCGAGCAGGAGGCGGGCAGGCGCCGCGCGGAGGCCGCGCCCGAGGAGGCGGAGGGGCCGCACTCGCTGGCCCGGGCCACGCTGGAGGAGCTGGCCAACCCGCTCACGCCCGCCCTCGCCACCGGCGCGGGCATCTCCGCCCTCGTCGGCTCGGCCCTCGACGCCGTGCTGATCAGCGGCGTCATGGTCATCAACGCGTTCCTCGGCGGCGTGCAGCGGTTCAAGGCCGACCGCGCGCTGCACCGCCTGACCGAGTCCACCGAGGTCCTCGTACGGCTGCGCCGCCCCGAGGGCGTCGTCGAGACGACGAAGGACGAGCTCGCGCCCGGCGACGTCATCGAGCTGCGCGCCGGCGACGCCGTGCCCGCCGACGCCCGCGTCATCAAGGCCGTCGGGCTGGAGGTGGACGAGTCCACGCTCACCGGCGAGTCCCAGCTCGTCGCCAAGACTGCCGCGCCGACCGTGGCGGCGGCCATCGCGGACCGCAGCTCGATGGTCTACCAGGGGACGTCGATCGCGGCGGGCAGCGGCCGGGCGGTGGTCGTCGCGACCGGCGACATGACCGAGGCGGGGCGCAGCGCCAGGCTCGCGGGCGAGCCGAGCCCACCGACCGGCGTCGAGCTGCGCCTGCGGGAGCTGAGCCGGCGGATCCTGCCGCTGTCGATCGCCTCGGGTGTGGTGCTGCTCCTCACCGACCTCCTGCGCGGACGGCCGCTGGCCGCGGCGCTCACGCCCGCCGTCAGCCTGACGGTCGCCGCCGTGCCCGAGGGGCTCCCGTTCGTCGCGACCGTGGCGGAGCTGGCCGCCGCGCGCCGGCTGTCCAGGCGCGCCGCCCTGGTGCGCAACCCGTCCACGATCGAGGCCCTCGGCCGGGTCAACGTGCTGTGCTTCGACAAGACGGGCACGCTGACCGAGGGCCGCATCAGCCTGCGGCACCTGTCGGACGGGCGCGCGGGCCGTCCGGTCGAGGAGGCCGACGGCGGGCTGCGGCGCGTCCTCTCCGCGGCCGTCCGGGCCAGCCCCATGTCCGGCGGGGGCCGGGTGATCGCCCACCCGACCGACCGCGCCGTGCTGGACGGCGCACACCGGCTGGGCGTCACGCCCCAGGAGGGGTTCGAGAGCTGGGAGCGCGTGGACGAGATGCCGTTCGAGCCGGGCCGGGGCTACCACGCCGTGCTCGGCCGCACCGAGCACGGGCACCTGCTCAGCGTGAAGGGCGCCCCCGAGATCGTGCTCACCCACTGCACCACCGTGCACCGCGACACCGGCCCGGTCGCCTGCGACGAGACCGTACGCATGGAGCTGGAGCGCGAGGTGGAGCGGCTGGCCCGGCAGGGCTACCGCGTGCTCGCCGTCGCGCAGCGGCCCGCCTCCGACCGGCGCGACCTCGACGAGTCGCGCATCGAGGAGCTGTGCTTCCTCGGCTTCCTCGGCCTGGCCGACCCGGTCAGGTCGACGGCGGCGGAGAGCGTCAGGCGCCTCATCCGGGCCGGGGTGCGGATCGTCATGGTCACCGGCGACCACCCCAGCACCGCCGAGGCGATCGCGGTCGAGCTGAACGCGCTGAACGGCCAGCGCGTGATGACCGGCCCCGAGCTGGACGAGCTCGACGACGAGACGCTGACCAAGGTGCTGCCCGACGTGGCGGTCTTCGCCCGCACCACCCCCGCGCACAAGGCCAGGATCGTCACGTGCCTGCGCCGGGCCGGGGAGGTCGTCGCCGTCACCGGCGACGGCGCCAACGACGCGCCCGCCATCCGCACCGCCGACGTGGGCATCGCCCTGGGGTCCCGTGCGACGCCCGCCGCGCGGGCCGCCGCCGACCTCGTCGTCACCGACGACCGCATCGAGACGATCGTGGACGCCATCGTCGAGGGCAGGGCGATGTGGACCTCGGTGCGCGACTCGCTGAGCATCCTCCTCGGCGGCAACGTCGGCGAGATCGCGTTCACCGTGGGGACCAACCTGCTGGCCGGCGGCAGCGCGCTCAACGCCAGGCAGCTCCTGCTGGTCAACCTCCTCACCGACATGGTGCCGGCCATGGCGGTCGCCGTACGGCCGCCCGCCTCGACCGATCCGGACAAGCTGCTCGCCGAGGGCCCCGAAGCGTCGCTGGGCGCGTCGCTGACCCGCGACATCTACCTGCGCGCGGCGGTCACGACCGCGGCTGCGACGGCCGCGTGGATCCTGGGACGCATGACCGGCACCCGCGGGCGCGCGAACACCATCGGCCTGGTCGCGCTCGTGTCCGCGCAGCTCCTGCAGACGCTCGCGGGCGGCGGCCGGGACAGGATCGTCGTGCTCGCGGCGCTGTCGTCCCTGGCCGTCCTGTGGCTCATCGTCACGCTGCCGGGTGTCAGTGCGGTCTTCGGCTGCCGGCCGCTCGGCCCTGCGGGCTGGGTCATCGGGCTGGGCAGCGCGGCCGCGGCGACGCTGGTGGGCATGCTCGTGCAGCGCCCGGTCAGGGAGGCGACCACCCGCGCCGAGGCCGAACGGCACAAGGCGGAGGCCGAAGAACGGCACAGGGCCGCCGCCCAGGTGCCCGTCCCCGCTTGACCGCGGCCAGGGGCGCCTTGTTCATGACCCGGCGGCTTTCGCGTCATCGAGGTATGCCGACGCCTGCAGGGTGAACAGTTCGGCGTACCTGCCCTCGATTCGCATCAGTTCGGTGTGGGTGCCGTCCTCCACGAGCTTGCCGTCCTCCAGGAACATGATCCGGTCGGATTGGCGGACGGTGGAAAAACGGTGCGAGATGTACAGCGTGGTCTGCCCCGCGGCCAGGGCGCGCAGCCGGGTGAACAGATCATGCTCGGCCTGCGCGTCGAGCGCGGAGGTCGGCTCGTCGAGCACGAGGATCGCGGACTCGCGCATGAACGCTCTGGCCAGCGCGATCTTCTGCCACTCACCGCCGGAGAGACTGACGCCCTGGTCGAACCACCGGCCGAGCGGACTGTCGAAGCCTCTGGGCAGCCGCTCGATGCGCTCGGCTATCCCGGCCCGCTCGGCCGAGTCCACGATCGCCTCCCTGTCCTCGAGCCGCGGCAGGTTGCCGAGGCCGATGTTCTCGCTCGCGGTGGCCTGATAGGTCACGAAGTCCTGGAACATCGCGCTGATCCTGGCCCGGTACTCCTCCGGGTCGTACTCCCTGATGTCGGTGCCGTCCAGCAGGATCCGGCCTTCTGTCGGGTCGTACAACCGGCACAGCAGCTTGATCAGGGTGGACTTGCCCGCGCCGTTGCGGCCGACCACCGCGACGGTCTCGCCCGGGCGGATCTCGAAGCTGACCCGGTCGAGTGCCTTGACGTCGGATCCGGAGTAGCTGAACGAGACCTCTTCGAACCGCACGTGACCGCGTACGTCCGCCGGCAGCGGGCGGGGCCGCTCCGGTCCGCGGATCGCCGGGCGGGTGCCGAGAAAGCGGTACAGCAGGTCCAGGAACAGGTTGTTCTCGTACATGCCGCTGAACCCCAGGAACAGGCCCTGGACGGAGCTCTGCACGGCGGCCGCGGCACCGGTGTACAGCGCGAGGTCACCCAGGGTGAGCCTGCCCGAGACGGCCTGCAGCGCGATGTAGAGGTATATCGCGGAGCTGGTGACGGTCGTCAGCATGCTCCAGGCGGCGGCCGCCATGTTGCGGGTGCCGATCAGCTTGCGCTGCCGTTCGTAGTAGACCTCGCCGAGCCGGCGGAACCGGTCGACGAGGTAGGCGCCGAGCCCGAAGTGCTTGATCTCCTTGGCGTACGTGTCGGTGGTGACGAGCCCCGCCAGGTACTCCATCCGGCGGCGGATCGGGGAGCCGAGGAAGTTGAACGCGAAGCTCCGGGCGGAGTACCGGGTTTGCGAGACGAACGCCGGGATCGGAGTGACCAGCGCCACGACCGCGAGGAGCGGGCTGATCGCGATCAGCATGGCGATCATCGTGCAGAACGTGATCGTGGTCCTCACCAGGCCGAACGCGGAGTTCATCATCGACAGCGGGCGGGTGGGCGCCTCCTGGTCGGCCTGCCGCAGCAGGTCGTAGGACTGGGAGCCTTCGAAGAAGGCGAGATGCAACCTACTGGCGTGCTCCATCACCTTGTGCCGGATGGTGAGCACCATCTTCTCCTGCAGCAGTTGCTGGGCGATGTTCGTCAGCGCCGTGAGGACCGTGGTCAGCGTGAAGAGGAGAAGCTGCAGTGCGGCCACTGCGATGATCTTGACGACCGACGTCATCGCGATGCCGGGGAACGGCGGCACCGTCAGCATGACGACGTCCGGGCGGTTCTGGGAATGCACCTGAATGGCCTCGACCACCGAGTCCATCAGCAGCTTCGTCATGTACGCCGCGGCGGTGGGCAGCAGGCCGCTGACGATGGTGACGATGCCGATCAGCACGGTCAGCACCGGACTGGCCTGCCACGTCAGCCCGACCACGCGCGGCAGGCCGCGCACGGTGCCGACGGCCGTCTCCCGGATCCGTCGCCGGCGTGACCTCAAGTCCCCGGGCTGTTTTCGCGGCGTGGGGTCCGGAATGTCGATGGGGCCGGTCAGCCCGCTGTCGGCGACGCTGGTGGGGTCGTCCAACCCGAGTGGAAGGCGGCGCATCGCCGATTCGACACCGCCCCCACCATGGTCCACTAAGCACCGCCCTGAAACTCGGCCGGCAGCTTGGTGTGGTCGAACGCGCCGTGCAGGAACAGTCCGATCAGCGACGCCAAGCAGATCGGTTCTTCATCGGCGTCAGGACGGCGGGACCGGGCGAACAGCAGGTCCAGCAGGACACCCGCGAGCTGGTCGGCGGGCAGGCGCAACGCGGGCTGCTCGGGGGCGAACAGTTCGGCCAGCGCCGCTCTGGTCGCGGCGATGCCGGCGACCCGGCTGTCGCGCTCCCGTGGTCGCCCGGACACGTCGCCACGATCGCGGGGGCCGCTGCGGAAGCCGGAGGCGTGCACCGCGCCGAGCACGCGGCCCATTCTGTCCATGTGCGCCTCCATGGCGGAGGCGGCCTCGTGCAGCCTTTCGTGCAGCGAGATGTCCAACGGGATGGCGCGGATGGCCTCGACCACGTTGTCCGGCCGCAGCACCTCGGCGATACACGCTTCGAGAAGCTCGTCCTTGTCCTTGAACACCCGGAAGATCGTGGCTTCGCCGATCCCGGCCGCCGCGGCGATCTGGCTGGTCTTCACGGCGGCTCCGTACTCGGCCACCAGCGGCAAGGTCGTGTGCACGATCATGGCGCGGCGATCCTCGGGGCTCATGCTCGGCGCCCGGCGCCGGGTCGGCGCGGAGGGGGCGGCGTCGGTGTCGTTCGGTTTGGATGTCGTCATGCCCCAACTGTACGGAGTGAGTGCTCACTCCGACAAGGGCCGAGGTCCAGGGCGTGCACCCTGGACCTCGGCCGGCGCAGACGGTCGGTCCCTCGGCGGCGAGCTGACGTGCGTTTTCTCATCCATGCCCTTGCCTGCGCCGGTGGCCGGTGCCGCGTCATGGTCCACGACGCCGACGATGTCCCTCGCCGCGGATCCCGGTTTCCCGCCGGCGCGTCGTCAGCGGTGGCGGCGCAGGCCCTTGCCGCCGTGGCGGTGCTTCTTCCCCCCGTGCTGCTGCGCCGCGTGGTGGTGCTGCTTGTGCTCGCGCGGACTGCGGGTGCGCGGCTTGTCCGTCACCTTGAACTTCTGGAACCCGAAGTCGGGCAGCGTGATCGGCTTGGAGGGGTCGTCCGAAACCGGGACGACCACCACGTCGTGGCGCACGCCGTCCTTGCCCTTCAGGTGATAGGTGGCCTGCTTCGGCTCGCTCGGCGCCCCCATGATCGGAGCGGCGCCGGCGACCGGCATGGCGACGGGCATGGCCACGGGCGTGTACGCCGGACCGTCGTCGGGACCCGAGGGGCCGTAGCCGGGGTTGTAGACCGCCGTGTCGGGCGGCGCCGCGATCGGCCCCGCGCCGCCCGTGGAAGTGCCCGCGGACGGCGCGGGGTCCGCGGACGCGACCGGTCCGGCGATCAGGGTCGCGGCGAGGGCGGCGGCGGCCGAACAGATGATCATGAGTCTCCCCCGAGGTCACGGATCGTACGAGGAAGACGGTAGGCAGCGCGTCAGCTCCAATCACGCGCCTCGCGCCCAGTGTCGGGTCAAGGCTGCGTTCCTCAGGGCAGCGGGGCCAGGTGGACGACCTTCGTATGGGTCATCTCGTCGAGCAGCTCGGGGCCGTACCCGAAACCGTGCCCGCTGGCGCGCAACGGCTGGGCCGCGCCGCCGGGCGCCCCGCCGAAGACGGCGTTGATCTTCACCGTGCCCACCGGCAGCTCGCGCCAGGCGCGCTGGGCGTTGGCCATCGACGGAGTGAGGACGGTGGCCGCCAGGCCGTACCGCGACTCGCCGGCCAGCTCAAGCGCCTCGTCGAACGACCCGACTACGCGCACCGCCGCGACCGGCCCGAACGTCTCCTCGCGCATGACGTCCATGTTCTCGGTGCAGTCGGCGAGGACGGTCGGCGGGTAGAAGGCCCCCGGTCCCTCGGGCACGTATCCGCCGGTCAGCAGCCGCGCCCCCGCCTCGATCGCGCCGCGCACGTGCCGGTCCACGACGTCGCGCTGCGCCCGGTCGACGAGGGGCCCGAGCGCGGTCTCCTCGTCCATGCCGGGCCCCACGCGCAGCTCCTCGGCCCGCTGCACGAGCGCGGCGAGGAACTCCTCGGCGACATCGCGGTGGACGTAGACCCGCTCGGCCGAGGTGCAGATCTGCCCCGCGTTGGCGAAGCAGCCGGTCGCCGCCTGGCCCGCGGCCCACTTCACGTCCACGCCCGCGTCGACGATCAGCGGGTCCTTGCCGCCGTTCTCCAGCAGGGTCCTGGCTCCGGTCCGCGCGGCCACGGCGGCGATGGCCCGGCCCGCGGCGGTCGAGCCGACGTGCGCGACGAGGTCGACGCCCGGGTGCGCGGCCAGGGCCTCGCCCGGGTGCCGGTCGCCCGGCACCATGGTCAGCACGCCCGGCGGCAGCTCCGCCGCCATCAGCTCGGCGAGCAGCGCACCGGCGTGCGGTGTGCGCTCCGACGGCTTGTGCACGACCGTGTTGCCGGTCACCACGGCCGCGCCGATGAGCCCGCAGGCGATGGCGACCGGGTCGTTCCACGGCGTGATCACCGCGACCACGCCGCGCGGCTCGTGAACCATCAGGTCGGTGGCGTCCCAGCCGCCCTGCAGGCTCCGTCCCCGGTGCAGCGGCCCCAGCTCGGCGTACTGCCGCAGCGTGCCGACGCCCGCCGCCACACCGCCGCGGCTGTCACCGATCGGCTTGCCCATCTCCCTGGTCACCAGTTCGGCCAGCTCGCCGGCGCGGGCCTCGATCCGGTCGGCCATCCGGTGCAGGCACGCGGCCCGCTCGGCGGGAGCCGTACGGGCCCAGCCGGGCTGGGCGCGGCGGGCCGAGCCGACGGCCCGCTCCACGTCCTCGGCGCACCCCGCGGGGAAGTCGCCCACCGGCTCCCCGGTCGCCGGGTCGGCGACCGTACGGTCCCGCTCGCTCGCGCTCGCCGTCCACGCCCCGTCGGTCAGCACCCAGCGATCCCTGTCCCGCACCCCGGTTCTCCTCCCGTTACTCGTACGCCGTCCTCGCCCTACCCCCCAGCGCGTACGGTTACCACCGCGATCCTTAGACTCCCGGTATGCGACGGCTGAGCAGCACAGTGGTCGTGGTGGCCGGGGAGCGGGCCGCCGAGGTGATCTCGGCGCTCGACGGGCTGCACAACGTGCGGGCGATCACCCGGGGAGAGCGGACCCCCGCCGAGATGACCGACGTGGTCACGCGGGCGAGTGGGACCTACGTGTTGCACGACGCCGATCCCCTGGCCGAGGTCGGCGAGGCGTGGACCGGCTTCTTCGACGGGACGACCCCCGTGGGCGGCCTGGAGGTCGCCGTCGAGGCGGCGCTCGGCGCGCTGCGCGCCGAGCGGCTGGTGCTCCCCGACTACTACATCGTCCTCGACCCCGACGGCCTGACGCCGACACGGCGGCACTGGTGGCTCGGCGTGCTCGCCGGGGCCGCGCCGACCCGGGTGGTGCCGAGCCCCGCCTCGGCCGCCGCCGTCAAGGAGACGTTGCGCGGGCTGTCGGCGGGCCGCTGGTGGCCCTCCGACCTGGAGACGTGGTTGCGCGGCCTGCCCCGCCAGGTGCCCGACCGGGTCGGGCTCCCCGGCGCCACCGCCTGAGCGCCGAGGGACGCGGCGGAGCGAAGCGGCTCAGAGCGCCGTGAAGTCGGCGAAGTCGAAGCCGGGTGACACGACGCAGCTCACCAGCACGCCCTCGGCCCCCGCCGGTCGGGCAGCCTGCCAGGTGCCCGCCGGCACCACCGCCTGCGGGACCTGCCCGTTCTCCACGTCCGGACCGAGAACGACGACGTCCTCCCGGCCGGGCCGCTCGCCGGTGCCGCCGAGCACGAGCGTCAGCGGGCCGCCCCGATGCCACAGCCACACCTCGTCGGACCGCACGGCGTGCCAGACCGACTCCTCGCCGGGTTCGAGCAGGAAGTAGATGCCCGTCGCCGTCGCCCGCGTGCCGCCGTACCCAGGAGGCTCGACGGAGACCGGCGCCCGCCACGTCTCGCGATACCACCCGCCCTCGGGATGCGGCAGCAGGCCGAGGGCCTCGGCGACCGGGGGGCGCGCCTGGACCGCCACGAACGCCCCGGTGACGTCGCGGCGCAGGAACCGGAGGGGCGCGCCCGGGTCGTCCTCGTCCACCGCCACGACGGGCTCCGTACCGGGAAAGGCCGCGGCGGCGACCCGCAGCGCCTCCTCGTCATCGCGGGCGCACAGCCCGGGACCGTCCGGATACGCGTCGAGCGTCATCAACAGCACGCGGCCGATCGTACGGCAGGGCGCCGCGCGCGCCCGCGGGCCGGGCTGTCACCGCACGTCGAGGCCGAGCGCGGTGGCGATCACGACCGCCTACCGCATGCCGAGCGCTGCCGATCGGCGGGACGGGCCTGCCGTACGGGCGGTCAGCCACGGCCGCCTCGGTGAGAGCGCCTTCACCGACAGCACCGTCTTAAACCGGTGTTACGTGATCGTTACGGAATCGGCCGCACAAAACAGCGATTTCACACGTTCCAAGTCAGTGCAAATCGCTGTGTAACACCCCCTATGAGGAGTAGACCGTGAATACCCTCCGGCGGGCGGCCCACGTCACACTGACCGTCGCCGCCATCGCCGTCGCTACGGCCTGCTCGGCGGGAGGCACGACCACTCCCGCCGCATCAGTCACTGGTACGGCCGGGACGGCCACTCAGGCTCCGGCCACTCAGGCTCAGGACGCCCAGGCGGTGGCGGCACTCGCCCCGCACGCGGCGTCCAGGACGGCACGCAAGGCGGGAAAGCCGAAGCTCGGCATCGCCGACATCACGCCCATGGGCGAGAAGGTCGAGCGGGTCGGCGTCGGTTTCCCGATCATCGTCACCTTCGACCGCGCGGTGCGCGACAGGGCGGCCGCGGAAGCGGTGCTGCAGGTCCAGGCGGAAAAGCCCGCCGAGGGCGCCTGGCGCTGGGTCTCCGACCGCAAGGTCATCTATCGGACCCAGACCTACTGGAAGCCGCACCAGAAGGTCCTGTTCACCGCCAGGCTGAGCCAGATCCCCGGCAACGAGGCCGCCAAGGACGTCTCGCGCCGCTTCGCCGTCGGCACCGCCAACATCTCGGTGGTCGACACCAGGAAGCACGTGATGAAGGTGCGCCGCGACGGGAAGCTCGCCAAGACCATCCCGATCAGCGCGGGCCGCGGCGGCCTGCCGCGCAACGGCGTCGACGTCTACCTCACGACCACCGGCGTCCACCTCGCGATGGGCAAGAAGCGGGTCGAGACGATGACCTCGTCCTGGCTCGGCGTCACCGACCCCAACGACCCGCTCTACTACAAGCTGGAGATCCCCTGGGCGGTCCGGATCTCCGACAGCGGCGAGTACGTCCACCAGAGCGCGGGCGACTACCAGTTCCTGGGCAGGTCGAACCAGAGCCACGGGTGCGTGCGCGCCACGCCCGCCGGGGCCAAGTGGTTCTACGGCATCAGCCAGCGCGGTGACGTCATCGAGGTCACCGGCACCAAGCGCAAGCTCGACTGGCGCAACGGCTGGAGCTACTGGCAGCTGAGCTGGAACCAGTGGAAGCGCGGCAGCGCGCTGCCCGCCGGCTCGGCCTCGGCAGTGCCCTCGCCCTCGCCCTCGGCCTCCCCGGCCGACGACCAGGACGCCCTGCAGGGATAGGCCGTCCGCTCTTCACGGCGCTCCCGCCCCGGTCCGTACGGCCGGGACGGGAGCGCCGCCTGGTTTCCGCAGCCTCCGGGGCCCTGCCGCCCCCGGCTCCGGCTCCGGCCCCGGCCCCGGCGAGCGTTCCCGTCGGGATCTACGCGATGCCGCCGGTCCATTGGTAGGCGGCCTGCTTGAAGACCTCGTACAACTCGCCGTCGAAGTACGGCGAGACGCCGGTGTCGTACCGGCCGTCGCCGTCGGTGTCGGCGGCACTGATCGTGATGCCGTTGAGATAGCCGGTACGGCTGTCGTCGGCGTAACGGATCAGCCACGAGGACCCGAGGGAGCCTTCACCGGTGAACGGGGAGTCCACGCCGATGGGACGGTCCATGCGGAGGCCCGTGACCTTCGTGGCGAACATCGGTCCGGTCGACCGTTCGAGGGTCTCGCCCGTGTAGGGCCGGCTGCCGTCGGGGTTGGGGCCGGCGGGGTGACCGAAGACGTCGGCCGCGGGCGCGAGCGGCTGGTTGATCGCGAGCCCCTGGCCGCCGACGTTGTCGCCCAGCTTCCCGACATTGGTCAGCACGTCCGGAGCGGAGAAGACGACACCGTTGTACACGTTGACGAAGGCGTAGTCGCGGTCGTGGTCCCGGATGTCGTCGAAGTCGTAGTGAGCCTCGGCCTGCTTCCCGACGTACAGGCCGAACGGGGCCGCGCCCTCGGAGTAGCCGGGAACGAAGACCCACTTGGCGAGCGGACCGGCCGGCGCCTCGATGTCCAGCAGGCAGTGACCCGCCGTCGCGACAACGTTCCGGTAGGGCGACTGCACAGCCGTGCCGGTGCACCAGTGCGGCTGTAGGTCGCTGCCGATGAAGAACACCTTGCCCGAGGTCGTGGGCATGCTCCCCTCCGGCGAGGCCGGCCCCCGCCCCGGCGCGATGAGCATCGGAGGGCCGTCCGGGACGATGTCCGTGGGGAGGCGCTCCCCGCCGACCGCGGTCCGCACGGCGTACGGCGTGGCGTTCTTCAAGTTGGCGGCCCCGTCGGCGAGCCAGAACCTCGCGACCTCCTGGGCCGCCGACACCGTGCGAGCCAGTGGGACCACCAGCACATTCGCGGCCTGTGCCGGTCCACTGACGACAGCGGAACCGAACACGCCCAGGCCGATGCCCAACGCGATCAGTGCACGTCTCACGGTCGATCTCCCGTCCAGTCATGGGGCGTCTTCACACCCCGTCAGCGCGGAGAGCCGGCCGGCCACCCTGGCCGGCGACGGCATGATCGTAACCCGGATCTCGCCATGTTTTAGATCACATGTTCGAAACAAGGTCGCTCGCTTCGGCGGCCACGACCCCACGACCCCGCCGAGCCCACCTGGACGGGCACCTTCCCCGGCCGCTACCGGGCCGTGGACCGGCACGTCCTGGAACCGCCGGAGGGCGGGCGTACGAGGATCACCGTGGAAGCGTCGCCCGCCGGTCCGCCGCTGCCGCTCTTCTACGCTCCGGGCCGACCACGAGCGGTGGCTCTCGGATCTCGCCCGCCCGGCGGCCTGAGCCGTCCGCGGTTGTACGGCATCGCCACCAATCCCGTCGCCCGGCACCACAGGAGTGAGAACCGGAGGCTGGAGGCGTTCCGGCGGGCGCCGGCGGACGGCAGAGCGGAGTCCGGCCACGAGGACCGGGCGGCCCGCCGGCACGACCGACCCGCCCATCCCGGACCGTCGCACGAACGGAACGCAAATATCCCAAAAAAGTCGGAATTCGATTTTTCGGGTAATTCCACACACCCAGATGGCCTGTGGAAAAAGTCGACGAGTGACGCCGGGCGATGCTTTGATGAGGAGTGACGAAAGAAACGCCGGCCAAAGGGCAAACACATGCTTAAGATGCTTCTCCAGCAAATGGCGGAACTACTCGACGCCGACGACGACCTGCACCTTGGCGACGACGCACACGCCCTTGACCAGGATGACGACGCGGACGAAACGGAAGATCTGGACGACGATTTTTGACGTTCCCCCCGAAATCCCTCCACGATTCAGAAAGCCCCCCAAATGACGTTCACGCTGCATGACGTACGCTCTCGGACATACAAGGCGCGCGACGCCTGGTGGACCGTGTTCCTGGTGGATCCCCTGGCGGGCCGGCTGGTGGTGACGGCCGCCAACCGCACGTCCATCACCCCGAACCAGATCACCTGGGGCGCATTCGTGCTCGGACTGGGCTCGGCCTGGTGCTTCCTGCGGGCCGAGTGGCAGTGGCTGGTCGCCGGGGCCGTCCTCTACCACCTGAGCTTCGTCCTCGACTGCATGGACGGGAAGATCGCGCGGCTCAAGGGGACGGGGACGGTCCTCGGCGGCTGGCTCGACTACGTCTTCGACCGGATCCGGGTGCTGGCCTGCACCGCCGCTCTCATGTGGGGGCAGTACCACGCGACCGGGCAGGAGGTCTACCTGCTCCTCGGCATCGCAGTGGTGTTCCTCGACATGCTGCGCTACGTCGACGCCCTGCAGATCGCGAAGGTCCGCCGCCAGATGCGCCGCGCGCTGCGGCACGCCTACGAGGAGTCGGTGCCCGGCGGTCCGCTCGCGCTGCCGGAGTCCCTGTTGCACGAGGACCTCGACAACGACCCCGATGAGATCAGGATCCGCCTGACGAAGACCGTGGACCTGCAGGAGGAGTTCCGCAGCCGCTTCTCCTGGTATCCCGGCCTGCGCGAGTGGCTGCGCGAGCACCGGATCCGCACGCATCTGGTCAGCGGCATCGAGTTCCAGATGGCGGTGTTCATCGTCGGCCCGCTGGTCGACGCGGTCATCCCGGTCACGATCGGCGCGGCCACCCTGCTGCTCCTCTTCGAGGCCGCCATCATGTACAAGCTCCTGCTGTCGTCGCGGGACCTGACCCGTGCGCTGGCCGCGATCCGCTCGTCCGCCGAACCGTCCGTCTCCGGGACGCCCGCCGGTTGAGCGTCCGCGCCGACGCCCGCTCCGGCAGCCGGTAGAGGCGCCGTCGCGAGGGGTAGCGGTGGAACATGACCGAACGTGAGGAACCCGCCGGGCTGCCCGATCCCGCCCACCGCCGCCCCCAGGGGCTGGACGACGTCACCGTCGACGCGCTGGGCAGGCTCAGCAAGGCGCTGGAGACCATCCACCGGGTCAGAGGTCACCTGTACGCGTTCCACCAGCTCACCGGGACGGCGGACTTCGAGCTGGACGACGCCGTACGGCTGCTGCGGCAGGCCGGGCACGACAAGTGGGCCGACCGGATCGAACGCGAGCTGATCGGCCGCAACGTCATCCAGGGCCGCTGGACCTTCCAGATCGTCGAGGAGTACGACGACGGCTACTACGCGACCTTCCAGGAGCTGGAACGCCAGGCCCGCAACGAACTGGCCGGAGGACGCCGCCACCTCTACGAGGCCGAACTGAAGCAGCAGCGGCGCACCCCCGGGCAGCCCGGCCACGAGACCACGCCCTGAAACCCGGATTCCCGTCCAGCGGTCCACGAACGTTCGCCCGGAGCGAGGGAGCGGAGCGGAAGGAAGCGAGGACCGCAGCGAAGGCCCACCCCGGGCCCCGCGGAAATTCCGAGCTTGCGAAGGAATCTTCGTGAGTCGAGCGGAGCGGGCTTCGCGAGGACAGGAGGTTCCTGCCGGCGCAGTGACCGACCCGGCCAAAGTCCGTGAGACACCCCCGCTGGGCATCATGAGGGGGCTTCGTGAGGACCGGAGATTGCTTCCGGCGCAGTGACCGACCCGGCCAAAGTCCGTGGGCGCCCCACTGGTTCAGTGATGGTCGCGTCCGCCGAGGAGGTGTTCCCGTCCCCACACGCCGAGCGGGGCCAGCGCCTCGTTCAGCGTGACGCCGAGCGGGGTCAGCGAGTATTCGACGTGCGGCGGCACCTCGTCGTAGACCTCGCGGTGCACGATGCCGTCGGCCTCCATCTCCCGCAGATGCGAGGCGAGCACCTTCTCGGTCACGCCCGGAAGCAGCCTGCGCAGCTCACCGAAACGGCACGCGCGTTCGTTCAGCGCCCAGAGGATCGAGCTCTTCCACTTGCCGCCGATCACCTCCATCGCCGCGTCGATCCCGCATCCGGACGCCCCCGGACGCCGTGCGGTCCGCATGGTCCACCCCTTCCTGGCTGCTCGCTCACCCCGGGGTAAGCACCCACTTCGAAGTGCGTACTTGATCGGCTCGGGGCTCGTGACCAGCCTAATCGGCATGACCCACAACGCTGAGAAGTCTCCGCTGTCCCTCCTCGGGCTGGGCGCGATGGGTGGCGCGCTCGCCCGCGCCTGGCTCGCCGCCGGCCATCCGCTGACCGTCTGGAACCGCACCCCCGGGCGTGCCGAGGCCCTCGCCCGCGAGGGCGCGCGCGTCGCCGCGACCGCCGCCGAGGCCGTGGCCGCGAGCGACCTGGTGATCGTCTGCCTGCTCGACCACGCCTCGGTCGGCGACGCCCTCGCCGGCGCCGACCTGTCCGGCAAGGACCTGGTCGACCTCACCACCGGCACCCCGGAGGAGGCTCGCGCCCGCGCCCGGTGGGCCGAGGAGCGCGGCGCCCGGTTCCTGGACGGCGGCGTCATGGCGGTCCCGCCCATGATCGGGGTGCCCGGCTCGGGGGCGTACGTCTTCTACAGCGGCTCCGGGGCGGTGTTCGAGGCCCACGCGGGCACGCTGGCCGTACCCGCAGGCACCGTCTACACCGGCGAGGACCCCGGGCTCGCCGCCCTCCACGACGTGGCGCTGCTGAGCGCGATGACGGGCATGTTCGCGGGGGTGGCGCACGCCTTCGCGCTCGTCCGGGAGGAGATCCCGCCGAAGGGCTTCGCCGACCTCGTCGTGGGCTGGCTCACAGCGATGGCGCCGTACGCGCACGGGATCGCCGAACACCTGGACAGCGGCGACTACACGAGGAACGTCACGTCCAACCTCGCGATGATGGTCCGGGGCAACGCGACCCTGCTGCGTACGGCCGAGGAACAGAAGGTCAGCCCCGAACTGCTCACCCCGTTCATGACCCTGATGGAGCGCCGCCTGGCCGCCGGCCACGCCGACGAGGGCACCACGGGGGTGATCGACCTGCTGCGGGTGCCCTGACCCGCGCCGCGCACGGCGGAAAGTTATCCTCGCAGGAGGATGCCGACCACGTCGTGCGAGGTGAGGTCGTGACCGAACGCAAGCCCCTCGGAGTGAGCTTCGAGTCGTGGATCGACCGGCAGATCCGCGAGGCCACCGAGCGTGGCGAGTTCGACGACCTGCCGGGCGCCGGCAAGCCCATCCCCGGCCAGGGCAAGCCGCACGACGAGATGTGGTGGATCAAGCAGAAGATGCGCGCGGAGAACCTGTCGTTCCCGCTGCCGGGGACGCTGGCGCTGCGCAAGGAGGCCGAGGAGGCACGGGCGGAGGCGCTGGGCGCGCGCACCGAGGCCGAGGCGCGCAGGATCGTCGAGGAGATGAACGTCAAGATCCGCGATAGCTACCGCAAGCCCCTGTCGGGCCCGCCCGTCGTGCAGCCGCTCATCGACGTGGACGAGGTGGCCGCCGAGTGGCGGGCCCTTCATCCGGTCGCCGAGAGAAAGCCCGCTCCCCAGAAAGACCCGAAAGACCCGAAAGACCGGGAAGACCCGAAAGACCCGAAGCAGCCGAAGCGCGCGAAACGGTCCCTCCTCCGCTGGTTCGGGCGCCGCTGACCCGCCCGGTCCCCGGCCTGACGAAAGTCAGGTGAGGACCTTCCGATCGCCCGCTGTGCCGCCCCTCCGGCCGCTCCTACCGTACGTGACCTGCGAACGGAAAGAGCTCGGAGGGGAAACACGGTGCGCATGCGCAGGATCGCCGCGATCGCCGGTCTGGCCGGTGGGTTGCTGCTCACGACGGGAACGACGGCGGTGGACGCCGCAGTAGACGCGGCGGTGGACGCCACGACGCGGGCGGCGCCCCCGGACGGACGGCCCGGCCTGACCGCGGAGTCCGTTGACCGCTACGTACGCGACTACATCCGGCGCACGGGCCTGCCCGGCGCCGTGGTGACGGTCGTCAAGGGCGACCGGGTCGTGTACGCCGCCGGGCACGGTCACACGGCCGGCGGCGAGGCGATCACCGCGGACACCCCCATGCCGCTCGCCTCGCTGTCCAAGTCGTTCACGGCCCTGGGGGTGCTGCGCCTCGCCAAGGAGGGCAGGATCGACCTCGACGCGCCGGTCCGGCGTTACCTGCCCGAGTTCACCATGGCCGATCCCCGGGCCGAGAAGATCACCGTGCGGCAGCTTCTCCAGCAGACCTCGGGTATGAGCGACCGGACCTTTCCCGAGTTGACGCTCCCCGCGCCGGACGACCTCAAGAGCGCCGTCGCGATGCTCGGAACCGCGCCGCTCGCCGCCGCGCCGGGCACCAGGATGATCTACCACAACCCCAACTACGCGGTCGCGGCACGGCTGGCCGAGGTGGTGTCGGGGACGCCGTTCGCCGACTTCATGGCCGCCACCGTGTTCACCCCGCTCGGCATGACGTCCACCCGGACGGTGGACACCACGGAGGAACTGCCCGGCGCGGGCGCCGGATACATCCGCGCGTACGGCCGGGTGATCGAGCGCGCGCACCCGAAGTGGTTCGTCAACGGCTCCTACGGGGTCGTCAGCACCGCCGACGACCTGGTCAAATGGCTGATCACGCAGAACGGCCACGGCGACGCCCTCCCCCGAGACCTCGTCACGGCCACCCAGACCCCGTCCGGCGTGGGCGGCAGCACGTACGGCATGGGCTGGTCGGCCGAGCGCACCGCCGGAGGGGCGCCGATGCTGCGGCACACCGGCTGGCTGCTCACGCACAACTCCGCCCAGACCCTGCTGCCCGGGAGCGGGTGGGGCATCGCCGTCGTCACCAACACCGGGATGATCTCCGGCGACGACGCGCTGATCATCAGCGACGGCCTGATCGACATGATCGAGGGACGGCCCGACGCGGGCGCCGTGCCCTTCACCACGAAGGCGGACCCCTGGCTGGGCGGCCTGTCGCTGCTCACCCTGGGCCTCGGCGTGGCCGGGGTGCGGCGTTCCCGCCGCTGGGCCCGGCGTCGCGCGCACCGGCCCGCCTGGCGGATGATCGCCCGTCTGGTCCCGTACGCGCTGCCGGTCGCCTTCTACCTCGGGCTGGCGGAGCTGGCCGGAGTGCTGCTGAACCGGGTGGGCGCGCTGGACCAGCTCACCTACGTCTGGCTCGCGCTGTACGTCTGGGCCGCCACCGGGGCGCTGGCCGCCGTGGCCGTCGTGGCCGCCCGGCTCGTCCACACCGTACGCTCCCGGCGTCGGGCCGTTGGTAACGTCCCCACATGAGCGGTAGGGCAATTTTGGGCAGAATGAGATGATTCGCGTCCTGCTGGCGGACGACGAGGCACTGATCCGCGCCGGCATCGCGAGCATCCTGGCCACGGCCGGCGACATCGAGGTCGTCGCCGAGGCGGCCGACGGGCACGAGGCCGTCGACCTCGCCCTGCGGCACCGCCCCGGCATCTGCCTGCTCGACATCCGGATGCCGCGGTTCGACGGGCTCAAGGCGGCCGCCGAGCTGCGGCGGGTCCTCCCCGAGGTCGCCGTCGTCATGCTCACGACGTTCAACGAGGACGACTACGTGACGAGCGCGCTCGGCTCCGGCGCGTCCGGTTTCCTCCTCAAGTCGGGCGATCCGCGCGAGCTGATCGCGGGGGTCCGCGCCGTCGCCGCCGGCGGCGCCTATCTGTCCCCCGCCGTCACGCGGCGGGTCATCACCCGCCTGCGGGCACGCCCGCTCGGCACGGAGTCCGCAGCCCGCGCCCGCGTGGACCGGCTCGGCAACCGCGAGCGCGAGGTGCTCGCGCTGGTCGGGGCCGCCCTGTCCAACGCCGAGATCGCCCGCCGCCTGCATCTCGTCGAGGGCACGGTCAAGGGGTACGTCAGCCAGATCCTCAGCCGTCTCGGCCTCCGCAACCGCGTCCAGGCCGCGATCCTGGCGTACGAGGCGGGTCTCGTCCCCGAGGCCCCGCTGGACCGGAGGGCGTGAGGTGGTGCGGCCGTCCCGTCTGCTGGACCTCGGGCTGTGGCTCGCGGTGTGCGCGCCGCCGGTCGCACTGGCCCTCGATGACGGCGACGCCCGGCGGGTTGCGGCGGCGGCCGTGGCCGTGCCGCTGTTCGGGGCCGCCACGGCGGTGAGCCGGAGGTGGCCGCTGGCGGCGCTCGCCGTACCGGTGGCGGTGAGCCTGGCCCTGGACGTGCAGATGTTCGGCCCCCTGGTCTGGACGTGGGCGGCGCTGGTGGTCTTCGGCTACCTGGCCGGGCAGAGGATGGCGAGCGCACGGCCGGCGCTGTGGTTCTTCGCGGCCGTCGCCCTCGCCGGGCTGCCCCTGTCCGCGCTCGTCCTGCGCGACCTGTGGGGCTGGCCCACGCAGCTCGCCACACTGCTGCTGGCGGTGGTGGTGCCCTGGCTGCTCGGCCGCTGGCGCCGCCAGCACGCCGAGCTGGTCCGCACGGGCTGGCGGCTCGCCGACCGGCTGGAGCGCGAGCAGCGGGCCGTGGCCGACCGCGCCCGCCTGCGGGAGAGGGCGCGCATCGCGGGCGACATGCACGACTCGCTCGGGCACGACCTGACGCTCCTCGCCGTACGCGCCGGCGCCCTGGAACTCGACCCCGGCCTGGACTCCCGGCAGCAGGCGGCCGTACGCGAGCTGCGTGAGGCCGCCGCGGCCGCGACCGAGCGGCTGCGCGAGATCATCGGTGTGCTGCGCGCGGACGACGACGAGAACACCGCCGTGCCGCCGCGTGAGGAGAGCGTCGAGACGCTCGTCGAGCGCGCCCGCGACTCCGGCGTGCCGATCGTCGTCGAGCACCTGAACGGCCACCTGAACGGCCACCTGAGCGACCACCTGAACGGCCACCTGAGCGACCACCTGAGCGACCACCTGAGCGGCACCGACGGCCTGCCTGCGATGACCGCGCTCGCCGTGCGCCGGGTGCTCCAGGAGGCCCTGACGAACGCCGCCAAACACGCTCCCGGCGCGACCATACGCGTCCGGCTCGCGTCCGACGACGGCGTCGTCACGCTCCGCGTGGTCAACGACCCCGCCCCCGGGGCGGCCCCGCCGGGCGTGGCCTCGGGCGGTTCCGGGCTCGTCGGGCTGGCGGAACGGGTGCGGCTCGCGGGCGGCGTCCTGCGGGCCGGCCCTGCCCCCGGCGGGGGGTTCGAGGTCGCCGCCGAACTACCCGTCGACGGCGTCCCTACGCCCCATGAGCATCCGCGGACCACAGCCGGCCTCGGCACGGCCGTGACCACTGCGGCCCGGGAGCTGGACCTCGCCCGGCGGCGGGTGCGGCGGCGGCTGGCGCAGGCGGCCGGGATTCCCGTGGCCGTGCTGACCGGGATCTTCGTGCTCCTGATCCCGTTGAGCTTCGTCAGCTCGTCGTTGTCGGTCCTCGACCCGGCGGCGTACGAGGGGCTGAAGGTGGGCGAACCGCGCGACGACGTGCGGTCCCGGCTCCCCGCGTTCACCAGGGACGGCCCGCCGGACGGCGCTCCGGCTCCACCACCGGGCCAGGACTGCGACTACTACACCATGAAGACCGATTCCGCCCGCGCCTACCGTCTGTGCTTCGCCGGCGACCGGCTCGTCTCCAAGGACGTCGTCTCCAAGGACCTCGTCCCCAAGGACCTCGTGCCCGCGCCGTGACAACGCGCCCCACCGCCAGGATCACCGCCCGCGCCGGCCGCCGTCCTGGAGGCGCTCGCGGCCCAGGCCGCCGTTCACGCGGGCGGCTTGTCGAAGGGCGGCGGCTTGTCGGAGGGCGGCTACTTGTTGGAGGGCGGCGGCTTGTCGGAGGGCTCTGCTACACACGTTCCATGACTTCACCCGCCGCCCAGCAGCTCGGCATCGTGCCGTCCGTGTTCGCCGTCCAGCACCTGCCGCAGGCGACGTTCCCCGAAGACGACGACTGGATCGCGCTCGTACGCGCCCCTGAGGGCCTCACGGTGGTCCGGGAGACCTGGCCGACGGGGTCCGGCGACCGGTGGATCGGCCTGTACGGCGGGGGCACGGAACACGGCCTGGACGTCCCGGGCATGCTGGCGGCCATCGTGGGCCCCCTTGCCGAGGCGGCCATCTCGGTGTTCGTCGCCTCGACCTTCCACGCCGACCTGGTCCTCGTGCCCGAGCCGAGGATCAAGGAGGCGATCGCCGTCCTGGAGCAGGCCGGACACCGGGTGGACACCCGCCACCTGCGCGCGCCCGACTCCTGACCGCCCCGGGGATGCCGGGTCACGGCATCAGGGGCAGCTTTCCCACGATCTTGTCCACCCGGTTGCGCGGTCCGACCACGCCGACCGCGTAGTACTCGACGTCGTCGGCCGCGGTCTCCTTCATCGCGGCGAGGTAGTCGGCGTAGACCCGCGTCCGCTGGGCCGCGGCGGGCATGTCCGCCACGAAGCACCCGGCGGACGAGGCGGCCTTGGCGCGGATGGCGCGCAGCGTGGCGGCGTCCGCGGCCAGCACCGAGCACCCCGCCCAGGGCAGGCCCGGGTGCGCGCCGCCGTCGGCGTCCACCGCGTCGTCGCCGAGGAGCCCGGTCACCGCCGTCGAGGTCGCCGCGGCCACGCAGACGGCGGCGTTCACCGCACGGCCCGCGGGAAGGTCGCGGTCGACCACGATCACCCACTTCAGGCGGGCCGAGCGGGTCGGGAGGGCCGGGTCGATCTCCTCGGGGGCGAACCCGACACCCGAGGTCGTCTGTTCATCGGCCGTCATCCCGATCTCCTATCCATGCGTTCGGGTGTACGCCGAAGATGCTAGGCACCCGTACGATTGACATGCAAGGAATCCGTACTTGTATCGGAAGTAAGGGCGTGCGGTCGGGCATGGACGAACTTGATAAGGCGATCCTGGCGGAACTGCAGTCGGATGCACGGAAGACCAACCGTGACGTCGCCGCCGCGGTCGGGGTCTCGCCGACCACGGCACTCGACCGCACGCGGGCGCTCCGCCAGCGTGGCGTCATCCGGGGAGCGATCCTCGACGTCGACCTCGCGGAGATCGGGCGCCCGGTCCAGGCCCTCATCGCCATCCGCGTGCGTCCCCCCTCGCGGCGCAACATCGAGGGCTTCCGCAACTGGGTCAGCACGCTCCCCGACACCCTGGGCGTCTACGTGACGACCGGCACGGAGGACTTCATCGTGCACGTCGCGGTGCCGGACAACGCCAGCCTGTACGCGTTCGTGATCGACAAGCTCACCGAACGGCCCGAGGTCGCCGACGTCCGCACGTCGATCGTCTACGAGCACATCCGCAACACCCGGATCAGCCCCGTGTAAGTGAGCGCCGTCGGCCCAACCTTCGGACACCTCCCCGGCGTCGGTAACGGGTGAGAGGAGTCAGCTTGGACCGCAACGACAGCTTCCGTGAGTTCGTCACGGCCCATCAGCAGTCGCTGATGCGCACGGCGTACCTGCTCACGGGAGACGCCCACCTCGCCGAGGACCTGCTGCAGAGCGTCCTTCTCAAAGTGCTCGGGCGCTGGCGCAGGCTGTCGCGCATCGACAACCCCGAGGCGTACGCGCGCAAGGCGCTGCTCAACCAGCACATCTCGTGGCGGCGGCGCCGGGCCGGCGCCGAGCTTCCGAGCACCTCGCCGCCGGAGAGGTCCTACTCCAGCGAGAACACCACGGTCGTACGGCTCGTCATGCGCCAGGCGCTGATGCGGCTGCCGCCGCGGCAGCGGGCGGTGATCGTGCTGCGCTACTACGAGGACCGTACGGAACGCGAGACCGCCGAGCTGCTCGGCTGCTCGATCGGGACCGTGAAGAGCCAGGCCCACCACGCGCTGGCCCGATTACGTGATCTGGCGCCGGAGCTCGCGCCGAAGTTCGCCGAACTGGAGACCATGCAGGAGGGACGCCGATGACCTGGCTGCGCGACGTGCTGGACGATCTCGCCGACGAAGCCCCGCACGTGGACCTGGCCGAGCGGACCATCGCCATCCACGAGCGCAGGCGGCAGACCGCCGTCTCCCTCATCGCGGCGGCGCTGGTGATCGTGACCGCGCTCGGCGCGACGGCCGCCGTACGGCTGCTGCCCGCCCAGCCGAGGCCCGCCGCGAACCCGGGTGCGGTGACCGACCTGCCCGCTCGCGGAGTCGGCCCGCTGAGTCACGCGTACAAGACCTTCTGCCTGCCCGAGAGCGGGCGGGCACCGGCGGGCTGCAGGGACGGCGAATGGAGGGTGGTCACCCGGACCGGCAGGACCTACCGCGTGCCGCAGGCGCTCCCCAGCCTCGACGCCTACCGGAGCGTGGGGCTGCGGGACAGCCCGCTGGCGATCAGCGGGGACGGTCGCAAGATCGCCTACTACGGCGCCAGGGAGCAGACGTTCGTGGTCCGCGACCTGGCCTCGGGCGAGCGGCTCACGGCCCCGGCCAAGATTCCGGAGGCCTGGCTCGGCAGCGTCTCCCACCTGCTGCTGTCCGCCGACGGCCGCTTCCTGGCCTTCACCAAGAACCCGGCGTTGAAAGATCCGGCCATGATCGTCGACATGCGCGAACGCATGGTGCGCCCGCTGCCCAACGGCTGGAACCCCATCGGCATCTCCGACGACGGCGGCACCATCACCTTGGCGCAGTACTCACCCAAACCGCGGCTGCGGACGATGTCCCGGCTGTGGGCGACCTCCACGGCGGGCAACACCACCACCGCCGACCTGCCGGGGAGCTACTTCTTCAGCCCGCTCGCCCCCGACGGGACGACCGTCATGGCAATCGAGAACCTCAGCACGCAGACACGGCCCTGCCGCCACGGCGACCTCGTACGTCTGGACGCGCGGACGGGCAAGACTCTCAAAACGGTCCCCTTGCGCGGGCTGCCCGCGGATGTCTCGCAGATCTCCTTGCGCACGTGGCGGGGCGCCACCGAGGTGACCGCCCTGACGACGTCCGTCCGATGCAGACCGGCGTCCAAGGACGATGGGCCCGCCGAACCGGAGGAACGGCGCGACCCGCCCTACCTGACCATGACCGCCTACGCGGTGGACGTCGGCACCGGCAGGGCCCGGAAGATCGCCACCTACACGGCGCAGGGCTTCTTCGAGATCGTCCTGCCCGGCCCGGCAGGCGCGCTCTGACCTGGGCATTGTCCGCTGGTGACCGCCCGCTCGGGTCAGCTCCAGCTCAGCCGTTCGTGCAGCAGGGCCTGCTGGGCCGGGTTGGCGGTCAGCGCCAGGGCGCGTTCGTCGCACGCCCGCGCCTCACTCGCGTGACCGAGCGCGCGCAGCAGCTCGGCGCGGGCGGCGTGCAGCAGCGGGTAGCGGGACAAGGCCTCCTCCAGACCGGCGAGCTCCGCCAGCGCCGCCGCCGGCCCCCGGACGTAGCGCAGGGCGACCGCCCGGTGCAGCCGGGTGATCGGCGACGGCGCCACGGCCAGGAGCATGTCGTACAACACGAGGATCTGCGCCCAGTCGGTGCACTCGAAGCTGCCGGCCTCGGCGTGACAGGCCACGATCGCGGCCTGCAGCTGGTACGGCCCCGGCCGGCGATGGGCCCTGGCGGCGCGTGTCAGCAACGCGGTCGCCTCGGCGATCGCGGCGCGGTCCCACAGGTCGCGGTCCTGGTCGGCCAGCAGCACCAGGCGTCCATGGGAATCGAACCGGGCCGCGCCGCGCGCCCGATGCAGCCGGATGAGCGCGAGCAGCCCGGCCACCTCCGGCTCGCCCGGCATGAGGCCGGCCAGGAGCCCGGCCAGCCACTCGGCGTCGTCGACCAGGTGGCGCGCCTCGGCCCTACCGCCCGCGCTGGACAGATAGCCCTCGTTGAACAGCAGGTAGACGACCGCGAGCACGCCTGCCAGCCGCTCGGGAAGCTCCTCGGCGGCCGGAACGCGGTAGGGGATGCCCGCCTCGGCGATCTTCCGTTTGGCGCGGGTCAGCCGCTGCGCCACCGTCGTCTCCGACACGACGAAGGCCGCGGCGATCTGCGCGGTGCTCAGCCCGCACACCACCCGCAGGGTCAGCGCGATCCTGGCGGCCGGCGACAGCGCCGGATGGCAGCACGTGAAGATCAGCCGCAGCCGGTCATCGCCTTTCCCCGGCTCTGGCCACGGCAGCTGCGCCAGCTTGGCGCGGTAGTTCGTCTCCCGCCGCAGCACGTCCAGGCCACGCCGGCGGGCCACGGTGAACAGCCAGGCGTCCGGCCGGTCCGGCACGCCCTCGACCGGCCAGCGGCGCAGCGCGGTCTCCACGGCGTCCTGCACCAGGTCCTCCGCGGCGGAGAAGTCGCCCAGCAGCGACACCAGCCGGGCCGCGAGGCGGCCCGCGTGCTCACGCACCACACGGGTGAGCGCCTCGCGGCTCTCCACACTCCCGCCTCGCGCCCGGCCGGCGCCCTCGCGGTCTGGTCCGATCACGAAACCGGGCGGATCTCCACGACCGGGCACGCCGGCCAGGACCTGACCAGGTTCAACGCCTCGTCCAGATCCGCCACCTCCACCTCGGCGTAGCCGCTGACGACTTCCTTGCCCTCCACGAACGGCCCGTCGGTGACGACCGGCTCGTCGCCGAGACGTACGGTGGTCGCGGTGTGCGCCGGCGCCAGGTGGGCGTGATGCGTGATCTTGTCCGAGTTCTCGGCGAACCACCGGCCCACCGCCTCATAGGCGGCGTCGCGCTCGGACTCGTTCATCGCCTCCAGTCGCTTGGCGAACTCCTCGGTCTCCACGAACATCAGGACGTACTTCATCCTCGGCCCCTTCTGCGGGTTGTCGGTCACCAGTCGAGCCGGCTCATCGTGGGCTCCGGCCGAGCCTTCGTGAACCGCCTCCATCAGTAAGACGATCGGCGACAGGCCGCACACGACGCCATGATGAGGTGACCGACGTCGAAGCGATCGACAGACGTACCACGATCGGGAAAAATGGCCTGGGCCGCCCGCGTGATCGTCTTCCGAGAGCCGCCGGCACTTGAGGGGGGAGCAACCCGGATGGGCCTGGACATCGAGAGCCGGTCGTCCGACTCGCCGTACGTCGAGCGGGTCTGGCGGAGCAGCAGCCATGACGTGGAGCGGATGACGGCGGTCGCGACGGCGCATTGGGATCTGGTCTTCTGGGAGCACCGCGGCAAGGTCAGCGCATCCGTCCAGGGGCCGGAGACGAAGGCGAGCCAGGCCCCCGTACCGGAGGACGCCACGTTCTTCGGGATCAGCTTCTCCCTCGGCACCTCGATGCCCCATCTTCCACTCGGCCGGCTCGTGGACGGGGGCGTGGAGATTCCCGACACGACGCGCAGGTCCTTCTGGCTGAAGGGGTCCACCTGGCACCTGCCCGACTACGACAACGCCGAGGCGTTCGTCCAGCGGCTGGTGCGTGAGGGGGTCGTGGAGCGCGACCCGCTCGTCGCCGCGGTGCTCCGTGGCACGTCACCGGACGTGTCCGAACGCACCGTGCAGCGGCGCTTCGTGGCGGCGACCGGGCTCACCCGGGGTGCCGTACGGCAGATCGACCGGGCCAGGCGGGCGGCGGTCCTGATCCAGGAGGGCGTGCCGGTCCACGACGTGATCCACCGGCTCGGATACTTCGACCAACCGCACCTGGCACGGTCCCTGAGCCGCTATATCGGGCGGACCGCCACGCAGTTGAGCGATCGGAGACCGGCGCAGCCGCTGTCACTCCTGTACGCGACCTGACCACTCGCCCTGCCCGTTCTCGATCCGAGCGTCCTCCCATTCACGGCCAACGCCCACGTGGCCATGAACCGCTCGCCCATGCCGTACGACCGCACAAGGTGCCAAAGACGTTCCGACTGCCGCATGTCGCTCCTTCGTCGGTCGCCCACATGATGCCGGAGACGCGGCGCGGCAGCCGTACGGCTCCGCGGCCTGTCAGAAGTGCGTGGTGACGCCGAACGTCGCTCGCAGGCTCGCCATGTCGTGCAGGTCGCGGTCCCTGGGCTCATAGCCCTGGTGGAAGGCGACCTGCTGACCGACGGACAGGCAGCGCACCCGCGCGCCCTCGATCCTGCCCGCGACGAAAGCCGCGGCCGGGTAGTGGAACGCCGCGCCGCGGTCGTCCAGGTGCTGCACGGCCGAACCGTCCTCCGCGAAGTGCAGCGGATGGAGATCGAGCTCGTGCCCGCGGCCGTCGTCCATGACGAACCTGGCCGGCCGCCCCGGCACCGCACCGGGCCGCTCGGCGTACCCGAGCGCCCCCAGCTCGCCGATCACCAGCGGCTCCTGCTCGGCGCGGTGGAGCAGGTCGAGGTCGTGATGCTCCCGGGTGACGCGCCCGACCAGGACGTCGATCCCCCAGCCACCGGCCACCCAGACCTCGCACCCGGCGGCGTCCAACGCGTCCAGCACCCGCAGCATCTCGCCGATCGGCAGCACCGGTCCCCAGCCCCTCATCTCGATCTTGGGGCCACGTTACCCTCGGGAAACCCCGATCCGCGATCAGGTGCGCACCGTGCTCGACGCGTAGCCGACCTTCGCGCGGCGAACCGCACTGCTCACCTCCCATACCGGGTGCTCGTACTCCTCCTGGCTGAACCGACGGTGACGCGGCGCCCCGATCGACGCCTACGCCGCGGTGAGACAGCGCTGTCCGGGCGTGCCACCACAGGTGCCGAAGGCGCGCGACGATCTCGTAAAGCGATCCGCGCCCTCCACATAGCCCGCATGGTCAGGCACGTACCGCCACCTGCTCCCCTCGGCTGCGTGAACAGATGCGCCGGCAGTCACGCGACGCTCTGCTCGGCCGCGCGTTCGGCATCCACCTGGTGCTGTCCGGTCAGCGGATCGGCTGGCCACATCAGCTGGTTTCGGTTCCGCGGGTGTCCCGGCCGAGCTCCTTCAGAAGCCCGAGGAGGGCTCTGTCATCCCACATCTGCGCGAGCATCACGGCCAGGCCTCAATGATGATCGAATTCGATGGGCCAGAAAAGGCCCGCCAGGCTGGTTACCTGGCGGGTCTTCGTTGTTGAGTGGAGCTAGAAGTGGCGGTGGTGGTGGTGCCGGTGACCGGGGTGGTGACCGGGCTGGTGACCGGGCTGGCGTGCGCGTTGTTCCTCGGCGCCGCCGCCGCCACCGCCGCCGCCACCGCCGCCGCCACCGCCGCCGCCGCCGCCACCGCCGCCGCCGCCGCCACCGCCGCCGCCGCCACCCTGGTCAGGGGTCTGAGGCGTGAGAACGGCGTGGTGTGCAGGACTCGACGTCAGCAGTGACGAGAACGCGTCGTGCGTTGCGGCGGTCTCTGAAGCGCTGGCCACTGACGTGTTCGCCGGGCTCGCTACGGCTGAGGCTTGGGATGCCTGACCCAACCCCAGAGTCAGGGCTCCGATGAAAACCGCGCCCATCGCAGAGAGTCGCTTACCCGCCATCGGCGTCTCCTTTCGGTTTCGCGCGACGATTTCGGGTCGCGCGACGATTGCCCTTACGACCCATCGTTAGCCCGGACGCCGCAAGACGTCCAGATGAGTTGACGCGGACTTGCAGGATTTCGCGATCCCGCCATGCTGATGGCACATATCTGCTTTGGATGACCGCCGACACGGTTTACCTGCCCGATGCGATCACAGGAACTCTCGGAGTGACAACGAGAACACATCCATCGCAACACTTGGCATCAGCCGATCAGATCTAGCCGGACCGACTTCGCCCGGTCCCGCCATTCGCGCTGACGATCATTCCGGCTTTCCTTGATTGATTGACGGTTGATGCGGTTCTCCGCACTCGATGTATGCACAGAGACGCTCCCACTCACTTGTTTTCGAGATTTTCGAACGCCGCCGCAAGCCGTTCACGCACCGCTCCGCCTTCCGTAGCCATTGGAAGTTGCCGCCCGCACACCGTGTGCCGGGGCGACGACCGGGTTGGACCTCGAATCCGTGAAGGCGAACTGCTTGTTCTGGGGGAACGCGTTCGAGTCGGAGTCCTGCCAGTGATCTACGCCCCGGCCGGCCTGCCGATCACTTGGGCCCTGGCCACCCCGAAGATCACGGACGCCGGGTCCACGTTGGTCGGCCGGATTGTGGCCGAACATGCGGACCGCGGGCAGCTTCCGAAGTCGGCCGGCGACGAGTGGTGACGCAGGTTGTTGGACGGGGCGCCCGAGGAATCACCGAAAGAAGTCGTACGGGTGATCCGCCGAGCCGGTGAGGCTGGGACGGATGTAGTGATTCTGGAAAGCTCAACTCCGCTGGCTCGTGACGCCAGAGCGAGGGTGCCGAGGAAGGGCCACGCGGGCGGGGGGCGGAGCCCCTGGGGTTCTTTGCTGTGAGTGCTCGGCCAACTGGGCCTGGTCACCCCGGTCCCGGTGGTCTTCGAGTGTCTGGTGTTCCGCCTTCGGGCTAGGTCGTGTCTGACAAATCATGGCCCTGCTGCGCGTGGCCGAGGCGGCGCCTCGCGGCGGTGCCCCATCCACACTCACGACGGGCGGCATTTGTCAGACACTCCCTAGCGGCCGAGGTGGTGGCCGTGGTCATGTCGGTGGTGGTGTCACCCGCCGCCGCCGCCACCGCCACCGTCGATACCGCCGCCGCCACCGCCGCCGCCGTCACCACCGCCGCCACCGCCACCGCCGTCACCACCACCGCCGCCACCGCCGCCCTGGTCAGGGGTCTGAGGCGTGAGATCGGTGTGGTGTCCAGGACTCGACGTCAGCAGTGACGAGAACGCGTCGTGCGCTGCGGCGGCCTTCGAAGCGCTGACCACCGACGTGTTCGCCGGACCCGCTACGGCTGAGGCTTGGGATGCCTGACCCAACCCCAGAGTCAGGGCTCCGATGAAAACCGCGCCCATCGCGGAGATTCGCTTACCGACCATTACTGTCTCCTTTCGGTTTCGCGCGACGATTTCGGATCGCGCGACGATTGCCCTTACGACCCATCGTTAGCCCGGACGCCACAAGACGTCCAGATGAGCTGACGCGGACTTGCAGGATTTCGCGGTCCCGCCATGCTGATGGCACATTTCTGCTTTGGATAACCGCCGACGCGGTTACCTGCCCGATGCGATCACAGGAACTCTCGCAGAGACAACGAGAACACCCCTCGCAACACTCGGTATCAGCCGATCAGAGCGAGAGCCTGTCTGACAGATGATCACGGCTGGTGCGGTTGCACGATCGTCGTGGTGAGACGTGATGAGCTGACCTACAAGGCCTGGCAGCGGATCGAGCCGTTACTGCCGGCCACGGACGGCAAGGGCCGTCCGTGACGCGATCACCGGCAGATTATCGATTCGATCTTGTGACGGCTGCGGACGGGCGGCCCGTGGCTCGACCTGGTGGCTCCCACAGCGGCTTCCAAAGACCGGTGTTCTACAGGCATCGAAGCCAGGCGACCCGTGGATATCCGCCCCCGTTCGGTAGCTCCATCCATCGATAACCCGCCTCGACCCGGGCACCGATGTTCCTGGTCTCTCCTTCTCCCCACAGGCATACAGGGCGACCACCGATGTGGAGCATGCCGTCGCGACCGGTCCACGGCACCTCGGCTGGAAGCTGCACGGCCTGCCCGCCGTCTGGGGTGAACGAGCCGCCACTGCCGTCGGCAACGAGTTGGGCATACCCCTCAGCAGGGATCAACGAGACCTTTCCAATGGGCAGGTTCTGCGCCACCACGCCCCCGAAAAGGGCGGCACCGGCCACGATCGTGGCGAGAAAAGCAGGCCGTATCGAAACTGCGCGTGTGAGTGAACGGGGCAAGCGGCGGGGGAATGACATGTCGGGACTGTAGCGCGCTGCGAATCCGGTCAACAGGTTATGCCTCTCCCGGTCGTCGTACTACCGAGCTCGCATTCCCTCACCGCCTACCAATCCGACAAGCGCCTTCGGCACGATAGGCCTCCTCAGGATCGCCTTTCGGCAAAACGCGGCGGGTTCCGAGCCCCCGCACCGAGCGCCGGACATGGCAAGGGGGTGGACAGCCGTTCTCAGCCTCCTTCTCGACCTCCGTCCTGCCGGGAACTTCGAGGTTCCGGCCGTCTTCCACCCGGAGATCCGGGGGATCCGTGGGCGGCGCTTGCGCCATGAGGTCCCCCAGGCGGTGTCGGGCCGCCGATCTGCCTGCGGGTCCGCAGATCCCATAGCCGGACCGTGCCGTCCTCGCCGCCGCTGAGCAGCACCTGGTCGCCGTTCAGCACGCCGGCCGCCAGCGCGGTCACCGCTCCGTGATGCTGGACGGCCAGTTCCGCCAGGACCGCACCACTGACAGGATCCCGCAGCTGGATTGGCGCCCCGGAGACCTGGCCCGTGACAAGGACGGATCGCTCGCCGTCGAAGGCCGCGGTGAACGAGGGGAAGCGGGAGAGCCGGTCCTCCTGCCGGCGCTCGATGGGCAGGCCGATCCTCTGCCGGCTTTCGAGATCCCACCGTTTCAGGCCGTAGTCGGAGCCGGCGGCGAGGGTGGGCCGTCCACCGAGGGTGAAGACCTGGAAGCGATCGAAGCTCTCGGCCTCGTCGTCGGCGATCAGGACGCCGCTGGACTTGCGGCGGGTGGCGAGGTCCCAAAGCCGCGCGTCGCCGGGGTCGTCCCCATAGCTGTCGACGGCGACGACGAGGATCGACCGGGAGCGCATCGGCACCGACGCCAGCGCGGTGATCTCCCTGTCCGTGCCGGTGTCCAGGCGCGCGGCGAGTGTGCCCGAGGCCGGATCCCAAATCCGGACACGGCCCCGGCGATCGCCGGTGAACAGCGCCGGAGATCCCCGCAGGGTGCCGAAGGCGAACGCGGAGACGGGCGCCGGAACGTGGAGCAACTCCTCGCGGGTGTCGAGATCCCACAGGCGACCGCCGTTCCTGCCGACGGCGAAGACCGCGGACCGGCCACCCAGCTCAACGACGGCGGCGCGGTCGCCGGGCAGCGGGTCCGCAGCCGGCTCCAGCGTGGGCAGCCACCAGATCCTCACGCGCCCCTCAGTCCCTGCGGTGACAGCCACCGGCCTGCCCCGCAATCGACCGAAGGCCACAGACCGGACATTGACCTGCTCATCGGTATGGCCCTCACCGATCGACGTGCGTACCGGAACGCTCGACGATGCCGGACTCTTCTCCGCGGGGGCACCGGATGCGTACCTCGGAGCGGGCGTCTCGACCACGGAGGAGCACCCGGCGAGCCCGGCCACGCAGACACCGACGACCAGGATGGCGACAATCGATCGCCGCAGAGAAAATCCGTATTGGGTGAACCGCAGCGCTGTCGCCGGCTTCTTCGGACGCCCTGATGCCTCGTTCGCCGGCCTAGCGGTTTCACCGCGCAAATGAACCGCCTTCTGGCCTGCTACTGCGGCAGCGTCAGCTTTTAGGCCCTGCAGAGTAAGCCAAATGATCCCATACATGTAGCGGACGGCAAGCTTGCCGTGCCTCGTGGCCACGGACCGGTGGCGTCGAGTGGGGCTGGGTGTGATCCCGTATTCACCCCTGGCCGGCGGGGTTCTCACCGGCAAGTACAGCGCGACGACCTGACCGCGGCGAACGTCACGTCCGACGATCGTGGGCGCAGGCCACTCCGCACCCTGCCGCGGCGAGCGAGGCGCAGGAGGACGTATGCGAGATGCTCCCGTAAGCTTGAGCGGTTACCGTGGGTGCTGTTAGCTTCACCCGGTGGACGACATGCCTGCACGGGCGGAGGCGATCGAGGACTTCGCGGCGGCACTGCGAGAACTTCGCAAATCGGTCGGCAACCCACCTTTCCGAGAAATGTCTGGTCGGTCGGGGGCGATCTCACACACGACGTTGCACGAGGCCACGAAGGGTAACCGGCTCCCGAGTTGGGAGACCACCGTCGAGTTCGTCAAGGCGTGCGGCGCAGACCCGGCCGCGTACCGCGAACGCTGGGAGAGGGCGAACCTGGCGGTCAGATCGGCGAGCGCCGGAGATCCTTCAAACCGCGCGGGCACCTTGGGGGCCCGTCCGCCCGATGGACGCGGAGCCTCCGCCACGAACGTCGCGGACGGTCGTACCGTGCACAGCGCCACCGGGTCGCAAGCCCCACGGTCGGCTGGTGAGACCTCGGCATCTCCGCCTGCGCCGCCAGCGCCCGACGAGATCGCGGGCGACGTCCAGCCGGTCCCCCCTGCGACAGGGGGCCGAGGGCGACTCCGGCCGACCCGCCCGGCTGCGGCCGCGCTCGCAGTAGCGGCCGTCGGTGTGGCGGCAGTGGTCCTCGTCGCGGTCGCCGTCAATCGTGGCTCCGGGACCGACGGGCACACCGTGAACGCGTCCGAGAGCGAATCGAAGACCGGGCTGTCGGCAGCCGACTGCCCGGTGCGCGCCACCAACCCTCCGTCGAGCCCGCCTGCGCACGAGGGTGATTCGGCGAAGTTCATCGGAGACATCACGCTGCCCGACTGCACACGCGTCGGCCCCCGACAGACCGTGACCAAGGTATGGCGGCTCAAGAACGCCGGGACCGTGCCGTGGAAGGGATATTCGTTGCATCGCCTCGACCTCCCGCAGCAACCTGATCAATGCCAGACCGTCTCCGACGTACCGGTCGAGGACACGCGACCCGGAGAGATGGTCGACATCCGGACCGACATCACCACGCCAAGCAAGCCAGGCCTGTGCTACGTGCGGTTCAAGATGATGGAGGGGTCGGGACAGGTCGCGTTCCCGGGGGGCCGGCCACTCAACTTCCAGGTCATCGTCGACTGACGCCTGTTCCCCGCCGTGCATGACACGGCGGGGAACCAGGGGCGGACGGTATCCGGGGGTTCAGGGTTCGAGAACGATCCCCTTGTAGTAGTACGTGAGGATCCTGGAGTAGCTCCAGCCCGCATTGGCCTTGTCGCGAGAGCCGGTCTGCGACATCCAGTCGCCGGTGACCCAGTGGCGGCACGCCGTCGTCGTGGAGCAGTACTGGGCCTTGAAGAGCTTCCCATTGCGTGTCATCCGGGTGCCCCATGTCGCGTCCACCGCGGCGTTCGTCGCCGCCGTCGCGGAGCCGGGCTTGTACATCTGGCTGGACGTGTCGTCGGAGACGTCGTAGCACTGGCCGCTCGGCGTCTTGCTCGCCGACCTCAGCGCCCAGTACCAGCCGAAGTGCTTGACCGCGATCGCCCCGGCCCTGAGAGACTCCCTCGGCCAGTACGACCGCCACTCGTTGGGCAGGACGTTCTTGATGTAGGTCTTGAACTCCACCCGGTCCACGCGATCGAGGGATTTCCGGTAGACGAGGATCGTCGTGGGCAGCTTGCTGTCCGTGCCGTCGGTCTTGCACCCGGTCGGCGGTGCGGAGCTCAGGAACTGGTGGGAGGCGTTCTGGTTCTTGAGGCCGGCCTTGAGGTTGCCCTTGGCACCGGGCGCGAAGTCCTGGTAGACGCTGCCGCCGTAGTTGCTGTTGAAGTAGACGCGGACGGTCTTACTACTGCGGTTCCAGACCGAGGCGGCGGCGTTCTTGACGCACTTGCCCTTGCCCGTGCCGGGTCCCTTGAAGTCGAAGCAGGAGGGCTGCCGGGTGCCGTAGTCACCGACGGGCCCGGTGAAGTCGGAGAGCGACCCCTGGTTGCCGCTGTTGAAGTAGTAGCAGAACTCGCCGCTGTCGCACACGCCGTCGCGGGCGGCCGCCGAGGCGGGCGAGGCGGTGGCGAGCACCGCCCCGCCAAGCACCACCGCGGCCGCCGCGGCTAGAGGCGAGATCAGCCGTGCAGTTCGTGGAGACACAGTTGCCTTCCTTCTCGTCACAGGCCGCGGTGTGCGTCAGCGGACGTTGTAGCCTTGGGAGATCCAGAACGAGTTCGGGTTCGGGTTGCTCAGAGTCGAGTCGCGGACGCTCTTGGCGGCGCGCGTCTGCCGTCCAGGGCGCATCTCGACGTGGGTGTGCGCGACATCCCTGGACGACACCCCGTGCCACGCCTCGTCCGCGATGATCTGGCCGCGCGAGATCTGCTGGCCCACACGCAGCGAGGACAGCGGAGC
The DNA here is from genome assembly GCF_040644635.1 of Microbispora sp. NPDC046933. Taxonomy (NCBI): domain Bacteria; kingdom Bacillati; phylum Actinomycetota; class Actinomycetes; order Streptosporangiales; family Streptosporangiaceae; genus Microbispora; species Microbispora sp. NPDC046933. The sequence continues at coordinate 39,297 of NZ_JBEYWW010000002.1, read as the reverse complement.
GGAGTGCAGATAGATGATCGTCTTGTTCAGCGAGGCGTTGTAGATGGCGATCGTGGAGAGCCCCGAGGCGCCGTTGCGCCCGTGCACGAGGTTGATGATCTGACCACTCACCAGTGCGTGGACATCCGAATCCACGCTGCGGGTGATGTCGATGCCCTCATGCCGGCCGGAGGTGTGGACGTAACCGTCGAAGCCGCAGCTGACGTAGCCGCCGCCGGCCTGGTACAGCGCGTACGACATGTTGACGCGCCCCGATGACGGCGACGGGCCGAACTGGTGCGAGGCGTTCTGGTTCTTGAGGCCGGCCTTGAGGTTGCCCTTGGCACCGGGCGCGAAGTCCTGGTAGACGCTGCCGCCGTAGTTGCTGTTGAAGTAGACGCGGACGGTCTTACTACTGCGGTTCCAGACCGAGGCGGCGGCGTTCTTGACGCACTTGCCCTTGCCGGTGCCGGGTCCCTTGAAGTCGAAGCAGGAGGGCTGCCGGGTGCCGTAGTCGCCGACCGATCCGGTGAAGTCGGAGAGCGATCCCTGGTTGCCGCTGTTGAAGTAGTAACAGAACTCGCCGCTGTCGCACACGCCGTCGCGGACGGCCGCCGAAGCGGGCGAGGCGGTGGCGAGCACCGCCCCGCCGAGCACCACCGCGGCGGCCGCCGTGGTGAGGATCTTGTCAAGCGTTCCCATGGTGTTCTCCTTCGTGTCTGTGCAGCCTGGGTTTCGGATGGTCAGCGGCGCTGGTACTCCTCCCATGTGCGGATGGTCACCTTCGGGCCGTCGTCCGGGCCGCGGCCGGCGAGCCCGTTCAGACCGAGGTAGTAGTCACCGATCTGATGCTGGGCCTGGCTGGACAGGTCGGTGTCGTTGATGGCGGCGGCGTGGATGTGCCATGGCCAGTCGGCTTGATCGGGGCTGCGCACCCATGCCGCGAAGCCGACACGTCGCAACGCGCGGACGACGGCGATGCGGGTGGCGGAATCCATCCCCTTGACCGAGATGTCGACGACGCCACCGCCGTCGTGGGTGCCCGCGGACGTGGGGTCGCCGCCGGGGTTGTACGACCCCTGCAACAGCACGAGGTCGCGGCCGAGCAGCCGCTTCGCCTCGACCAGCATGCTCCGCGTGCGGGTGTCGATGACGACGCCGCCGGCGGACACCCGGGCACCCGGCCCGATGAGGTGGGTGACCGTGAAACGGCCGGCTCCGAGCCTGGTGAGCGACGCCTCGCCCGGCAGGCCGTTGGCGGCGAGACCAGTGAGGCCGAGCGACCTCTGGAACTTCGCGAAAGCGACGACCGTTGTGGTGCCGAAGTAACCGTCCACCCACTTCGCGTCGAGCAGGTGCCGGTCGCACAGCGCCCGCTCGACGAGGAGCACGCTGGCCTTGGCGCCCGGGGTCAGCGTGTCGTCAGACCGCCGCGGGTCGATCTGGGCCGCCTTGACAGTGGCTTCCATGTTCACGCTCGGAAGGGCCCTGACGTCGGCTGCCTGCGCCGCCGACATCCCGGACGCTGCGGTCAGGCAAGCGAGCAGGGCGGCCACCCCGAGGGCAGCGGGGCGTGGCGGCAGCTTCATCGTTTCTCCTGGTGTCGAGCGCTGGCAGGTGATTCCTGCGGCGGATCCACGGTTTCGGATCGCTCACGCTGTCCACAAGGAGATCGTGTTGTCAGCCTGTTCGACAGGCTCTCCGTACAGGCGTACGCGGCGCCTGACAGGCAATCCCACGGCGAGCGAGACGCACAGCCGACGTGGGGCGGTGCTCGGGCAGGTCGACGCGATCAAGCGTCACAGGAGCGGGTACAACGCGGAACGCCTCCAGGCCGGCGTGGATCGAGCTCCGGCACTCGGGGGCCTCGTTGATGCTCGCCCAGGAGACGCCGCTGCACGTCGTCTCCGACGTCCTCGGACACGCGAGCATGGCGATCCCAAGGACGTGTACGGACACCTCGTGGACGGCGACAAGCGAGCGGCGACGGAGGCCATTTCGAGCGCTCTACCGGGCCGGCCGAAACGGGTGGCTCCCACAGACACGGAAGACCGTGTGAAGCCCGGAAACGCTAAGGCCCGTTACCAGGTTTTCCCTGGTCACGGGCCTTCTGCGAGGTGCGCGGCCGAGAGGACTCGAACCTGCGGGACCGTCAGCGAGAGCTGATCAGGCGGTGCAGCCGCGCTTCCGCTCTAACGGGCGATCACCTTCACCTCGGGGAACCGCGAGGAACGCCTGTCGAGCAGGTGGCCTTTGCGCCGTAGATGCAGATCGAAGAAGGCCATGGTGTAGGCGCGGGTGACGGCCACGGAACGCGCCGCCGGCAGTGTCCCGTTCACCGCTCGCAACTGCTCCTTTGACAGGCCGATCACCGGGGCCGCCTGCTCGTACAGCAGCGGCAGGTCGGTATAGGAATTGTGCTTGGCACCCTTGGTCTTCACGTGCAGCCGCCAGCCCTTCAGCCGGGACCAGAAGGCCTTCTGCCCGCGGATGGGCTTGTCGAAGATCTCGGCCTCCATGAGCATGTACGGCTTGGTCAGTCCTTTGGCGGCCACCTTGCCGATGGCGGGTCCGTCCAGGTTCAGAACCGCCTTGACCCGCCGATCCTCCAGCATCGTCGCGGCGGCCGTCGCTCCTCCCGCGGAATGGCCGAACATGCCGACCCTGCTCAGGTCGAACGCGCCACGCAGCCCCTCCGGCAGCTTCCGGCCTTCAACATCGGGGTTGCGCCCCTTGTTCAGCTCCTTGAGCTGGTCCAGCACGAAGCGCGTGTCAGCCACCCGCACCTTGATCTCTTCGGCCTTCTCGTCAAGCCGGCTCACCGGGACCGGCTTCAGGACATGGCCGGTGACCGTGCCGTTGGGGAACTCCACCTCGCCGGCATCGCCCGGATGATCGATCGTGACCACCATGTAGCCCCAGCTGGCCAGTTCTTCGACCGTGGCGGTGTTCATGGAACGGTCGGCGCCGTTGCCGGGTGAGAACAGTACGACGGGCAGCCCTCGGCCCGCCACACGGGCCCCTTCGCGGCCATGGGTCGAAGGCAGGCTGACAGCCGCAGGCGAGAGGCTGCTGTTGCGGTAGAAGGCCTCGGCGGCGCGGGCCGGCAGCCAAGGCGCGGCGGGGTGGCCGTCCGGACGACGCGTGGGGTACCACAGGCTGATCATCAGCTCACGCCGGTCATGTTCCTTGATCCATGGGTCGGCCCTGGAGCCGTCACGCAGGTGCAGCGCGACAGTGCCGATCTCGCGTGGACCTGTCGGCTGGGGCAGGGCCACAGTGACGGGCTTTGACATGGCCTGTACGGCGGGCCCGGTGAGCAGAAGGCCGACCACCACGGCAGAGGCCACGCCCCGTCTGAGCAATGCGCGATTCATAACGGCCACGCTAGGGAGGCTCGCTGTCCGGAAACTCCCCACCGGAGATGACTTTGGCACTCATACGAATGAAGGAAGCACCTGTCCGGCCGGAGGGGAGGTTAAGGCCAACTTGAGCTTGACACTGAGGGCACTCCCCGCTAGAGCCTGTACGAGGTTCGGATCTGCAGGCCGGTCAGAGGCTTCGGATCCACAAGACGGCTCCGCGTAGGCGCCGGCCTGCCGGACAGCTGTCGGGCGTCTTGTCGAACCGGAAGGCCGGCCCACTGCCACTCCTTGATTCGATGGCGCGGTCCGGGTCGCCAGGTCGACCTCCTTGGGCGCGCTCAGCAGGTCGCCCAGCACCGCCGACATCCGCTCATTGCGCTGGAGCATCTCGGAGGCGTCCAGCGCCCGCGCCTCGGCCGCGAAATGGGCGATCGGCCGGAGCGCACGCACCATCGGGGCGATCTGGGAAACCACATCAGCGCGGGGAGGCGTCGGACGTCCCGTGCCGGCCCGTGACCTCTCGATACCGCCCCGGTGTGGTGCCGAACTCCCTCTGAAAGGCGTGGGAGAGTGCGTACGGGCTGCCGTAGCCGACGCGGTCGGCGATGGTGGCCAGGGTTTCCTTGGTGTCGCGGAGCAGGGTGGCGGCCAGGATCACGCGCCACCACGTGAGGTACGCCATCGGCGGGCGGCCGACCAGGGTGGTGAACCGGCGCGCCAGCGTGGGGCGGGAGACGCCCGCCTCCGCGGCCAGGCGCTCGATGCTCCACGGCGCGGCCGGTTGCGAGTGCATCGCCCGCAGGGCGGCGGCCGTCACCGGGTCGCCCAGTGCGCTGGGCCAGGTTCCGCTGGTGGTCTCGGTCATCCAGGCGCGGATCATGTAGACGAGGAGGAGGTCGAGCAGGTTCGGGAGCGCCATGCAGGAGCCGGGCCGCACCTCGTCCAGCTCGCCGGCGAGCAGGTCGATCGCGGCGCGGAGTTCGAGGTGGGTGCCTACGCGGCTGGGAAGGTGGACGACCTCGGGCAGCTCCGTCATCAGCGGGTGCATGCGGCTGCAGTCGAGCCAGTATTTGCCGCACAGTATCTCCGTCCCGTCGCGGTCGGGCCGGGCTCGCGGCCCCGTCGCCCCGAGCCACTGCTCGAACGGCACCGCCTTCCGCGCCGCGACTCCCGCGTCCAGGGGAGAGTCGGCGATCACATGGCCCGTGCCATGAGGCAGCAGCACCGCGTCACCCACGCCGAGGCACACCGGGGCGCCGCCGTCGGTCAGGAGGCAGCAGTTGCCCTTCAGGACGACGTAAAAGCCCGCACCCTCGTACGGGTCCAGCCGCGCGCACCAGCTGCCGCTCGTTCGGACCCGGTGGAACCACGGGTGCCCAAGGTGAACGGCGGAGATCGCGTCACTCACCACATCCATCCGCCCAGATTATCTCTCGTATAGGGCGTGAGACGGATTCGTATTTTGTTGAGCTGAACGCGCATTGAGAGGATCGTCCGCCCCTTCTTAGGGTCGTGCCCATGATGAACGGCAACGAGAGTGCGCAGAGCATGACCCTCGGGGATGTCGAGGTCATCCGGGTCGTCGAGTGGCACGCGCCCTTCCTGCCCCCCTCCGATTTCTTCCCGGAAACTAGCCCCGAGGTGTGGAAGGACAACGAGGACTGGCTGGCGCCGGACCACTGGGAGCCGAGCAGCGGCCTGGTGGTGACTGCCCTGCAGAGCTGGGTGCTGCGCAGCGGTGGGCGGACCGTCCTGGTCGACACCGGAGCGGGCAACGGGCGCGAGCGACCGGGCATGGGGCCGTTCCACCAGGCCCGGAGTGATTTCCTCGACCTCCTGGCGAGGGCCGGCGTTCGCCCGCAGGATGTCGACGTCGTGGTCAACACCCACCTGCACGTGGATCACGTCGGCTGGAACACCGTCGACGCGGACGGGCAGTGGGTACCGGCGTTTCCCAACGCCCAGTACCTCATTCCGGCCGCCGACGACTTCCACTACGGCCCGGACAACGCGTACGGCAACGGCGCGCATAAGGTCGACCGCCTGATCTACGAGGACAGCATCGCGCCCATCCACCAGGCCGGACAGGCCGTGCTGTGGGACGGCCACCACCGCATCGACAAACACCTCACCCTGGAGCCCGCGCCCGGCCACACGCCCGGCTCGTCGGTGCTGCGACTCGCCTCCCGCGGCGACCGGGCGGTCTTCGTCGGAGATCTGCTGCACAGCCCGGTGCAGATCCTCGACCCCTGCCTCAACAGCAACGCCTGCCTGGCCCCCGAACAAGCGGCGGCCAGCCGCCAGCGAATTCTCGGGCGGGCGGCCGACGAACGGGAACTGCTCGTCCCCGCACACTTCGGCGGTGCGGGCGCCCTGGAAGTCCGGCGGAACGGTGCCGGGTTCGCCCTCGGCTCATGGGCAGCAGCCGGCCCGGCGAGGGGATCCTCCGCCTCTGAGTGAGGCGTGTCCCCACGCCACCCCACCCCACCCCACCCCGCTCGCGAGCGCGAACGCGAGGCACGCAACGCCCCGGACGGACGGCGCGACCGTCGCCACCTGGCCCGGCCTGTGGACTTTCACGGGCCGAGCCAGGCGAATCCGGCATCCCATACGAAACCACACGCCCCCGGCCTGGAGACCGTCCCTCATGACACACACGTCGACCGACCCTCCCGCGGCCAGAGCGAGCGGCGCTCTCGTCCCGGTGCTCGCCTTCGTGGGCATCGTGGTCTCGGTGATGCAGACCCTGCTCATCCCGGTGCTCAAAGACCTGCCACACCTACTGGGCACCGAGCCGGACAACGCGACCTGGGTCATCACCTCGACCCTGCTCGCCGGCGCCGTCGCCACGCCGATCATGGGCCGCCTCGGCGACCTCTACGGCAAGCGCCGCATGCTGGTCCTCAGCCTCGCGATGATGGTCGGCGGCGCACTCGTCAGCGCCCTCACCAGCGACCTCTACGTGATGATCGCAGGCCGGACCCTCCAGGGCTTCGTGATGAGCGCGATACCCCTCGGCCTCGGCCTGATGCGCGACCTGCTCCCCCGCGAGAGGCTTGGCCTGGCGATGGCCATGATGAGCTCCTCCATGGGCATCGGCAGCAGCCTCGCCCTGCCCGCCGCGGCCCTGGTCGCCCAGCACGCCGGCTGGCGCGCCCTCTTCTACAGCTCCGCCGGCCTCGGCGTCTTCTGCATCGCCCTCACTCTCCTCGCCATCCCCGAGTCCCCGGCCCGTGCGCAGGGCACCTTCGACGTTCGCGGCGCGGTGGGGCTGTCCGCCGGTCTCGTCCTTTTCCTGCTGCCGATCACCAAGGGCGGCGACTGGGGCTGGACCTCCGGCGCCACCCTCGGGCTGTTCGCCGCAGCGGTGGTCGTCCTCGTCCTGTGGGGCGTGATGGAGCTACGGCTCAGGACACCGCTGGTGAACCTGCGCACCACGGCCCGCCCCGCGGCGCTCTTCACCAACCTCGCCTCGATCATGGTCGGCGCCTCCTTCCTGGTCGTCTCGCTGGTTCTTCCCCAGCTCCTCCAGTTGCCGACGAGCACCGGCCACGGCCTCGGCCAGTCCATGGTGGTCGCCGGCCTGTGCATGGCGCCGCTCGGCCTGACCATGCTGCTCACGGCCCCCGTCTACGCCCGGCTGTCCGCGGCACTGTCCCCCAGGGCCGCCCTGATCCTCGGCATGGTGATCATCGCGCTCGGCTACGGCGCAGGCCTCGGGCTGATGAACGCCCCCTGGCAGAGCCTCGTCATCACGGCGATCCTAGGCGTGGGCATCGGCCTCGCCTACTCCTCCCTCCCAGCCCTGATCACCGACGCGACCCCCGCATCGGAAACGGGCTCGGCCAACGCCGTCAACACGCTGATGCGCTCGATCGGCTCCTCGGTGGCCAGCGCCGTCATCGGCATGGTCCTCGCCGGCACCGCGCACCAGGTGAAGGGCGTCACCGTCCCCACCCTGCACGGCTTCCGCGTTTCCTTCCTGATCGCGGCGGGCGCGATGGCGATCGGCCTGCTCACGGCCCTCTTCTTGCCCCGGGCCCGCCCGCCCGGCCGGCCAGGGCACCGGGCCGGCGGCGAGGAGGACGCCAAGGAGCCGGCCGGATTCAGCCGCTGTCGGCGTCCAGGTCGGGCGGGCAAGTCCGGGGCGAAAGGCGGGCATACGGCTACGCGCGGCAGGACCGCCGCTGGTCACCGTCCTACGACGACGTCGGGCAACGCTCCTGATCGCGCCGCCGCCGCGAGCCCCGTCGACATCAACCACTCCACGCACCACAGATCATCCAGTGCGTGACGAACCGCAGCGGAGATGCCGTGTTGTTCCAGGCGACGCCGGTGACATCTTCGCGCTGGGGAACCTGAAGCGGCGCCGGAAGGCTGCCGAGCGCCTCGCCCGCGCAGCCGCCGACGCCGGTAACACCTCGGCACTGGAAGAGCCGGCCCGGCTACGGCTGCAGGAGGGTATGAGGGCTTCTGTGATGTGCGCGGCCGAGAGGGCTCGAGCCCTAACCTTCTGATCGGTAGGTCCCCGAGCGACATCCGCGGTCGTCCAGATCCGTTCGCCGTGCTGCTCCTCGGGACTGTGGTTGTTCGGATCCGTCCGACTCAGTTCGTGATCGTCCGTCCGGGTGGCTCCCAGATCGGGCTAGTCGTACAGGTGGGCGGCGTGGATCTGGAGAGCGAGCGACTGCCATGTCGGCGGGTCGACATCGTCCTTGAACGGGGCTCCTTCACGAATACAGCCGTCCTGGAGCCATCCTGCCCAAGCTCTGAGGAAGTCGCCAACGTACATGCTGCTCCAGCGGCCCTCGACAAACCGCTTCCCCTCGCAAACTTGACGTTCGCGCTCGGCGCGATCGGCATCGAATTCGTCCGCCATGATCTTCAGGTAGGCGGCGAAGTCGCGCATGTCACGAACACGCTCGACCTTCGGGGGAACTTCACGCGGTGGTGTCATGAGGACGAGGGTAAAAGGCGGGCTGTCAGCTTGGGAATTGCATGGATCACGGCCCGTACGGGCGCTGACCTGGGCGTGAGGCGGGTCATGAGTGACCGTGGTTGCCCACCCCTCGTCACCCTCCTTAATGGCACGCTAATGGCACGACGGAGGGCGGCTCTGCGGGGATGAACGAGCAGGTGGCAGCTGAGATTGCAGAGGAGTACCTGTCACGGTGGCGTCGTGTCGCTGTCTATGACGAACTCGTGGTCATGGAGGAGAACGGCGATAAGGACTGGGCGAATGTCACCGGAGAGGACGGGACCGTCTACAAGATCCTGGCTTACGTGCTTCCCGAGGCCGATCGGGCACTCCGGTTGGTTATCGCGGTGAACGATCGCGTGCCCCGTGCAACCGGCGCTCCTGTGACGCGGACTGCGGTCATGCGCCCGGATGGGACGTACACGGGCAACCAGGAGCGATCGTAAGGCCGATACCTATGACGGCGCTCTCCGGCAAACCCACCATTGACATCGTTTCAGCCTCTGAACCGGCCAGCGAGAGGTCTCAACGGTTGGGCAGTGTTGGATGCGGGGCGCTGGGAACGATGCCGATCATGTCGTTGGTGATGGCCCATCGTTCGTGACCTCGCCAGGCGCCGTCAATGAACAGCAGATCCGGTGAGTAACCCTCGTAGCGGAAGCCGTGGCGTTGGACCAGTTTGATGGACGCCTGGTTATCGGGCTGGATCTGCGCTTCCAGCCGGTGCAACCGTAGCTCCTCAAACGCATGACGCAGCACGAGGCCAAGACCTTCTGACATGTACCCCTGCCTAGCGTAGGGCGCGAAGGCCGCGTAGCCCAGCGAGCCGCCTTGGAAGCGTCCGCGAATGATGCTGTTGATGTTGACGTTGCCCGCGATGGCACCCGTGTCACGCAGACAGACCAGTAAGCCTTCGGCGGATTGCCCCTCATCGAATCGGCCAAGGAACGCCTGGAACGCCTCCGGCGTCGCCGGCAGGGACATCCTCGGCTGGTGCAGGTCGACGCTGGCATGGACCCGTTCGAGAAACTCATCTTGATCGAAACTGGTGATCCGGCGCAAAGTAACGCGTGGGGAGCGCCCCAGATCTTTCGCTGGTCCTGCTGTTTGCTCTGCTTTTTTGATCCTGCTGTTCTCAACCATGGACGAGACGCTATCGCGCGATCGCAATCGTGACAGGCGTCTGTCCTGGCGCGCGACGGCATGGGAGCCCATTAAGAAGATGGTCGAGACCACGGGGATCGAGGAGTTGCAGCGGACGTGCTGGAGTCCCGCCGTCCTGATATGCCCAGCTCCCGAAGACCATGCTGCCGTACGGGACGGCGCACTCTTCCCGTTGGCGAAGGAGGGGCTTCTGGAGACCAGCAGGGAGCGGCTTGAACAGGTCTTCCCTGCTGACTGGGTTCGCCGCCTGCGGGAGGATCTCGGCGGCGCCTGAGCGAAATCGCCAACCTATAGCGTGTAGCGACTCGCCCCCTGGGAGGGGCATCCTCCGCGGTACCGGTGCGGACATCCCCCCGGGCCGGCTATGGACCCGCAGCAGTCGCGAGAACGCCTGTGTGGGGCGGTTGCTGTACTCCGCTGCTGTACGGAGATCAAAAAAGGCCCTCCGGATAAATCCGAAGGGCCTTTGAGCTGCTGCGCGGCCGAGAGGACTCGAACCCCTAACCTTCTGATCCGTAGTCAGATGCTCTATCCATTGAGCTACGGCCGCTTTGCTGCCTGTTCACCTGCGGTGCCCGGCAACGGGTGTAACTCTACCAGACCCCTCACCCCTGCTTGCGCCAATAAATCGCTCCGCCCCCGGTCAAGCCACCCCCGCGCTCTCGGAGCCCGGCCGAGGGCACGGGGGTCACTCCTGGGGAACGAAGAGCGTGAGCGTGTCGGCGATACAGGCCGGCCTGTCGACTCCCTCGACCTCGATCGTGACGCGGAGGTTCACGAGGGCGCCCGAGGGAGTGCCCTTGACGTCGACGACCTCCGCCCCCGCCCGTACGCGGGATCCGACGGGGACCGGCCGGGGGAAGCGCACCTTGTTCAGCCCGTAGTTGATCGCCATGCGCAGGCCGTCCACGCGGTACAGCTCGCCGACCAGCGACGGCAGCAGCGAGAGCGTGAGGTATCCGTGGGCGATGGTGCCGCCGAACGGGCTGCCCTTGGCCCGGTCCGGGTCCACGTGGATCCACTGGTGGTCGTCCGTCGCGTCGGCGAAGCGATCCACCCTCTCCTGGCCGATCTCTCGCCAGTCGCTGTATCCGAGGTGCTCGCCTTTGGCCGCCTTGAGTTCGGCGAGGTTCGTGAAGATCCGCATGGCTGCACCCTATTCACGCGAACCCACGAATCGGACCCCGTCGCCGTCCACACTGGTTCCATCGGGGAGCGAGCACATTCGTCACCTTCCGCAACACGCACGTCTCCGTAAGTGACGAACTGGTCATGACCTGCGGGGGTATCAGCTCAAGGCGGGGTGCACGCCGGAACACACCCCGACGTGGAGGAGAAGTGGACGAGCAATCCGGCCCACCCGGCAAGCGGTATCGGCTCCGCGGGCTCATCGCGGTCGTGGTCGCGGGTCTCGTCTGCTGGGCGCTGATCATCCTGCTGCTCGTCAAGTTGTTCGGGTGAGCCTGCCCGGGGGAGGGGACGTGCCGGCCGGAGACCAGCCCCGGCCGGCACCGGTCGTCACTCACCGCTCTGAATGCTCTCGACCAGGTTGAGATGCTCCTGGACCACCGGCTTGGCGTCCCGGGCCAGGTTCTTCACCTCCTGGGAAGAACCGCTCGAGACCTCCTTGTCCAGGAAGTCCAGGGTCTTGCGGTGGTCCTTGACCTGCGCGTCGATCCACGCACGGTCGAACGCGGTGCCGCTCTTGGCGGCGAACCGCTGCAGTTCGGCCTGCTGCTCCTCGCTCGGCTTGCCCGGCAGGTCCACGCCCAGCTTCCCGGCCACCCGCTTGAGCTGGTCGTCGAGGGAGGTGTGGTCCTCCACGAACTTCCTGCCGGCGTCCTTGACCGACTGCTTGCCGGCCTGCCGCTCGGCGATCTGCCCGCCCTGGATCTCCGCGAGGTTGTCCTGATGCGCACCGACCAGGAATGCCTTGTCCTGGTCGCCGACATCCGGCGGCGCCGCATAACCCGCGGTGACCCCTGACAGCGCCGCGACCACGGCCGCCACCAGGACGATGAGCCATCTCAGCATCAGATCCCCCGATCCTTCACCGGACGGCCGAGCACCGGCTGATCGGCCTCAACCATCCGGGCATAGCGCTTCAAATGCCTCATACCCACCAGTGGCGTCCCTCGTACGGCTCAATCCGTCGCGAGCCGATAGCCCCTCACGTAGTCGACCACGAACTCCTTGGGGTACGGCCCCGTCCGCTCGGGCCCTTCGGCGTCGGGAAACTCGTAGATCCCGAGCATGAGCTGCATCGGATAGTCCGGGGACTGCCGGATGGTCCTGACCTGCCGGCCGTCCACGAAGAACGTCACCCGATCCGGGGTCCACTCGGCCGCGTACACGTGGAACTCGCGTGCGTCGATGGGGAGGACCTCGGCGGCGAACTCGTCGGTGATCGTGGGGTCGCCGAACGGGTGGACGCCCATGCCGACCGCCGTCGCGTCCGGCCGTACGTCACGCCCGAAGATCTCACAGACGCAGATCTCCGCGGAGCGCTCGGGCGCGTCCTCGAAGCCGATCATCCACAGCGCGACCATGGCGCGTGGATCGGCGGTGGCCCGGGCGCGCATCTCGATCAGGCCGAAGTGCGGGGTGTAGAGCCGCGCCTCGTCCTGAGCCTCGCGGACGACGGCCCGGCCGCCCCGCCCGTGCTGGCCGACGGCGCTGCCCACCGGCCCGGAGAACACGCCTGTCTGCAGTGAGGACACGCGCATCCGCCCCTCCATCTCCGGCGACCACGGCGGCTGGTCCTCCTCGACGAGCAGGCGCAGGCAGCCGTCGCCGACGCGATATCGGGCCGCCGAGGCGGCGCTCGTGGTCCACTGGGGCAGGTAACGCGGGATCCAGCGACTCTCGTCGAGCTTGTCCCCGTCGAAGGTGTCCTCGAACTCCAGCACATAGCCGGCCTTCGTCACCGGATCCGGCACGTTCTTGGCTTCGCTCATGCGTCAATCCTGGATCGATCTATAGAGGAACGAAGCACACCCCGGGGCATACGGAAAAAGACGACGGGAGTTCACCAATCTCTACCTTGGTTCGTCCTGGTTTCGAGGTGATGCTGACGGATGTCTGTCCCCTCGCCCCCACAAGGAGGTCTCGTGCAGACTCCGCGACGCTTCCGGCCCTCCTGGCCCGGACGGCTCACCGTCGTGATCGCCGCCATCGTGTCCCTCACCGGAGTGGCCGGCACCGTCCCCGCTCACGCCTCGGTCTACAGCTCCTGCACAGTCTCCCGCTGTGCCGACGCCCGCTCGGCGAACGCGATCTGGGCCGGGAAGGGCTATCCCACCAGCAGCGGCTGGTACTCCTGGCCGGACGGCAGGTACAACTACACCGGCGGGCGCTTCTACAACCGGGAGGGCCAGCTCCCCAGTGGTGCCACCTACTACGAGTACGACGTCTACTCCCGCGCGTACGGCGCCTCGCGTGACGCGTACCGGATCGTCGTCAACCGCAGCACCGGCGTGACCTGGTTCTCGCCCAACCACTACACCGACTTCTACCGGCTCTAGGACCTCTCATGGCCTCCGCCGCGCGTCCGCTGCCTCCGTGGCTCACGGTGACCACCGATCCGGCCCCGGCGGTCGTCGACGGGCGGGCCTGCCGGACCCGTGCCGCCTTCTTCGACGAGGTGGCACGGGTCCTGCGTCTCCCCGCGTACTTCGGCCGCAACTGGGACGCCCTCACCGACTCCCTGCGCGACATCGGGCCGGTCCATCTGGTCGTGGAGCACGCCGAGGAACTGCTCGACGCCGAGCCTCCCGGGCAGTTCGCCACCCTGCTGGCCGTCCTCTCCGGCGCCGCCGAGGCCGGGCTGACCCTGACCCTCCGCACGGACCCCGCTCACGAGCCCCGGCTCCGCCACCGGGTGATCGACGCCCTGCCCTGATCGCCCCGATCAACGGAGCCGGACCGTCAGGGGGAAGGCGGGACGAGGAGTGCCTCGGCGCCGATCGGAACGTAGCCCGCGGCCAGGAACGCCCGTACGCTCGCGGCGTTGCCCGGGGCGATCTGCGCCCAGAGCGGGTGCGAGGTCAGGTGCCTGGCCGCGCGGGCGAGGGCGCGGCCCAGACCGCGCCCGCGGCCGGCCGGGTCGACCTCGAGCGCGACCTCCCACCGCCCGCCCACTCCCCTTCCGATGAGCACGAGCCCTCCCGGGCAGGTCCAGACGCGTACGTCGTCGCGGTAGAGGTGGGCACGCTCGACGCGCGGATGGGCCGCGTCCGTGACCTCGACCAGCTCGATGGGCGCAGGACCCGCGGCGGGGGCGGCCAGGGTGAGCATGTCGATGTTGTTGACCCGGCGTCCGGTGCATTCTTCCAGGTCTCTGAGGAACGGCGGGTTGAGCGGCGCCGACAGATCGTCGTCAGGCAACCGGGACCTGATCCAGTCCTCGTCCACATCCGCGAAGATCACGTTGTGCGCGGTGAAGGCGATGACTCCCGCATGGCGTGCGGACGGCTGCGGGAGGATGGTCGGACCGGCACCCGGCTCGGGCATGTGCCCGTCTGCCGCACGAGCGAGGACGTCAGGCAAGGTGATCACCGGGAAACGGTAGCCATCGCCCGCAACCCGCTCAAAACGGTTTCGTCCAGCCGCCGGCCGAGCCGGTGCACGACATCGGACCGGCCGTGCCGCCACCGGACACCGCTCGGCCGCTTTGCGTTCCGGTCCTGCCGTCACCAGGGCATGGGCCCGAAGCGGTCGATGAACCGTCCCGTTCCGCCGTCCGCTCCCTCGGTCGCGAGCGTCACGATCGCGTCGGTCCCCTCCGTCACGGTCTGGGGACCGCTGTGCCCGTTGAGGTCGGTCGCGGTGTAGCCGGGGTCGGCGGCGTCGACCCGGATGCCGGGCAACGCCCTCGCGTACTGCGTCGTGAGCATCGTCACCGCCGCCTTCGAGGACGTGTATAGCGGCGCGACGACCGTCGACTCCACCCGGTCAGGGTTGTGGGTCAGCGCGAACGACCCCGTACCGCTGCTGACATTGATGATCGCCGGGTGCTCCGACCGCCGGAGAAGGGGCAGGAAGGCGTTGGTCACCCGGACGATGCCCACGACGTTCGTCTGGAAGACCTCGAGGGCGTGGTCCGCGGTCAGCTCCTCGGCGGGCACGTGCGGGCCGGTGATCCCGGCGTTGTTGATCAGAACGTCGACGCGGCCCTCGTGCGCGGCGACGTCGGCCGCCGCCGCGGCGACGGATGCGTCGTCGGTGACGTCGATCCGCACGAAACGTACGCCGAGCTTGTCGGCCGCCGTCTGCCCGCGTTCGGGGTCCCGGGCGCCGAGGACCACGGTGTGGCCGAGGTCGGTGAGGCGGCGGGCGGTCTCGAATCCGAGGCCCTTGTTGGCCCCGGTGATGAAGGTGATGGTCATGGAACGAGCATCGGCCTGCCGGGCGCGGGCAGCCAGGGAGAGCCCGCCGGTAGGACAGGCAGTACCACCCTGGCGTCTCACCGCCGACGCAGAATGAGCGCATGACGACAGACGAGACGAGCCTCGGCGCGACGATCCGCGCCTGGCGCGACCGGCTGTCCCCCGCGGCGGTCGGTCTGCCCGCCGGCCGCGTACGCCGTGCCGCCGGGCTGCGCCGCGAGGAGCTGGCCGACCTCGCGGGCGTCTCGGTGGACTACGTCGTACGGCTGGAGCAGGGCCGGGCGACCACTCCGTCGGCGCAGGTCGCCGCCGCCCTGGCGCGAGCGCTGCAGCTCAACCGCGCCGAGCGCGACCACCTCTACCGGCTCGCCGGGCTGCGGCCGCCTTCGGACGGCGTGATCAGCGATCACATCCCGCCCGGGATGCAGCGGGTGCTCACCCGGCTGGGCGACGCGCCGGTCGCCGTGTTCGCCGCCGACTGGCGGCTGCTGTGGTGGAACCGCAGTTGGGCGGCGCTCCTCGGCGACCCCTCCGTGCTCGCGCCGGAGGAGCGGAATCTGGTGCGTTCGCGCTTTCCTGTGCCGTCCGACCGCGGGCGCCTCGCGGCGTGGCCCGTCGTCTCGGAGAACGCGGAGGCGACCGACCGGGCCATCGTCGCCGACCTGCGCCGCGCGTCCGGCCGTTACCCCCAGGACGTTCGCCTGAGCGGGCTGATCCGCCGGACGCTGGACGGCAATCCGCGATTCGCCCGGTTGTGGCACTCCGGCGCCGTCGGCAGCCACGCCGAGGACCGCAAGACGATCCGGCACCCGGTGATCGGGGAGATCACCGTCGACTGCGACGTGCTCTCCGACTCGGACACCGATCTGAAGATCGTCATCTACACGGCCGTCCCCGGCAGCGAAGACGAGACCAAGCTCGACCTCGCCCGCGTCGCCGGCGTCACGGCCCCGGGATTGTGAGGGCCCAGGCGTTCAGTCCTCGCGGCGTACGAGCTCGGGGCGGAACGCGATGATGAGGCCGAGCGTGGTGTATCCCACGAGCAGGTGGGCCGCACCGACGATGTCCGACACGGACGTACCGAAGATCGCCATGGTCGGGAGGGTCACGACCACCCAGCTTTCGGCGACGAGCGGCCAGAAGCGGGCCGCACCGCGCCAGCGCCCGCTGACGGCGACCTTGACGCCGATCACGAACATGCCCAGCATCGACAGCGGCCAGAACGCGTCGAGGATTCCCATCCATACGCTGTCACGCTCGGAGGGCAGGAAGGCGTGGGTGACGCTCCACGCCATGGCCAGGGCCAGCAGCACGCGCTCGACCTGCAGCATGGCGCGCGCCACGCGGCTCACGCCGGTCGCGCGGGTACGGACCATGATCGCAAGGAGGCACAAGGCGCCGAACTGGAACGCCAGAGCGCCCAGGTCCGTGATCTTGATTCCCGCTTCGGCCGTGGGGTTGAAGCCGTAGAGGAAGCTGACGGCCGACCAGGCCAGTGCACCGGTGGAAAGGCCCAGGGCCAGCCGGCGTACGGTCGTCTCGGCGAGCGGCGCGGACGAGGACGCGCCGGGGGTGTGACTCTGGGCGTGAACGGACGAGGTCTCGGTCATGGTTGTTCCTTCGACTGGGGGAGGCTTGTCGTGGAGGCGACGAGGACGATCCTCATGAACGGCCGACCCAGACGGTCAGGGCATCGTGTCCCGATTCCCGGCCTCTCTCGCGTCCCAGGCCAGGTGGGACCCGCGTCCTAGGGACATCGGCCACCTGCTGAGGCACACTTTCCTGGTGCAGATTGTGACGGTTCGTCGGCCTTCGCGCCTGAGCCTCGGGCCTGTGCTCCTCGCGATCGCCGTGACCGCCACACCCGTGGCAGCGCTCATCGATCTGCGAGTGCCGCAGGCCCACCGTGCCGTGCTCGAACTGCAGCCGGGCGGGTTCGACGCGATAGCGGGTGTCGCACTGGCCGCGGCCGGCATGGTGGTGCTCCGCAGTTGTCCGCGTCATCCCCTCGGACGCCTGATGTCGGGCTTCGGCGCCTGGTGGGCGCTGGACGGCGTCGCGTCGTCGTGGCTCGCCTACGCCACCACGCACGATCCCGCGCTCCCGGGCGCGTCCGCGGCCTTCATCGTCTACCAGCGGCTCGGCGCGGGCCTGGTGCTGCTGCTCCCCCTGGTGCTGCTGCTGTTCCCGGACGGGAAGCTGCCCTCCGGGCGGTGGCGGGTCGCCTCGCTGCTCAGCCTCGCGCTGACGAGCCTGCTCCCGCTGGCCCTCATCGCGGCGCCGTCCGCCATCGCCCAGGCGACCGCGGAGTCCACGCCGCTGCCCGTGCCGCTGCGCAGGCTGAACCTCGAGGCCCTCTATCTCCCGCTGCCGGACGCCGTCTGGACCGGTGTGCTGCTGGTGGCACAGCTGAGCCTCCCGCTGAGCCTGGTCACCCCGTTCGTCGTGGTGGTGCGGCGCTACCGTACGGTGACCGGCGTCGACCGCGCCCGGATGCGCTGGCTGCTGTGGGCGGCCGTGGTCGACCTCCTGGTCATGCTGACGTTCCGGCTGCTGCCCGGTTGGCTCGGCGCCGTCGGCCTGACCGTCGCCGTGGTCCTCACCTCCGCGTCGGTCGCGATCGGGATCGTGCGCCCGGACCTCGTCGACGTCGACCGGCTGCTCGGCGGGACGCTGGTGTACGGCCTCCTGCTCGCCCTGACGTTCGTCCTCGACCTGCTGGTGCTGGGCGGAGCCGGCCGGCTGCTCGGGCCGCGCCTGAACGAGGGGGAGCGGCTGGTCATCGCCGTCTTCGCGGTCGCCATCCTGTACGCGCAGCTCCGGCACCGGCTGTGGCGTCTGGTGCGACGCTGGATCGTCGGGGATCGGGACGACCCCTACCACGTGATGTCCGGGCTCGCCGAGCGGCTGGAGCGGACCGACGACTCGGAGGCGCAGCTCGTCACGCTGGCCAGGACGGTGGCCCGGGCCTTCCGTACGCCCTACGTGGGCGTGGAGATCACCCAGGTCAGCGGCGAGGTGCTGCTCGTCGAGGACGGCGAGCGTCCCGCCGGGACGCAGGCGCTCCCCATCACCTATCGGGGGGAGAGGATCGGGCGGCTGCTGCTGCCGCGCCAGGCCGCCCGCCGCAGGCTCACCGCCGATGACGAACGGCTGCTGGCCGACCTGATCCGCCAGGCCGCCGCGGCGGCCCGTGCCGTACGGCTCGCGGAGGAACTGCAGCGCAGCCGTGAGGGCATCGTGACCGCCGTGGAGGACGAGCGCCGCCGCCTGCGTCGCGAGCTCCACGACGGCCTCGGGCCGGCCCTGGCGGCGGTCGCGTCCCGGATCGACACCGCCCGGATCACCGCGCGGCGGTCGAACGAGGACGCCGACCGCATCCTCGGCCTGGCCCGTCAGGAGCTCACCGGGATGCTCGCCGAGGTGAGACGGCTGGTGCACGGCCTGCGTCCGCCCGCGCTCGACGACGTCGGCCTGGTCGGGGCGATCCGCCAGCAGGCGGAGCGGCTGCGAGCCCCGGGACTGACCGTACGCGTCGAGGAGCGGGGCGACCTCACCGGCCTGCCGGCCGCCGTGGAGGTGGCCGCGTACCGGATCGCGTCGGAGGCGATCACCAATGTGGTCCGGCACGCGGAGGCCGGCGAGTGCGTGGTGTCGCTCTTCCGCGACGCCGGAGGCGGGCACCTCGACGTGGAGATCGTCGACGACGGCGTCGGCCTCGCCGCCGAGGCGGTGGCCGGTGTGGGCCTGGTGTCGTTGCGCGAACGGGCCGCCGAGCTCGGCGGATCGTGCACCGTGACCGCCGCGGAGCCGACCGGTACGCGGGTGCGGGCGCGGCTGCCCGTCGCGTCGTCCGGGCAGGCGCCCGTGCTCACGGCTACAGGAAAGGGGAGAGATGACCGGTAAGCGGCCGGTGAGGGTCCTCGTGGTGGACGATCATCCGGTGTTCCGTGAAGGCTTCGCGGCACTGCTGAGCAGCATCGACGAGGTCGAGGTCGCCGGGACGGCCTCGACCGGCGTCGAGGCCCTTCAACAGGTGGACGAGCGAGAACCCGACGTGGTGGTCATGGACGTGCAGATGCCCGACATGGACGGCATCGAGGCCACCCGTCGCATCATCGAGAAGCACCCGGAGATCGGCGTCGTGGTGCTCACGATGTCCGAGGAGGACGGCACCATTTTCGACGCGCTCCGCGCCGGTGCCCGCGGCTATCTGCTCAAGGGCGCCGAACCGGACGAGGTCGTCCGCGCGATCACCACCGTGGCGGGCGGCGGTGTCGTGTTCGGTGCGGTCCTGGCCTCGCGTATCGCCGACTTCCTGGCCCCGAGGCCGCAGAGCGGCGGCGTCACGCCGTTCCCGACCCTGACCGCCCGGGAACACGAGGTGCTCGACCTGGTGGCCGCCGGCCTGTCGAACAGCCAGATCGCCGCGCGGCTGTTCCTGTCCCAGAAGACCGTACGCAACCACGTGCACGCGGTGCTCAGCAAGCTCCAGGCCGCCGACCGGGCGGAGGCGATCATCCGCGCCCGGGACGCCGGCCTCGGCCGCTGATCGCCGCAGGTGAGCCGGGGGGCTTTCCGCCTGCCGGCCATCCCCGGCGTGGTTCGGTCGGGCGGCGGAAGAAGGGGGCTCATCCGGCAGTACCGCTCAAGCAGAGCCGTGGAACCGATCACTGAGCAGCTCAGGCAGCGCGCACTCCGAAAGGGTTGTCGATGACGTACCGCCAGCGGCCGTCCTGCCCGCGCCGGGCGACATCGGTGGCGGTGCCCTCGATGTGCACCGGCCGCCCGTCGCGGTCGGTGCCGTCGATGACCCAGTCCACGATCAGCAACGCGATGTCGCCCGTGCTGTAGACGTGCCGCGGCCGAACGGTGATCGGCAGCCCGAGGCCCACGAACCGGCCGTTGGCGGCGTGGGCCTGTGTCCCGGTCAGCGGAGAGCCGGGCTCGGGCACGAACACGGCGCCGGTCTCATAAACTTCCGCCACCGCCTCGAGATCGCCGCTGTTGAACCGCTCGGCGAACACCATGGGCACGTCCTCGGGACGTTCGGCAAGCCTGCGCATCCTCAACGCATGTCCTCCAGGTAGAGATCACTCAGACCCCCGCAACGCTAGGAGGCGCCCTCGTGACTCACCAAAAGGTTGGTCACCGTGCCCGGCCGGGCCTGCCCGACGACCCTCACGCGTACGTCACCGAGCCCACCCCGTCCTGCCCCGTGGAGATCGCTCTCACGGCCCTGCGTGGTCGCTGGACGACCTTGTTGATCCGTGAGCTTCTGCGAGGCGAACGCACCTTCACCGAGCTTCGGCAGGCGCTGCCGATGCTTTCGGACAAGGTGCTGTCCGATCGTCTGGCACACCTCGGCCACGCCGGCGTCCTCACTCGCCATCGCCGGCCCGGCTGGCCGCCCCGCACGTACTACCGGCTCACGCCCCAAGGGCACGCTCTTGGCCCCGTCCTCCAGGCACTCTGGGACTGGGGTGCCGGGGGTGTCCAGGGTGACGAGGGCGTCGGGCGTGCCGCCACCAGTCGGCCCGGGGAGCATCCGGAGCCTATGTAGATCGGCCAGAACCTGAATGACCTATTTATAGATCATCACTACTATTTGCGCCGTGATGAGAAAAATGATCTCTTTGGCCGCCGCTGCCGGTGCCGTCATCGGTGCCGTCGCCGTGGCCGGCGCCGACCGCGCCTCCGCCTCCTCCACCGCTTCCCTGCGGCTTTCCGGCGGGCTGACCCTGGAGATCCCCCGCACCTGGCGGGTCTATCGGAGCGCCGACCAGGTGCACGTGGTGACCGGCGCCTGCGCCAAGCCCAAGGGCCACTACTTCGAGCCCCGGTGCCGCGGGTTCTGGGTGATGGGAGCGAAGACGCTCAAGACCGGGGGCGAGGGCTACCGGCGCTACAACCCCGTCAATGGACCGTTCTATCCCGCCGTCGACGTGGCTCCCTGCCCGACCGACCCCAAGCTCGGCCATGTCCTCGGCAAGGCGATCGCGCTCGGTTACCGGAACATCGGAGAGGGCCACAGGGCGCACTACCGCGTATGGCCGGGGCGCTGCGTCACGTACGACGACGCGACGGAGAAGTCGACGTTCAAGCAGCGTGAGTGGTACCTCCCGAAGGAGAGGCTCCTGATCGTCGACCAGTGGGCCACCCCCGGGCTCGCCACCGTGCTGGAGAACGCCACCTGGGAGAACTAGGTCGTGTCCCGCGCGGGCGGCCGATGCGACGCCCGCGCGGGACCTGTTGATCGGGGTACGGAGCCGGACCGGCCACCACGTGCGCCGGCGACGTCCACAGCTCCGGTGTTCGGCTGTGTTCGTGGGCCAGGTTGGTGAGGCGCGTATCAGGCTTCCTCCGCGGGTTCCTGGTGGGTACACCCGGTCAGTGCGGCCGCGGTCAGGGTGAGGTGCCGGGTCAGCAGCCCGGCGGCGGTGTCGGCGTCGCGGGCCAGCGCCGCCTCCTCCAGCCGGCGGTGCTCGCCGACGGCGTCCCTGTCGGGATTGCGCTGCGCCGCCCAGCGGCGAGCCAGCTCGCTCGCGGTCCACAGCCGGTCGAAGGTCTCCAGCAGGACGGGGTTGCCGCACCCCTCCAGCAGCGTGCGGTGGAAGACCCGGTGGGCTTCGGCCCACGCGCCGCTGTAGTGCTCCCCCTCCTCCGGCACGTACGCCGGGGTACGGGCCAGACGATGGTGGGCGGCTCGTACGCGGGCCTCCCAGTCGACGTCGCCACGCTCGATGGACATGCGCAGCACGACCGGTTCGATGGTCCGGCGGGCCTCCGCGACCTCCTGCCAGCGGCGGTCGGAGAAGGCGGGGACCGCGAAGCCGCGGTTGGGCAGCCGGTCGGCGAGGCCCTCGCCGACCACCCGTACGAGCGCCTCGCGCACGACGGCCAAGCTCACGCCCTGCTCCTTGGCGATGTCCTGCGGTTTGAGGGCGTCACCGGGGGCGTGGTCCCCGCGCATGATCGCGTCCCGCAGCTGTGCGTAGACCTGCTCGGAGAGCATCTGCTTCCCGGGCGAGTTCGTGGGATGGGCCGTCTGGGTCATGCGGCCAGCATAGACGATTCGACAAATAATCGATTATCCGTGCTATGGTCGATTGCGACGGAAGACCCGGCGGTGGCCACTACGCGAACCGCGGCTCTCCGTCGGCCGCACCACCGCCAGCACGCAGCACGGCCTGAAAGGAACGACGCGATGAGCGCCAACGACCCCTTCGCCCGCCTCCCCGAGGCGGCCTCCTTCACCGTCACCAGCACCACCGTCGCGGACGGCGCCGCCTGGCCGCCCGAGCAGTTCTCCTCCGGCGTCCCGGGAGGGAAGGACGTCTCCCCGCAGCTGTCCTGGAGCGGCGCCCCGGAAGGCACCAAGAGCTACGCCGTCACCGTCTACGACCCCGACGCCCCCACCGGGTCGGGATTCTGGCACTGGGCGGTCGCCGACATCCCCGCCACCGTCACCGAGCTGCCCGAGGGCGCCGGTGACGACACGGGCTCGGGCCTGCCCGAAGGCGCCTTCCAACTGCCCAACGATGTCCGCGCGGCCCGCTTCATCGGCGCCGCGCCGCCGGCCGGGCACGGCCCGCACCGCTACTTCGTCGTGGTGCACGCCCTCGACGTCGAGTCCATCGGCGTCCCGGCCGACGCCACCCCGGCCCTCCTCGGCTTCACCATGGCCGGCCACACCCTCGGCCGCGCGGTCCTGACCGCGACCGCCGAAACCCCCGCCTGACGAACAGCATGTCCGGGCTCATCGACACCACGGAGATGTATCTCCGCACCATCCTGGAGCTGGAGGAGGAAGGCGTGGTCCCCATGCGCGCCCGCATCGCCGAGCGCCTGAGCCAGCGGGGGCCCACCGTCAGCCAGACCGTCGCCCGCATGGAGCGCGACGGTCTGCTGCAGGTCACCGGCGACCGGCACCTGGAGCTGACAGAGGAGGGCCGGCGGATCGCCACGCGTGTGATGCGCAAGCACCGGCTCGCGGAGTGCCTGCTCGTCGACGTGATCGGGCTGGAGTGGGAGCAGGTCCACGCCGAAGCCTGCCGCTGGGAGCACGTGATGAGCGAGGCCGTCGAACGCCGCGTCCTGGAACTGCTGCGGCACCCGACGGAATCGCCCTATGGCAATCCCATCCCGGGCCTGGAGGAGCTCGGCGAGGAGGGCGTCGCGGATCCGTTCCTCGACGAGACCATGGTCAGCCTCAGCGACCTGAAGCCCGGGCCGAACGGCGCGAGCGCGGTCGTACGGCGCATCGGGGAGCCGATCCAGACCGACCTCCGGCTGATGTACACGCTGCGGCACGCCGGGGTGCGGCCCGGCGCGGTCGTGAACGTGACGTCGTCGCCCGGCGGCGTGACGGTCGGCAGCGGCGGGAAGGCCGCCAAGCTCCCCAAGCGGACCGCCGCGCACGTCTTCGTGGCCAAGCGCTGAGTCCAGCGGGACACCGGCCCCGTTCGCCGTGGCCCGTGGACGGCCCTCGACCATGATCGCGGTCGTGGGCCGTCCTCGTGGCGGCAACCCACGACGTCACCGCGACCAGGGGCGCGACGCCCACTCAGACGCTCAGAACTGTCGGCGTGTGATGTGATCATTCGCCCATGACACATGACGAACTTGCCCTCCACTACGAGCGGATGCTCGATGTCGCCCAGTTCCTTGATGTCGGAATCTCCTGGACGGTCCTTCAGCCACTCGGCGGACCGATCAGCATCGACCAAGTAGCCGAGTTGGTCGCAGGGCCTGACTACGAGCTCGAGGAATCCGATGTCGAGGGCTCCGGGGTGTTCATCGACGAGTCCGGCCCTTCGATCATGCTCCTCGATCTCGAAGGCGGGCTCTTCTCGTACTACAGGCCCTCTGAATTGGAGCGCCTGAGCGTCGGCGCTCGGGTGTGGCATCTTGAATGGAACGTCAACGGGGGTGCCTGCCTGACCTACGCGGCTGATGGGCGCGTGCGACTCGTCATGCCTCGTTTGGACCCTGGCGAGGTGTACGGGCCGGATCCGCACGCGCTGGATCACCGACTGCGCAGACTGCCGGAGCCCTCCGCCCCGTTGTCCCACGCGAGCGCGATGGCGCTGGTACAGAAGGACAGCGGCGCGCACCTGGACCTGGAATGGCTGGACAGCCCACAGCACAGGCTGATCTTTCCGGGAGAGGAATAGTGGCCGTCGCCAGGAGCCGTACAGGCACCTCGATCAAAAGCCGCATAAGAGACAACCCGTCACCCCGTCCCGAGACGTATCCCCACCGGAGGCTATCTGTCGGTGATGCACTGTTCGTGGGACAGTTCCGGGCATGGAACTGTATCGACGCTCGATCTGGTACCGAGCGGGGCGAGCCTTGGCCCTCTTCGGCATCGGCTGGCTGGCTGCAGGCACGTACTTTGTGCTCGTCGTTGAGGGCAACGAGCGGCCATGGCCTCCAGCTCATCTGTACATATTCTTGGGTATCCAGATGCTTGTGCTGCTGAGCAGTTTGATCGGTCGGATTCGGCACCGGGCCTGGTCTAGAAGCACGCCGGATACTCCAGTAGGACAGGTAGCCGACACAGGCGGGCGGTAAACCCAAACCGCATCGGCAGCTCGGCTCTCGGCCGTCCCAATTAGTTCCACCTGGACCAACACCGCTCGACGGTCCTTCTCGAACGGCCTGGTACGGCGGGGAACTGCAACTGAAACTGCAACTAAAGCGGGCTTGTGACCTGCGCGAACTCGCACGCTCGCCCTCCGCGCATCCCGTATGCCGTCGACCCACCGCGAAGCGGCGGCGGGCCGGAGACGGAGGCGCAAGCCCGTCTTCGCGGTACCTCAGCCGGTCGCCGTTCCACGGCCATTGGACGCCAAGAGTCACAGACGGGCTTGAGCCGCAGGAGCCGGTCTGCTGGGCTTGCCCGGGTCGATGACAGAAGGACGCACGGGCTCCTACCTCTACCACTTGCGGCCCTTTCAGCTCGGGAGGCATCCCGGAGCCGGAGCGCCTCTACCGGCGGCAAAAGAGAAGGGGTGGGAGATGCGGCGAAGACGGCCGAGGGGACTGCTCCAAGCGGCCCTCAACAGCATCCTGGGGTCGCTCTGCGCAGGCTTCCTGTTGAGCCTCTTGGCCATGTGGGTGTTTCACGATAGGCGATGGCCATTCGAGTATGACTTCGGGTGGGACCACGTCCTCGTCTTCACGGTGATGAGCGGCATCCTTGGAGTGCTGCGCGAGATTCGCGACGAGCGGGCCCGCAGGAAATCGGCAAGGCGTGAGCTCGGCGCCAATGGAGATCAGGGAAAGCGGGGCGCGTCCGACGGAGTGTCGTAGCGCGTCAGGAGCGGCAGCGAGGTTCGGCAACCCTCTCCTGGACACTGGCCCTCGGCCTGAATTCTTCTGTTTACCGATCAGGTCCCAATGCTCGCTACCAATCGCATTGTCAGCGAACTTTCGTACTGACTGATCTACTTCCATTTGGTGCTCAACATCAAGCCGAACGGGCGGAGGCCGGAGAGCTCTGGGAGGATCACGACCTGCTCTTCCCGACCAGCCGGGGCCGGCCGATGGAGCGCAGTGAGGACTACAAGATGTGGAAGGCGCTCCTGCGCCAGGCCGGGGTCAGGGAAGCCCACCTCCACGATGCCCGCCACACCGCCGGGACGCTTCTCGTCGAGCAGGGCGTCCACATCCGGGTCGTGCAAGAGATCCTCGGCCGTGCGGGGTGACCACCACGGAGCGCTATGCCCACATCGCCGGTCCGCATGTGAAGGACGCCGGCGACCGCATGAAGGGCCGCCCTGCGGGGCGAGGGCTGAAAGCAACTGCAATCAGAGGCCCTGGGGAGATCAAAAAGCCCCCCTCGCTGAAGCCAGCGAGAGGGGCTTTGAACTGCGGAGGCTCGGGGATTTGAACCCCGGATGGGCTTAAGACCCAAACCGCATTAGCAGTGCGGCGCCATAGACCTGACTAGGCGAAGCCTCCTGGTAGCGCGTTGCTCAGCACAGCGTACCGGCGATCGTCCAAGGCGGCAAAGCGGATTGCCGGGTGAGCTTCACCCGCCGTGCCGGAGCACTCCGGGGGGCCCGCGCGGCGGGGCGTTCGAGGCGGCACACAGCCCTTGTCCACAGGATGTGGACAAGGGCTGTGCACACAGTGTGGATATCCCGCCTCAGCCCCCGCCACAGGCTACGCCTGACGGACGGCCTCGCCCTCGATCTCGATCTTGACCTTCTTGCCGACGAGGACGCCGCCGGTCTCGAGGGCCTGGTTCCAGGTCAGGCCGTACTCCTCACGGTCGATCTCGGCCTCCGCGCCGAACCCGAAGATCTCCTGGCCCCACGGGTTGTTGGCGGCGCCGTTGAACTCGACCTTGAGCTCGACCTCCTTGGTCACGTCACGGACCGTGAGGTCGCCGACGAGCGTGAACTCGTTGCCCGACAGGTTGCTCACCCGCTTGCTGCGGAAGGTGATCTCGGGGAACTTGTCGGCGCTGAGGAAGTCGTCGCTCCGCAGGTGGCCGTCGCGGTCGGCGGCGCCGGTCTCGATCGTGCCCGCCTTGATGACGACGTCGACGCTGGAGTCGAGCGGGTTCTCGGCGATGACGATCTTGCCCTCGTAGTCGGCGAAGTGGCCGCGGACCTTGCTGACCATCATGTGCTTGACGACGAAACCGACACGCGTGTGGGCCTTGTCCAGCGCGAACTCGCCGGCCGTCGGGACCTTCAGGCCCTCCCACTCACGGATGCTCATGGCTGCTCCCCAGATTGTTGCTGCGCGGATGTCTCACTCAGCAAATGTCTACCGGAAAAATATTCCTCGCGTCAACTATCGTGCCGTAGACTTGGACCATGGACCCATTCGACGACCCGCGGCTCACGGCGATGGGCCTACTCGCGGAGGTCTTCACCGGACTGGTCGTCAAGACCAGCCCCACGCTGGCCGCCGCCGGACTTTCCGAGGTCGACTTCGAGACACTGATCCGCCTTGCCCGTTCGCCCGAGCGACGGCTGCGGATGAGCGACCTCGCGGCCCAGACGTCGCTGTCCACGAGCGGGATCACCCGCGTGGTCGACCGCCTGGAACGTGACGGGCTCGTCGAACGGCATGCCTGCGCCACCGACCGCCGCGCCTCGTACGCCGTGCTGAGCGAGGTGGGGGCGGAACGGCTGCGGACCGTGCTCCCCCAGCACGTCGAGGACATCGAGACCTGGTTCACCGGGCTGCTGACCGAAAACCAGCTCGCCGACTTCCTCAAGGCACTGCGCGTGATCCGCGACGTCGTACGGCCCTGCGCGACCGCCGGCGTACGGGAGGTCAACAGGGCTCCGCGGGCCAAGACGGGCTGAGCCGCACCGGAATCGTGATTCGAGGGACCTGACCGGACGGACTGGCGTAAACGATCGTTTTCTGGTGGACTCCATAATCCAGGAAACGGCTCCACGACAGCCGACGCAGTCCCCCGTACCCGAGCCCATGGAGCGCCCGTGCGTTTCCCCTCACACGCACTCGCCGTCCTCGCCACCGCGGCCCTCGCGGTTCCCGTCGCCGCTTCCACCTCCGCGTTCGCCGCGGCCACGGTGACCCCGAGCCCGAGCCCCACACCCTCGCAGACGCCCGCCGCGACGAGCCCGAGCCCCAGCGCGAGCCCCAGCGCCAGCCCCGTCCCGCAGCCGACGGTCACCGTCACGAAGACGATCACCCCGAAGGCGACGAAGAGCACGGCGGCGAAGACGACGAAGTACACGCGGCCGAAAACCGTGCCGAAGGACGCCGTCCAGGTGACGGTCAAGAAGATCGTGAGCGGCGACACCGCGGATGTCGTCACCGCCAGCGGCAGGACCGTACGGATCGGCCTGCTGGACGCGGAGGCCCCCGGCAAGGGCGCCTGCTGGTCCGAGGAGGCGTTCGCCCGGCTGATGACCCTGCTCCCGCCGGGCAAGCCCGCGTACGTCCGGGCCGCCGAGCAGGTGCGCGAGAAGGGACGCATCCTGATCTACCTGTGGTCGTCCACGGGCGTCTACGTCAACGGCGACATGGTCAGGAACGGCCTGGCCCAGCCCGGGATCGCCTTCTACGAGCACAGCTACACCGAGTGGCAGTGGCAGGAGCAGGCTCGCGCGCAGACCGCCAAGGTCGGGGTGTGGTCGGGGTGCTGGGCGCCCGACGCCTTCGGCAAGCAGAACAGTGTCCAGGCCCCGCCGGGGGCCGACGACGCCCTGACCCCGGCGCCGATCGAGCCGGCGGACGCCTCCCTGGCCCCGCCCGGCACGACGTACTCCCCTGAGCCCATTCCCCCGGGGAGCACCTTCGGCCCGGTCGCCACGGTCAGGCCCTCCCCCTCCCCCAGCCCGAGCGCAAGCCCGAACCCCAGCCCCAGCCCCGGCGGCTCGACCGACCCCAGGTACAACACCTGCGAGGAGGCGAACGCCCACGGATACGGCCCGTACTACCGCGGGACCGACCCCGAGTACGACTGGTACATCGACCGCGACGGCGACGGCAAGGTCTGCGAGACGTGACGCGGCGCGTCAGTTGACCCTCTTGCGAGCGTCGGGCACGACGAGGTCGCCGCGCAGCTTGGCCATGCCCCGTGAGACCGAGCTCTTGACCGTGCCCACGCTGATCCCGAGGGTCCTGGCGATCTCGGGCTCGGTCATGTCCTCGTAGTAGCGCAGCACGATCGCCGTACGCTGCCGCGCGGGGAGGCGGTCGAGCGCCTGCTCCAGCTCGTCGTACCGGTGCCGCGCGTCCTGCTGCACCGGTACGTCGGGGAGCTCCTCGGAGGGGTATTCCTCCAGCTTGCGCCGCCGCCACCAGGAGATGTTGATGTTCACCATCGCCCGTCGCACGTAGCCGTCGAGCGACGACCGGTCGCGGATGCGGTCCCACGCCTGGTACGTACGCGCGAGGGCGGTCTGCAGGAGGTCCTCGGCGTCGCTGGGGTTCCCGGTCAACTGGTTGGCCACGCGGAGCAGGGCCGCCCCGCGAGACTGGACGTACGTGCGAAACTCCTCATGGTTCACGATCAGGGATCACCAACCCGGCCAGAGAGGCATCTCGTGCCAGAATCGCAGCCGCGCCCCCGGATCCGGCTGAACCGAAATCCAGGTTTCGCACCCGCCTGGGCAAAGACCGGGCAAGCCGGTGGCGGCCCGTGGCGCATGCCGTACGTCCTGTCGGGCGGTGGTTTGCCCGAAACGGGTGGCAACGCCTTGCACCGGGAGGAGGAATATTGATCCCGGACGCCACCATCGCCCGGAAAACCACCTCTCCATCCCCGTCCGGCATGTGAGGCTGGAGAGCGTGGAAGGGGCGATGCCGTACCGGGCCGGGGAGCGTAGGCGGAAGCTGGCGGCGGCGGTTCTCGGCCGCGACCCCGGGCCCGCGCCGCGGTCGCCGGAGGAGACGCAGCCGTACGACGTGGTCAGCGGCGACCTCCTCGACGTGAGCCCGCACCTGATCATCCTGGAGACCGCCGACGGCGAGCAGCGGCGCCTGGTGATCGCGCCGTGGGCGACCGCGTGGCGCGGGGGCGTGGTGGCGCCCGCCGATCTGCCGGCCGGGGCACGGGTCGTCGTCCGGGCGCTGCGCGGCGGCACCGTGGCAGAGCGCATCTGGGCCGACATCACCCGCATCACCGGCGTCATCCGGGAGGTCCGCGGCCGGCGCGACCTCACCATCGAACTCGACTGCGGCCCGCATCGGCGGGAACGCTCCATCGTCGTTCCCTACCGCGCCTCCGGGCGGATCCGGGTGCGGCATCCCAAGCTGGAGCCGGGCTACCTGTTCGACGCGATCGGGCTGCTCGACCAGGGCACGTCGTTCGCGCATCTCCCGGCGACCTCGCAGCCGCCGTACCGGGCCACTGCCGTGCCCCCGCCTCAGATGACGTACGGAGGAGGCCAGGCGGGCATCTCGGGCACCGCCGTGTGGGCGGACTTCGCGGATCTCACGAACCTCGCGGACTTCGCGGACTTCGCGGAGGAGGGCATCGCGGAGGGCGTCGCCTATCCCATGCTCGAACGCGAGGACGCCGGCTGCGACGACACCGGCGTCTCCTGTGCGGGCCTGCCATACCTCGCGCTGGGCTCGCTGCTGCGCGTGCGCAACGTGTGCGACGGCCGGGCGGACGCACTGCCGATCGTCGCGTGCGGGTGCCTCGCGGGGCGGTTCTGCGACCGATGCCTGGAATGCGGCACGTCCCCGCGCGGCAGGATCGTGGAACTGGCCGCGTCCTCGTACGTCGCGCTCGGAGGAGACTTGACCAAGGGCTGCTTCAATGCCCGCGTCGGATTGGGGTGACCGTGCTTTCGACCATCGCGGCTGCCGCGCTGCCGATCCTCGTGGTGACGCTGGCGCTGGGCGGCGTGGCCAAAACGGCCACGGCCGGGCGCGAGACATCGCCGGGCGCTTTGGCCCGGCTCGGCCCGGCGGTGCTCATGCCCGAGCGCTTCGCCAGGGCCGCAACGTACGCCTGCGCGCTTGTCGAGTTCGCGCTGGCGGCCGGCCTGCTGGTCGTGGATCACCCGGCCGCCCGGTGGCTGCCGGTCGCGTTCTTCGCCGTCGCGACGTACGTGCTGTGGGACCTGCGCAGGCGGCGGCCGGACGTGGGGTGCGGCTGCTTCGGTGACGTGAGCGACGCGCCGGTCGGGCTGCGGTCGATCGGGCGGGCCGCGGCGCTCACCGCGATGGCGGCCCTCGTCGCGGCCGTGGGCGTCACAGGACTGCCTCATGTCACCGTGGAGACGGCGCCCTGGATCGGTGGAGGGGTCGCCCTGCTGCTCGCTCTCTCACCCGAGATCGACGAGGTCGTCTCCCGCCTGCGTCACCGGGCGCCGTGCGAGCAGCGGCCGATGCCGCCCGGACGGGCGCTGTCGCGCCTGCGGGGCAGCGGGGAGTGGCGGGTCCACGCCGGGTCGCTGCTGGCGGACGAGCCGTCCGACATGTGGCGTGAGCTGTGCTGGCGCTTCTTCGTCTTCCCCGCACAGGGCGACGCGGAGGTCGTGTTCGCCGTGCACCTCAGCGGCCGGCGTCCCGCCGTACGCGCCGTCGTGGTCGGCGCCGACGGCCGCGTGGCCGCGACCGACGATCGCGGCGACGCCTCTCTGCGGGAATCTACGCCTGTATCGGCCTGACGCTATACATGCGTAGATTCCCGCATCGAGGACTTTCACTTCAGCTCTCTACGGCTCTCTAGCTTCCCCTCTAGAAAGCCGTAGAGAGGTCGATGGGCACGCCGCTTCAGAGCGGCTGCGCACGGAGGAACCTCCCGAAATGCGGAACGGTGAACCCGATCACGCCGCGCTCGGCGCTGTAGATCAGGCCCTTCTTGATCAGGCTGTCGCGGGCCGGGGACAGGCTCGACGGCTTGCGGCCCAGCGCCTCGGCCACCTCGGCGGTCGGCACCGGGTCGTCGCCGAGCTGGGCCATGGCGTGCATGTAGTCCCGCTCGGCGGGGGTGGCCCGCTCATATCGGCTGCCGAAGAAGCCGACCGCGAGCTCCTCCTCGGCCTCCGGAGCGGACACCTTGATGTCCTCGGCCGTGATCGGGCTGCGCGGGGCGAAATCCCAGGCGACCTTCCCGTACGCCTGGACGAAGTAGGGGTAGCCGTCGGCCGCCTCGTACAACGCGTCGAGCGCGTCGGGCGTGAACTCGACGTCCTCCCGGGCGGCCGGGGCGATGAGCGCCAGGTCGGCGGCGTCCCGGTCCAGCCGGTCGATGCGCGCGTACCGGAACAGCCGCTCGGAGTAGCTCTTGCTCGCCGACAGCACGCTCGGCAGGTGGGGCAGGCCGGCGCCGACGACGATCAGCGGACCGCCGTTCTGCGACAGCTCGTGGCAGGCCGCACACAGGGCCGAGACGTCCGGCGCCTGCACGTCCTGCATCTCGTCGATGAACAGCGCGATGCCGACGCCGAGGTCCGTCGCCACTCCCGCGGCGTCCACGAACAGCTCGGTCAGGTCGATCTCCAGGTCGCCGGAGTCGGCCCGGCCGCGTGCGGCGGGCACGTCGATGCCGGGCGACCAGTGCGAGGTGCCCTTCGCCGCGGCGGGATCGCGCATCGCGAACGCCTTGAGCACGCCGAGGAACTCCTCGATGCGCTCGGGGGCGCGGTGCCGGGGGGCGAGTTCCCTGATGGCCATGTGCAGCGCCGCGGACACCGGGCGGCGGATCGACTGGTCGGGCCTGGCCTCGATCTTGCCGGTGCCCCACAGCCGCTGCATGGCCATGGACTTGAAGGTGTTGAGCAGGACGGTCTTGCCCACGCCGCGCAGGCCGGTGAGGACCATGCTCCGCTCCGGGCGGCCCCGGGCCACCCGCTCCAGCACGATCTCGAACTGCTGCAGTTCGCGGTCGCGTCCGGCGAGTTCCGGGGGGCGCTGGCCGGCACCGGGGGCGTAGGGATTTCGCACGGGGTCCACGCTCTCGGACTTTATGACGGGATATAGCGGCCGTCGTAGATTTCCGTAGAGAGCGCTACGGCGTGTCGCCCGGCGCGCCCGCGGCACGCACCGGCCGGCGGTGGGCGGAGCCTGAACCGGGACGACCGGGACGACAGCGGGCGGAGCCGGGGAGGGCACGACCGGATCGAAGGCCACGGGAACGGCGACAGCCGGAACGGGGGCGGCGGACACCGTGGGCACAGCCATCACACACCCCTTACCTGCCGGGACTCGACCGAACCCGTGTTCGATCCGATGGCCATGACTGTAGCGCGTCATCGAACACCTGCGCGAGCTTTCCGCGAAAGCTCCGTCAAACGCCGTCGTTCCGCAGCTCACACAGGCCCGGCACCGCGACCTAGTCCTCCAGGGCGGCGAAGTCCTCCGGCGTCAGCCGGATCCCTCCCGCCCGCATGTTCTCCTCCAGGTGGTCGAGGGACCCCGTACCGGGGATCGCGAGCAACGCGGGCGAGGTCGCCAGCAGCCACGCGAGCGCGATCTGTGCGGCGCTGGCCTCGTGACGCTCCATGACCGCCGCCAGGCGCGCCTGGTCGATGGGCCGCCACCCGCCGCCGAGCGGGAAGAAGGGCACGAAGGCGATGCCGTCCTTCTCGCACCGGGCCAGGAGCTCGGCGTCGCCCCGGTCCTGCACGTGGAAGCTGTTCTGCACGGCGGCCACCGGGGCGATCGCCCGCGCCTCGTCCAGCTGGGCGGCGTCGACGTTGCTGAGGCCCAGGTGCCGGATCAGCCCCTCCTCGCGCAGCTCGGCCAGGGCCGCGAACCTGTCGGAGATCGACTCGCCGCCCGGGGGGTTTATGCTGCCGACCCGCAGATACACGAGGTCGAGCCGCTCCACGCCGAGGGTGCGTAGGTTGTCCTCCACCAGCCCGCGCAGCTCGGCCGGGCCGGCCTGGCCGCTCGGCACGCCGTTCTCGTCGAGCAGGGGGCCGACCTTGGTCGCGATCACCAGGTCGTCCCCGTACGGCGCGAGCGCCCGGCGGATCAGGTCGTTGGCCGCCACGCCCTCCCTCCGGTAGAACCAGGCGGTGTCGATGTGGTTCACGCCCAGCTCGACGGCGCGGCGCAGCACGGCGACGCCCGTCTCCGGGTCGCGGACGGCGCCCTGGAAGGTGCCGGTCGGCAGCCGCATGGCCCCGAAGCCGAGCCGGTGAACGGGGAGGTCGCCGCCGAGGAGGAACTCGCCGCCGAGCGCGGCGTTCGTGTTGGTCGTCATGCCCTCAGCCTCGTCCAGCCGGGGCCGGCGGCCAACGCGGTGGCAGCAAGCTGCCACCTCCGGCGAGTCATAATGGGCGGGTGACAGCCGATCAGGTCATCACCGTCCACGGCGACGCGGAGCTCGTGGCCCGGGCCGGTCATCTGTTCACCGGCGTCCGGCACGAGTTCGTGTGCGCGGCCCGCGACCTGGACACGTGGTCGCAGCCCGAGGCGCGGCAGGCCGTCGTGCGCCGGATGCCCAGCCCCGGCACCCAGGACTTCGCGGTCAAGAAGCTGCTCAGCCCCTCCGCCCTGGCCGGCGAGGCCGCGCGGGCGCACCTGCGCGAGGTCATGGCCCACGGCGTCGAGGTGCGGATCAGCTCCACGCCGCTTCCGCACGAGACGATCGTCATCGACCGGCGCGTGATGATCCTCGCGGGACGCGACGCGCCCGGCCCCCGAGAGTTCACCGTGACCTCCTCGCCCACGCTGGTGGAAGGCGTGTACTCCCTGTTCGCGGCCGCCTGGGACACCGCCACCGAACTGACCGCCTACCTGCGCGGCGACGCGCCGAACCTCGACGACGACAGCCGGGCCGTCCTGCGCGCGCTCGGCGCGGGCTACACCGACGAGACCGCGGCGCGGCACCTCGGCCTGTCGTTGCGTACGTACCGCAGGCGTGTCGCGGAGCTCATGGCGGTGCTGGAGGCCGGCTCACGGTTCCAGGCCGGGCTGCGCGCGGGCGAACTCGGACTCACGGGATAGCCGGGCGCGTTCAACGGGACACGTGCGGGAGCACGAGGGCCGCCGCGGCGACCAGGGCGATCAGTCCCAGGTAGGCGAGGACGAGCCGGGTGTCCCTGAGATAGCACTTGCTCCTGGTGAGCCCCGCACGGCGGGCCCGCCAGTATCCGGCGAATCCCAGGGCCGCGAACCCGAGCACGGCCCACGCGCCGAACAGCCAGGCGAGCAGCGCCACCGTCGCGTAGACGCACAGCTTCAGCGGATCGTACGGCTTGGCCTGCCCGCCATCGGAGGCACGGGCCGCCTCGGCGGCACGCGCCTGCTCGTACGCGACGCCGGTCGGCCGGTCGCCGGGTGCCGGTTCTCCGTCGGCGGTCACGGCCGCGCCGCGCCTCTCATGTGATCTCCAGCAGCGGGAGCCGTACGCCGGTGTCGGTCGCGGCGACGGCGGACAGGCGCTGACGCGCGAGCGCGGGCCAGGCCTGGACCGCGCAGAACGGCGCGCACTGGTCCTGGTCGGAGCGGGTGCCGACGTGGACGCAGCACTGCACCAGACGCTCCTCCAGCATCGTGGACATGTCCATGAACGGCTTGATCGTGATGCGGACGACCCGTTCCCCCAGCAACCGGCGCAGCCGCCGCTTGCGCCCGGGCAGGGCCGAGGACGCAAGTGTCAACAGGGTCGTCATCCCGAGGTCGCAGTTCTCGCAGATGTCGCGCCAGACCTTGCCGATCTCAGGGTGCGACAGCGACGACTGCTCCGACAGCAGGCCGAGCAGCGACTCCTGCACGGCCATGCGGAGCTGGCGGGGGATCTCGGAGTCGGCGATGCGGTTGGAGACGAGCCCGAGGTTCTCCTTGAGGCGGTCGTGCCCGATCAACGCGGTCAGCGAGCGCCACCGGTCGCCGTCGTCCTTGATCATGTAGCCGACCGAGCAGCAGTGCGGATGCGAGCAGGGCAGGGCGGTCAGGTCGCGCCAGGTGACCAGGCCGTCCGTCTGAGGACCGAGCCGCTTGAGCACCCCGGTGTGGGTGAGCCGGTCCATCGGGTCGATCGCCCCGGACCGCCCCGAGCCGAACTGCGGCTGGATCGAGACGCCGCCGACGTACGGCGTTTCGAGGGCCAGACGCACGACGTCGCCGATCTCGCCGTCGTTCACCCCGAGGGCGGCCGTCATGACCAGCGTGGTGAAGATCTCCCGCTCCGAGAGCCGCCGCAGCGCCTCCGCCTTGAGCCGCCGCAGGTCGCCGCCCCGGTGGTGCCGGGACGCCTCGGCCGACAGGCCGTCGTACTGCAGGTAGACCTCGACGCGCTCGCGGTGCTCGGTGAGCAGATCGAGCAGGGCGTCGTCCCGGGCCACCAGCAGCCCGTTCGTGTTGATCAGGATGCGGGTGACGGGCCGGGCCGTCAGCTCGGCGAGCAACTCGGGCAGGTCGGGGTGGAGGGTCGGCTCGCCGCCGCTGAGCATGAGCACGTCGAGACGGCCGTTCTCGCGCGCCAGGCGCTGGTCGACGTTGGCGAGCACCTCCCGGACCGGCACGATTCCCCGCAGGTCGGGCGAGGAGTCGGTGAAGCAGGTCGGGCAGCGCAGGTTGCACGCCTCCGCCACGTCCTCCAAGAGGATGCACGTGTGCTGGGTCTGCATCTCCGGCAGCCCCCGCAGGTACGCCTCCGGGACCGGGTCGAAGTTCCCCGCCACGTCGGGCAGATGCGCCTTGGTGGGGGCGGTCCACTCCTCCAGGTAGGCGAGGATCTCCGGGTCCTCGTCGTAAAGGGTCCTGACCATGCCGTGTGTTTGGCAGCCGCGCTCCAGGTAGACCCGGCCGTCGCGGGCCGCGAGCCAGCCGGACAGGCGCGGCACCTCCGACAGCGGACGGTCCGGCCGCTCGTCGTGGCAACGGGGGCAGAACGCGTTGACGTAGCGGAGGATGCGGTCTCCCCGCAGCGGCATCCCGGTGGTCACAAGGCACCGTCCGTGTAGAGCGAGGGGTTGACGCCGGTGCAGAAGCCGGCGGTGAAGATCGTCATAAGCGCCCAGCCGATCATCAGCCCCAGCCCGAGCCCCCGCGACCAGGGCTTACGGAGAAGGAGCAGCAGCGTTCCGCCACCGAACGCGATCACGGCCAGGATCACGGATCCCCCGATGAGCGCGACGTTCTTGTGATCGCTCGCGACTCCGTCCGCCGCCGCGAGGGTCGCGAGGAAGAGCACGAAGTTCACGGCCACGTAGGCCACGATCCCCACGATCGTCATCGCGACGACCACGCCGGTCGTGTTCTGGGTGGGGGACGGCGGCCACGGGCGCGGCGCCCCGCCCCCCGGGCCGTACGGCGCGTAGGGACCGGACGGACCGGGGGGACCTCCCGGGCCGGGGCCGTGAGGACCACTTCCGGGCGGCGTGTGGGGACCCGGGCCGTGGAACCCGCCGGGCGGCGGAGAACCCTGGGACCCGCCGGGGCCGGGCCCATGCGGCCCGCCCGGGCCCTGGGACGGCTGCCCGCCCGGACCGTACGGCGGTGGGCCGGCCGGACCATGAGGCGGTGGGCCGGCCGGACCGTGAGGCGGTGGGCCGGCTGGACCGTACGGCGCGCCGGGAGGCGGCGGCACGGGCGGACCCTGCGAGAGATCGCCCGGCTGGGGACCGCCCGGCTGCGGATCGCCCGGTTGGGGACCGCCCGGCTGCGGATCGCCCGGTTGGGGACCGCCCGGCTGCGGATCGCCCGGTTGGGGACCGCCCGGCTGGGGACCGCCCGGTTGGGGATCGTGCGGCTGGGGACCACCCGGTTGGGGATCGTGCGGCCGCTCGGGCGGCCCGGGGGGTGTGCTCATCTGTCCTCCTCGCCCGTGGGCGACAGCCGGGCGCCCAGTAACAGCGGTGGCCGCTCGCCCCGCCGGGGGAGCAGCCGATCGTAGAAGCCCTTGCGGTATCCGATCCCGAGGCGGACGGTGAGGAGCACGAGCCCCGGGACGAGGAACCACTGCGGGCGGGTCAGGTCGAGCCAGACCGTCTCGTTCGCCCTGGTGAACTCGACGAGGAACCGGAAGGCGGCGTACGCGCCCAGGTACAGGGTGAACAGCTCGCCCGGCCTGTCGACCCGGCTCCGCGCCCACAGCAGCGCGCCGAAGGCGGCGAGCTGGAAGACGGTCTCGTACAGGTACGACGGGTGCATGGCCTGCCCGGACACGCAGCCGGGGCATTCCGGGACGGTGGCGGGCGCGTGGACGCCCCAGGGCAGGCTCGTGGGCCGGCCGGGGGCCTCGGTGAGGAAGCAGCCGACGCGGCCGACGGCCATGCCGAGCGCGACGGCGGGCGCGAACAGGTCTCCGGTCCGCTCCCGGTAGCCGATCAGCCGTTTCGCCACCAGCACCCCGCCGTACGCGCCGGTCAGGCCGCCGAGGATGCTGCGGGCGCCGAACATCCACGCCTCGAGAAGGCCGGGGTTGAGCGCGGGGTCGAGATGCTCGGCCCATCCGGACAGCCGCATGCCTATCGCCCCGCCGACCAGCGCGCCGGTGACGGCGACGAGCGACTCCTCCCGCAGGGCCCCCCGGCGCCGCGCCTCAAGGACGAACACCACGCTCGCGAGGAGCACGCCGAGACCCACGAAAAACGCGTGGGTCGGCACGCTCACCCCGCCGAAACGCAGTTGCTCAAGCACGACGCCACCCTAGCGGCGGCCCACGACGATTCCGATCGTCAATTCGTACGGCTTGCACCCCTTCCATACGGCGATTCCGGCCAACGACTTCTGTGCGGAGAATGCGGCCGGCAGCCGGAGTTCTGTCCACAGGAGTCTCGCTGTCCACAGGAGCGTGCGCGGCCGCCGGCGCACACCTCATCCACGGGTAACCTGCGCCTATGACCTCCTTGTGGAACCGCAGGTCAGCGGTAGTGATGGCGGCTCTCGTCGGAATGACCGGCTGTGCCGGGGTCGGCGACGCCGGCGCGTCCGCCACCGCCCGGACCCGGGTGTCGGCGCCCGCCCCGGCGTCGTCGGCTCCGGACTCGCCCGCGTCT
Source organism: Microbispora sp. NPDC046933 (assembly GCF_040644635.1). Lineage (NCBI taxonomy): Bacteria > Bacillati > Actinomycetota > Actinomycetes > Streptosporangiales > Streptosporangiaceae > Microbispora > Microbispora sp. NPDC046933. The sequence continues at coordinate 1,016 of NZ_JBEYWW010000002.1, read as the reverse complement.
GCCACTTCCTCGGCCGCGCCGGCCTCCTCCGCATCCGTCACCCCGTCGTCCGTCACACCCTCGCCCGTGCCGGTCTCGCCCACGCCCGAGACCGGGCCCACGCCGAGCCCGAGCGGACCGCCTCCCTTCTCCGCCACGGTCGAGAAGGTGTCCCGCGACGACGTCCGGCACTCGTGGCGTCCGGGCTGCCCGGTTCCGCTGAGCGGGCTACGCAAGATCACCATGACCTACTGGGGCTTCGACGGCCAGGCGCACACCGGAACGCTCGTGGTCAACAAGAAGGTGGCCGAGGACGTGGCCTCCGTCTTCGGGAAGCTCTACGACATGCGTTACCCCATCCGCCGCATGGAGCCCGTCGACGTCTACAAGGGCAGCGACTTCGACTCCATCGAGGCCGACAACACCTCGGCCTTCAACTGCCGCAACGCCACCGGTTCCGGCAGCTGGTCCAACCACGCGTACGGCCTCGCCGTGGACCTCAACCCGCGCGAGAACCCGTACGTCTACGCGAACGGATCCAACGCCCACCGCAACGCGGACGCGTTCGTGGACCGGCCGCTCAAGAAGCCGGGTGTGATCAACAGTGGAGACCGCGTGGTGCGCGCCTTCGAGCAGATCGGCTGGGGCTGGGGCGGCTCCTGGTCGGGTGCCAAGGACTACCAGCACTTCTCCGTCAACGGCCGCTGAGACCGGGACCGAGACACCGGAAGGGCTCCTGGCCTACGGTTCTGTCCCACGTCTCTGTCCCACGTCGTTTCTCGTCGCTTCTCGTCGCTTCCGGGCGTCTCGCAGGTTCATGTGCCCTAAGGGTGCCCGGCCGCCGCAGGCCGTTCCGACGGGCGGAACCGTTCCCGGATCTGGAAGCTCCGTCCGGTCCCAGCAGGCAGCGGTGGTGTCCTCGGTGAAACCAGTGGCTCCAGGCCTAGGGCGTGTATTTGGTTGTGATCAAGGGGTGGTCCGGGTGAGGTCTTTGATCCAGATCATCGCGGCGCGGAGGTGGAGGCCGGCGAGGTAGC